>DATHMS010000169.1:0-32549 GCA_035486795.1 Candidatus Sulfotelmatobacter sp. | reverse complement strand
GGTTGGCGATGCCGTCGAAGTTTCTTTCAGCGACAACGGCTACGGCATTTCCCATCCCGATCGCATCTTTGATCCCTTCTTCACCACCAAAGAGGTCGGCAAGGGAACCGGCCTCGGCCTCAGCATCTGCTACGGCATCGTGAAGGAACACGGAGGTGAGATTCTCTGCCACAACAATGCCGACGGGCCGGGAGCCACTTTCATTGTTCGCTTTCCCGCAGCGCCCCACACTGCTTCTCTGAGTGTGGCCGCAGGAGTAATACAAAAATGACAACCCCCGCCATTCAACGATCGTTCTTGCCTGTTCTGCTCATCGAAGACGAGCCTTCCATCATGGCCCTGGTGAGCGCCACCCTCGAGCGTAACGGCTACGACGTCGTGTGCATCGAGTCTGGAGCCGAAGCCCTGCGCCTGCTCGAAAAAGGCCAATTTCTCGGCGTGGTTTCCGACATGCGCACGCCCGGCGGCGTCGACGGCGCCCAGGTGCATACCTGGATTTCCGCCCATCGCCCCGATCTCGAGCACAAAGTCGTCATCATTACCGGCGACTACGCCAACGAAGAAACCGTGACCACCCTGCGCAAGATTGGCGCTCTTTATCTGGAGAAGCCTTTCCGCGTGCAGGACCTAATCTCCGCCGTAGAGAAAACTATGGGGAAGGCCCGATGAACCCTGTGCCCGGCAAACCACCTTTAGGCAAGACCGCTGTGAGCCGAGACTTGAGCAGATCTGATCTGAGCCGGCCCGCTCTCAGCAGGGAAGACCTCCGAGTCCGTCTCCTCATCGTCGACGATGAGCAGAGCATCCGCAAACTCTGCGTCACCGTGGGCGAAGCCCTGGGCTTCATCTGCCTCGAAGCCGACAGCGGCGAGTCCGCCCTGGCTCTGCTCGAAGAGCAGCCCGTCCACGTTGTCCTCAGCGACATGGTCATGCCTCACATGTCCGGCCTCGAATTCCTGGAGAAGGTAAAGAAACTTCTGCCCCGCACCGAAGTCGCGCTCATGACCGGACACGGTTCCATCGAGACCGCTGTACAGGCCATGAAGCTCGGTGCCTACGACTACATCACTAAACCGTTTTCCCCTCTCGAGGAACTCCGTCTGTTCCTGCGCCGCATGGCCGAGAAGGTCCGCCTGGTCGAGGAAAATGAATTTCTCCGCGAGCGCATAGATTCGGAGACCGCAGTGCACGGCATCGTCGGCTCCTCCGCCAAGATTCAGGAAGTTCTGCGCGTGGCCTCGCGGCTGAAGGACACGCGCACCGCCGTGCTCATCTCCGGCGAGAGCGGCACCGGCAAAGAGCTGATCGCCCGTGCCATTCATTTCCGCGGTGCATTCGCCAACCGTCCCTTCGTGGCCGTAGACTGCGGGTCGCTGGTGCCCACGCTGATTGAAAGCGAGCTTTTCGGTTACGAAAAAGGAGCCTTCACCGGCGCTCTGAAATCCAAGCAAGGACTGTTTCAATCCGCCGATACCGGCTCGGTTTTCCTCGACGAGATCGGCGAACTGCCACTCGAGTTGCAAGCCAAGCTGCTGCGCGTCCTGCAAGAGAAAGAAGTGCGTCCCGTGGGCAGCAACCAGCGCGTTAAAGTAGATGTGCGCATCATCGCCGCGACCAACCGCGATCTCGAAGCCGCTTACCGGAACGGAACCTTCCGCAAGGATCTTTACTTCCGTCTGAATGTCGTCACCGTGCACGTTCCCGCCTTGCGCGAACGCCGCAGCGACATTCCCATGCTGGTGAACTGGTTTTGCGAACGCTACGCTCCAGGCGCAGACCTGCGCGTCTCCAGCGCCGCTATGAAATCTCTGATGAATTACGACTGGCCGGGCAATGTGCGCGAGCTGGAGAATTGCGTAGAGCGTGCCGTCGCTCTGGGCAACGGAACCCTGATCGACCTCAGCGATCTTCCACCCTCCATCGCTGCCTTGAACCTGCCCGCGCGTTCGTCGTCAGATTCCACGCCCGAATTGGTCTCCGATCTGGCGGCCTCGGCCGAATCGATTTCTGCAGAGGGCGCTGCTTCGGTCCCGATCTCCTCCACCGACCTGGAGGATATCGAACGCGCCACCATCCAGCGTGTCTTCGAGCAAGTCAAAGGCGATAAGGCTCTTGCGGGACGCATGCTCGGCATCAGCCGCGCCACTCTCTACCGCAAACTCAAGCGCTATAACATCAGCGGAAGCGCAGGTCCTGCGCCTTCATCGAGCCACACGTTGCAGTAACTGCGAGTGATTGTCCAAGCGGCAATGACATCAGAGCACCATTAACTCCGCAGCAAAGTAGTTAAAGACCGTGTGCATCGGGAGGAATCAATTCCTTTGCAGTCTTTACCGCAACCACGTAATCAATTAGACTCCGGCGGCATCAACTTCAAGGAGGCGAATGTTTATGAAGCTAGCGATTCGATTCGCAGTTGCGGTACTCTGTCTTTCCTGGTTGTCGGCCGCCACCGCAGTCGCACAGGACCAATACACCGAGGGAGGAGTCACTCGGGTCACGTTGGTCCAAATACTCCCCGGGCATTTCAACGCGTTCATGGAAGATCTGAAAAACAACATCAAACCGATCTGGGACGCGCAGAAGAAGGCTGGGCTGATTGAAAACTACAGCATCTTCCTGAACAGTACGAAAGCCAATCCAGAAGACTGGGATATTGGCTTCGCCATCGGGTATAAGAACTTTGCCGCTCTCGACGGACTGGCACAAAAGGTTCTCGATCTCCGCATGAGCCACTATGGCGACAAGGGTAAGGAGCAGCAGGTGATCGACAAGCGTGTGCAAAACGGACGAACAATCACTAGCATCCTGACGCGCGAGATCACGTTAAAGTAGCTGGATAGGGACCCGGGCGGCGCTTCCTTTTGCAAGGATGCGCCGCCATTCCGTAATTCCTTGAACGCATCGGGTCTTCTGCGATCGGGCCTCTATTCACCCTGAGGCTTCTGTTGTTCCTTCTTCTGCCGTTCCTCTTCCTGCTTTTTCTGCTCAGGCGTCAGCGGCTTTGCTGGAGGTTTCTGCGCCGGCGCGGGCTTCGCAGCCGCCGGAGGAGGAGTGGCGGGCTTCGCAGCAGGCGTCGCGGGCTTGGCCGCTGCAGGCGGCGGTGTGCGCTCCACCGGATGCTGGGCCGGCGCAGCAGGTTGCGGGCGTGCAGCAGGCGCTGGCGGAGTCCGGTTCGGCGGCGGTTGAGTGGCTTCCGGCCGGGCTGGTTCCGGACGATTGCTGGGCTGTGCTGGCTCCGGATGACTACTTGGCGGAGTCATTGCCGGACGGTTGCTCGGTTCTGCCGGCGCGGGGTGACTCGGTTGCGCCGCCGGACGATTCGGTTCTGCCGGAGCAGCCGCGGCGGGCCGCGCGCTCGGAGCGGGTTGACTTGCCGGCCGATTCATGGGCTGATTCGCGGCTGGGGCAGGCTGGCCGGGCTTCGCGGCGTTCGGCAGGTTCGCCGGCTTCCCCATATTCGGCGTCGCCGGTTTCCCCACCGGCGCCACCTTCACCATGGGTCGAGCAGCCGCAGAGGCGGCCGGACGCAGCGTCTGCACTTCGTTTCTCGCTAACGGTTGCCCGGGATGCGCTGCTAACGCCTGCTGCTGTTTCGCAAAAGGCACCGGCGGAGGAGGTGGAGTCTTTTTGGCAACGACCTGTCGGCTCGCTACCGCTGCAGGAGGCGCGGCCACGTGACCTGCGGAAGCAGCCTTCGCCCCTAGCACGCTCGCTCGCGTCGGAGCCACGGAAGCTCTCGCACTCACCGACATGCTGGCGATCTGCTGTGGGTTCACCGTGACGGATGCTTTCATCACCGGCTGCGCGCTCACAAACGCTTGCTGCGGAACCACCATCACCGCGCCTTGCACACTGCGGTTCGCATACGTAATGTTCGTAATCGTCGTCGAGTTCTTGATGATGGTCGTGTTGTAGACGTTGGTCACCTGGGTGACATTCACCGTCGTACTGCTGATGTTGACCCGCGTCACGTAAGCCTGGCTTACGTGGTACGACGGCACATAAACCTCCCGCGGACCCAGTGCGAACCATCCCACATTGCCGCCCACGGCACCCGGGCCGCCGCCAATGAAGACCACCAGAGCGGGCGCGTAAACCGCCTGCACCGCCACCGGACCCGCGACCCATCCCCAGCGTCCGCCAACACTCACCCAGCGGCCATAGTGGAACGGAGCATAGCCCCACGCGGCATCATCCACCCACGTCCATCCCCACGGAGAAATCCATGCCCAATGGCCATTGTGGTAGGGTGCCCAGCCGACGGCAATCTGATTGGGAAACCAGACATGGCCATAGCTGGGATCGTCGCGCCAGTCGCCGTTGTCATCGAGATCGTCAAAGCCGACCACATCGTGCGATAGATATTGCGCCGAACGCGAAAAATCGTAGCGGTGGTCGCGACCATCCGACCAGGTATCGAATTCGTCGGGGCTGTAAATCGGCTCAACATCGGCATAGAGGGAGTCCGTTCCGGTGAATGTGCCTCTCTGCCCGCCCCGCAGCGCAAAAGTCTGCCCATTGCCGGTGGCTGCGCCGTCTCCTGCGCGGACACTGATGACCGTGTACGTTCCGTCGGCACTCGCCTCCATGCGATAGTGCCCCGGCTGGAAAACCGAAAACGCCTGGTTGGGGGTGTCGACCTCGAAGTCCTCATTGTCACCCAGCCGCCGCACCGTAACGTTGATCGCGCCCGAGCTGAGTTGGATCTGCACTGTATCGTCATCAAGGTTCAGGAAAGAGAAGGTTGTAAGCGGCGCCAGACGGATCACGGCCGAGCCCAGCTGCACTTCGGCGCGCGAATTCTCATCCGTCCACAGCTGGTCGCCCGTGCTCATGGGCCGGTTCGGGACGGCCCCTACCCAGTCCGTTTCACCGGCCGGCAGAAACGAAACCGAACCCTGCAAATAGCCAAGGCGAGCGACGCGCCCGGGCGGGTCGTCCTGATCTTGCGCAGCGGATCTTGTCGGTAAAGCGATGATGGCGAGCGCAATCCCAAGCACAGCGCCGCGCCAGAATAACTTCAGAGTTGATTTCATAAAATGTTCTCCCAAGCTTTCGTCGCGAGACCGGAGCCTCGCGGAATTCCCGTCAATCTTTAGGGACGGAGATGGTCGCTGCAAACAGGGTTTCCACGAGTGTGCCCGGCAGCGACCTGGGCGCGAGCGCTACGAACAGGCGAATACGCTCGGCCGACACACCCTGTGGATTGTTTAGTGGAGCACAAGCATAACAGATCGGTCGCTGCAACGGAACGTTCAACATCTACCCGGCGGTCCCTTGATTTTGAAGTGTTCTCACTTGAGCATCACGCAAGTTCACCAGGATCTTTTTGACAGACGGGCTGCCGACAGGCAACATGACCTCAACCATGACCGTTATCGAGAGTCGGGGTTCCACGGGGCGGGGGGAAAACGTCCGCGACAAACTCTTGCGTGCCGGACCTGTGCTGGCAATTGCTGTCGCTATCGCGGCGCTCGGTACGCGTTTCTTTCTAGTTATATGGAAGTACTCGGTGAACGTTTTCTTCTACGACCAGTGGGAGTACATGACACCGTTTTTCCGCCATCGGCCGAGCATTCGCGAACTCTTCTTCCTCGAGCCCGCCGGAGGCCCGATCCGCGAAGGGCTCGGTCTTCTTCCCGATAAGTATCTCTATCCCTTGACCCACTGGAACGTACGCGGCGATGCGTTCATTGTCGGCGGCAGCATTCTTGCTGCCATGCTGCTCGCCTTGCTGCTGAAGCGCAAGCTGTATGGCCCGCTTTCGTATTCGGATATCGCGATTCCAGTTATCTTCCTGACCTTACAGCAATATGAGGCGATGGTCGGCACCCCGAATCCCGGCTACAGCGGACTTCCGTTGTTGATGATGATGCTGTACTGCCTTGCCCTCCTCATACGTAATCGGTTATTGGGCTATTCATTAATATTCGTGCTGAATATCCTGCTCATCTATACAGGTTGGGGCTTCTTCATGGGCGTGGTCACCATAGGAGTCTTCCTGCTGCAGTGCTACTGGAGCTGGCGCCACTTGACATCCGTTCCCCTCGCCCACTCCTTAACTGGACTACTGGTGGCCGCCGCTTCTTTCGCGTCTTTCTTTATCCATTACACTTTTTTTTCCGGCGTGGATTGTTTAGCGATTCCTTATAGTCAATTTCTGCAGTATCCGCAGTTTGTCAGCTTGATGTTCTCAGCCTTCGTCGTGCCAAGGCCCCTTCATGTCTCGGCAGCAATGACAGCTCTGGGTGCGGCAATCCTCTTGGGTGTGATAGCTATATTTGTCTGGCATATCCGGCATTTGCTGAAGGGGCCGCGGCAAGACGCACACCTGATCGGCGCTGTACTCTTGAGCTATTCTCTGCTGTTCTCGACGAATGCCGCGATTGGACGCGTCTGCGCGACCATGAAGCTGGCATATTCTTCGCGCTACGTCACCCTGCTGATTCCGGCCTTCCTCGCCATCTACTTCTATCTACTGTCGAAGTCGTGGCATGGCAAGCGGAATCTCGTCCTCACGTTATGGGTCGTGCTGCTCCTGCCTGCCTCGGTTCGCAAACCGTGGGAGGATATCCGGTGGTATTCCAGCGGCAAGCGCGACTGGGCCAACTGCTACGTGCGGATGGAGAATATCCACCTCTGCGACCAGGTGGCCAACTTCACCGCGGATCCTTATCCCGGCCAGCCCGGATTCCAGGAGAAGCTCGACTATCTTAAGCTGCATCAGCTCAGCCTGTTCTATGAACCTGCTCCCAAGTAGAGCCCGAGGCAGTGAGACTTTGTCTCAGCTTGAGACTGGAGTCTCTGCGACTTCGTCCCAGCCATCAGCGTCGGCCTGCTAACCCACTGAAAAAGCTAGCGCCTGAGTGCTAATCCTTCCGTTCCACACTGTGGTCCCGGTCGTGCTTCTGTTTCTCGCGTAACCGCGTGTTCCGGCTCCCCACTGTTCTTCCTAACCGGGAAGAGAGGGAGCCCAACCGCATTTATGCCGGGCTCGCCCGGCGGACAGCTTGAGAGCGGCTGTCCCCAACAGGAGCGCGGGAAAGGTCGGCATCGTTTGGCGCAACCAGGCACAGCACAATCGCGGTCGGCGCAAACCAGCACGGTCGCCGAACTGGCGCGCTTCTTCCCTGAGGCCACTCCGGTTCGCATTCCGGTCCAGCTCACACGCGCGAGCAGTGAGCGCCAGCCGGGCCGCGCGGTCGTGCAGGCGGTCGTCCAGGAAAGCACGGTCATCGAATTCGGCACAGAGCGTGAAGTTCTGTTTGCCTGCTCCGAGCCGCTCGAGTTCGGCGACGTACTGCGGCTGCGCAACTCCGACGGCTCACTCGACACCGAAGCCTCAGTGGTTGCGGTGCAATATCGTCCGGGCACAACCGTCGTAGCGGCGCGCTTTGTCGCCTCAGTTCCCAACTGGATCGTGAAACCATGACTCCAACACAACCTTCGTCGCCCCAACCGTCATCTCCACAGACCTCGGTGCCTGCTCCAGATCTCGCGGCCGTCTGGTCGAGCGCGCGCCGTCTTCATCCCATTTATGCCGAACTGGCGCGGGAGTTCGTCATCGACATCCCCGGCTGCGCTGATCTCGAGGCTCAGGCGGATACGCCGGGGCGCGAATCCGTCGAGCAGGCCCAGCACTGGTTGAACGAGATGGATGACAAAATCCAGGTTCACCAGTTGCGCCAGTTTCTCCAGACCAGTTCGCTGGTGGATCCCGACGGCCTGGTCGCACTGCTTCAGCACTTCCTGGCCAAGACTCCTCGAAGCGATTCCGCGCGCGATAAGATCGATTTCCTGCTGGTGCAGTATTTCAGCCAGGGCGCGCCCACTGACCTCGACGACAACAGCGCCGACCTTGCTTATGTGGCCCAGGGCCTGGAGCCCGTTCTCGGCAAGGTGGAACTCAAGAGTCCGGTGTGGTTAAACGCTCTGGACCGGGTGCTTGACTCCGCCGGCCGCTGCCGTTCGCTGGACGAGCTATTGCACGGCGGCGTGCTCGAGCAGGGACGCAAGGCTAAGGCCCAAGCTGGCGACCTGTTCTACCTGCCCATCGCGTTGGTCGCATTTACGCGTTTCGGATATTTGATGCGGCGTGTCTTCTTCCGCCTCATGCTCGCCGATCTCAACAGCATTCTCGACGGCCTGACCGAGCTGGAAGAAAAAGGCGTGGAAACTATCGACTGCCGGCGCGCCCAATTCTCCGCTCAGGAGCCGATTATTCGACTGCGCATGATCTGCCAGTCATGGAAGGTAATGTTCCAGGCGGAGTACTCTTCCGGCCAGCCGCTGCGCATGCTGGTGGACCTGCGCGCATCGGTGGAGGGAGCCTTGGGTCGTGGTTCGACCGCCGCTGCAAAAGACGCAGCGGCAAAAGGCGCCGGAGTTGCCTCCGCCCCAGCCGCGCCACGAGCCGCCGCTGCCGCCGCTGGTGCCAAAGCTGCGAAGCCCGCAGATGTGCATCAGAGTCCACCAAAGACTGCCGTAGCTAAGAAGGCTGCACCTGAGACGGCGGCGAAGCCCAAAGCCAAGTTTGCTGCCGCAGACTCTGATGTTGCTGAATTCGATGTATCCGCTGCACCCCAGGAATGGAACCCGGATGCGGACTCGCAGCCCGGCAAAAAGAAGTAAGCACAAAAGGAAACTGGCAAGTGGATCATCCGACCGTACTCGTTATCTCCGACGACGTGGAGTTCTCCCGCAGCATCACCGCGCGCTGGCAAATGGAGCGCCACGTGCCCACCTTCACCATGCTCAGCGGAGATCTCTGGCCACGCTCCATCGATAACTTCGCGGTTGCCATCGTCGGGCCGCTGCGCCGCGAGGTGCTTTCAGTGGTCCTGGAACCCTTGCACTCGACCCAGCAGCCATTGTTTTGCATCTGTCACGACGCTCCCACCGCGCAACTGGTGCGCGAGCGTTGGCCGCGCACCTCAGTGCTGCGCTGTGACGAAAACTGGTTGAACGTTTTAATCCCGGCGGCGAGCGAAGCCGTGCTGCGCGCCGCCGCCGAAGCACGGTCCCGCGCCTCTGAAGAGATTTGCGTCACACTCGAACGTCAGGCCATGCTCGGCCGCTACATGCTCGAGATGCGCCACGGCCTGAATAACGCGCTCACTTCGCTTCTGGGAAATTCCGATCTGCTGCTGATCGAACCTGGCAGCCTTTCGGCCCAGGCCCGCGCGCAGATTGAAACCATTCGCAACATGACTCTGCGCATCCACGAGGTGTTGCAGCGTTTTTCATCGATCGAGAAAGAAATGAACGTGGTGGCTCAGCAGGTGGAACGGGACTCGGGCAAGTACCGCGCCGCGGCTGCGGGCAACTGAGGCAAGACTGAACTGATTTTCCTCCCCCCGGCAAATATGCCGACTTGATCTAGCTCGGCGGGCGCGCGTTTTCACACTGCGCTTGGGGAAAGGCTCTATGCACAAGTTAATCGCGACCAGCACCATCCTGGAACACGAGCTCTCGGAGTTGCGCCTGCTGGTTGAGCGCCAAACCGGAGTCGTTCTTGACTGTCCCAACAGCGCGCTCGCCGCGCACGTCGCCGATTACGTCGACGCCCAGGACCTGGGATCATCCACGGCAATGCTGGAACGTCTGCGCTCTTCCGATCAGGATCCCTCCAGCCTTCCATCGCTGCTCGATGGGCTGGTCAATGTCAATACCGGTTTCTTCCGTCATCCCGGAGCGCTCAATGCGCTGGCGCGGCATGTAGTGCCGCAGCTTTGCATTCGCAAGTCTGCCGACGGTACCACGCCGCTCCGCATCTGGAGCGCGGGCTGCTCCACGGGAGAAGAGACATACTCTATTGCGATGGCAGTCTGCGACGGGTTGAGCCACAACGGCCCCGGTGCCGGGAACAACGGAAACACGTCAAACAATGCAACCGGCAACGGAAACGGAAAGTCGACCTCGCGCAGCGGAGGCATCGCCGATCCGGCGCCGGCCACTTCCGCAAATCTCGGCGCAGGATTGTCGATTCATATCGTGGGCAGCGACTTGCTGCCCCAAAACATCGAGGCCGCCGATCGCGGCGTATATCGGCAGTCCGCTCTGGATGGCCTGCCACCAGCCACCATCCGCAATTATTTTTCGAAGATCAGTTCGCCGGCAGTTCCACAGAATGGCAGCCAGAGTGATCCCCAGGACGAAGCCCAGACCCAAAGCCAGACCAAGAATGGCGCTTCCAACTCATCTCAGAATGTTTCCGCCAGTCCGGCGCATCTGTTAGTGAAGCCGCGCCTGCGCAGCCTGGTCACTTTCAATTGCATGAATCTGGCCCGTCCCGGCTACATCGGTCGTTTCGACTGTATCTTCTGCATGGATGTGTTACCGCACTTCTCTCGCGCCCAGCGCATTGCGCTGCTGGAGCGCCTGCATCTCTACCTCGAACCCGGCGGATACCTTTTCCTGAGCCAAACCGAAAAACTCTGCGCCCCCAACCTGAACTTCCGCTCCGAAACCTTCGACGGTTATACCTTCCACCGCAAGCCGCTCGCGGCCAGCGCGGCCTACGGACGGTAAGTAGAAAAGAGCGCCGAGCACTGTGTTGTTGCTCTCTAGGGAAGACTCGGCCAGTTAGATCGACTCTGGACCACGCAGAAACGGATTCACCACTTCGATTCCATCCAGCTTCTGCCCGCTTTGCAAATCTTCGGTGAGCAGGTAACGGCAGTCGCACACCTTGGCTGCGGCCACGATCAGCGCGTCCCAATACGAAAACTGGAAGCGGTCTTGAATCTTCCATCCCTGTTCCAGCAGCACCGCGTTTGCAATTACGGGATTCCACGCCAGAAGATCGCGAACCTCGGCACGCACTTCGTCGCGAGCTGCGGGCTGTTTCCGCACCGCGTTGACGTAGAACTCTCCGAGCACTTGGAAGCTGACGCGCCCTCGCCGGCTCTTCCACAACTCCGCGCGCCAGATCCGTGCGGCCTGCTGTTTCTTGGGGTCCGCCGCGTCTAGGGCGTAAAGAAACACATTCGAGTCAACGAAGACGGGAGCGGTCATGGACCTCCTCGCGCGTCAGGTAGCGGCCATCGCTGCGAAGAAAGGGCTTGCGCCCCAGTGCCCTCCGCATAGCCTTTTCATACGCGTCGAGGGCAGTCATCCGCTCTTTCAGCAGTTCTCCCAGCAGCCGGGAAACGCTGGTGTCCCGGCGTGCCGCCTCGATGCGAGCCCATCGGGCGACGTCCTCTTCCAGGGTGACGGTCACGTTGCGGAGGCGGTTGGTGGATGACACGAGAACAGTGTAACGCGAGATTCGTGTAAAGGCTAGCCACGTCCCGCAATCCACACATTCAGCGCAAGACCCAAATCATTCTGGTTGCAGTCCTGCCGAAGAATTGGGCCGTCGGCGCTGATTGGCGAGACTCCGAAGCCCTCCTCAATATCCTCCCAGTAAATGACTTGGTTTCCTTTCTGCGCAAACACGACTACATTCTCGGTCTTTCCGCACCGAATGATCGGAGCAAGGCGTGGCTCTACACGATATGCCTCAAACGCCGCGACCTGCTTCTGATCGCAGTTGGCCAAGCCATCCTGAACGATCTGCCTGACATCCTCAACGCTTGCGGGTTTCCATTCCATGGCAATCGTAGCGACAGGTTCTGCTTCTACGCGAACAAAAACTCCTTCGTCCTCAACTCCTTAATCGTATCCCTCAACTTCGCCGCCTTCTCGAACTCAAACCGCTTAGCCGCTTCGCGCATGTCGCTTTCGAGCTTGACGACATATGCGTCTAACTCCGGCTGCGATTTGAACTCTGGCATACCTTCAGCTTCACCGCCGGTCAAATCGGTATAGTCGGCAGCGATGATTCCGGCCAGGGTCATGTCCAGCGGACGAATGATCGATTCCGGTGTGATTCCGTTCTCCAGATTGTAGGCAGTTTGAATCTCGCGCCGTCGCAGGGTCTCATCCATCGCCCGCTTCATCGAATCGGTCATGCGGTCAGCATAAAGAATCGCGCGCCCGTGCAGATGCCGCGCGCACCGTCCAATCGTCTGGATCAACGATCCCCACGACCGTAGGAAGCCCTCTTTATCCGCATCGAGAATTGCCACCAGCGAAACTTCCGGCAAGTCCAATCCCTCGCGCAGTAAATTGATGCCAATCAATACATCGAACTCGCCTTTGCGGAGATCGCGGAGAATCTTCACCCGCTCCAGCGTCTCGATCTCCGAATGCATGTACCGGCACTTCACGCCTACCTCGGCGTAATACTCGGCCAGGTCTTCGGACATGCGCTTGGTCAGCGTAGTCACCAGCACGCGCTCGCCCTTCTCCACGCGCGCGCGAATCTCATGCAGCAGATCGTCAATCTGCCCTTTCACCGGACGCACCTCAACCTCAGGATCAATCAGTCCCGTCGGCCGGATAATCTGCTCCACCACAACGCCCGCGGATTTCGTCAGCTCATAAGGCCCGGGCGTCGCCGAAACGTAGACGAGTTGATTCGTGCGATGCTCAAATTCCTCAAACGTGAGCGGACGGTTGTCCAGCGCCGAAGGCATGCGGAAGCCATACTCCACCAGCGTTTCCTTGCGCGAGCGGTCTCCGGCGTACATGCCACGCAACTGCGGTACGGTCTGGTGCGACTCGTCGATAAACATTAGAAAGTCCCGCGGGAAATAATCCAGCAGCGTCGGCGGAGGCTCACCCGGCATCCGTCCAGTAAAATGCCGCGAATAATTCTCGATGCCGTGGCAATAGCCCATCACCTTGATCATTTCCAGATCGAACTTGACCCGCTGGTGAATGCGCTGCGACTCGACCACGCGTCCCTGCTTCTCCAGTTCCACTTCCCACCACGCCAGCTCCTTCTTGATCGACTCGACTGCCGAGGCACGCGTCTCATCTTTCATCACATAATGCGTCTTGGGATAAATCGGCAGCCGCATATACTTCTGCTTCACCGTGCTGAATAGCGGATCGATCTGCGCCAGCGACTCCACCTGATCTCCCCACAACTCGATGCGGTAAGCCATATCGTCATAAGTAGGGAAGACCTCGATCACGTCGCCGCGCACGCGAAACGTTCCGCGCTTGAACTCGCCGTTGGTGCGCTCGTAGAGAATGTCGACCAGCTTGCGCGTGATGTCTTCGCGTGTGATCTTCTGGCCCTTTTCCAGAAACAGCATCATGCCGTAGTAAGCCTCGGGCGATCCCAGGCCATAGATGCAGCTCACCGAGGCCACAATTAGTGCGTCACGCCGCTCAAACAAGGACTTGGTCGCAGAAAGCCGCAGTTTATCGAGTTCATCGTTGATGGTCGCTTCCTTCTCGATGAACAGGTCCGCAGCCGGAACGTAAGCCTCAGGCTGGTAATAGTCGTAATAAGAAACGAAATACTCAACCGCATTGTGCGGAAAGAAATTCTTGAACTCGTGATACAGCTGTGCCGCCAGCGTCTTGTTGTGGGCCATCACCAGCGCCGGACGGTTCACCGCCTCGATCACTTTGGCCATGGTGTAGGTCTTGCCCGACCCGGTAACGCCCAGCAAAACCTGATGCTGCTCGCGGTCATACACCCCGCGCAGCAGCGACTCGATCGCGCGCCCCTGATCCCCCTGCGGCTTGTAATCGGAAACGAGTTTAAAATCCATGAAAAGCAGCTTCTAGCTGTTAGCTCTTAGCCCACTCCGTATTTGTCATTCCGAGCGAAGCGAGGTCCCCGCCGCCATCCTCACAGACGGCAACTTCGACGGTAGAGAATCTTTCTATTATAACGCGGACAAAACGCTGATCGGGGAAGCGCGCCTGCAAGGAGATCCGCGAAAATCCTTGTAGATCCGTGGCTAAACCCGCGAACTGATGTCGCGGCTACAACTCCGCCAGCGCCCGGTGCACTAACGAAATCGCGATCGATCCCTCGCCCACGGCGGCGGCCACGCGTTTCACATTCCCGGCGCGCACGTCGCCCACGGCAAACACTCCCGGCAGGCTCGTCTCCAGCATGAACGGCGCGCGCGAAAGCGGCCAATGGAAGCCGTGTAGAACGGGATCAAGATCCCGCCCGGTAAGGACGAAACCTTTGCCATCCATGGCCAAGCATCCCTTCAGCCACTCGGTTCGCGGAGAACCTCCCGCCATGATGAATAAATGACGCAGATCATGCGTCGAAATCTCTCCGGTGTTCTTGTCCTGCCAGGTCACGTGCTCCAGTTGCGTATCTCCGTCGAGGCCCGCAATCTCTGTCCGGTAGTGCAGTTCGATTGCCGGATTCTCCTCGATCCGCTGGATCAAATAGCGCGACATCGTGTCGGACAACTGCCGCGCCCGCACGACCATGTGAACTTTGCTTGCGGTTTGGGATAAGTAGACCGCAGCCTGTCCGGCTGAGTTCCCTCCGCCGATTACCACCACTTCCTCGTTCCCGCACAACTGCGCTTCGATGTACGTGGCGCCGTAGTAAACGCCCTGGCCTTCAAACTTCTTCAGGTTATCGATTGCCGGCTTGTTGTATTGCGCGCCGCTGGCAATCACCACCGTGCGCGCGCGAATGGTTTGTCCGCAATCCACGCTCAACTCGTAGGGACGCCGCTCGCAATTCAATTTAGTCACACTGCTTGCGACCAGCACTTTGGCGCCAAACTTCTGCGCCTGCGCAGCAGCACGGCCCGCCAGTTCGTTCCCCGTAATTCCCATGGGAAAGCCCAGATAATTTTCGATTTTCGAACTCGATCCTGCCTGCCCACCGGGAGACTCGGCTTCGATTACCAAAACGTTCAGGCCTTCCGACGCACCGTAAACTGCGGCGGCCAGACCTGCGGGGCCGGCGCCGACAATTACCAGATCGCGCACCTCCGCAGCCGTAATGTGCGCATTGAGCCCCAGGCATTTTGCCAGTTCCTGGATCGACGGCCCGCGCAGCACGGTCTCTCCGTTGCAGATTACGACTGGAATTTCGTCAACGGTGACGGCAAACCGGTCCAGCAGTTCTTGCGCTCCCGTGTCGGTGTCCAGATCGATGTAGGTATGCGGATGCCCGTTGCGAGTGAGAAATTCGCGCAGACGCAGCGTCTTAGCCGAATGCCGTGAACCCAGCAGAATCACGTTCCCGCTGCCCGATGAAATCAGCATCACCCGGCGCAGAATGAACGCCCGCATGAAGATTCCGCTCAACTCCTCGTCGCGTGATGCCAAGACCCGTAGCGCTTCCGGGCTCAACTCAAGGAACTCGCCGGCGGCCGTCACGCGGCCGCGCGCCAGCGCTCCGCGGCCCGAGATCATCGTCATCTCGCCGGTAAAGCTTCCGGCCTGGTGGGTCACGATCAAGCGCTCGCCCTGCACGGTGAGCTGTACGATCTCCAGCGCCCCTGAAAGCAGCACGAAAAAATGCGCGCCCGCATCCCCGGGCTCAAACAGAATTTCTCCAACCGTCGTCTGTCGGATCCGGCCGAACGGGCGGATTCGGTCGATCTGCGAAGCCGTGAGCGCAGGAAAAGCCTGCTCCTGATTTACCGGTGCGCTGGAAAACATGGGACCGGCGCCGCCGGAACTCGAACCAACTGCGCCGATTATGACCGGAGAAGACATGTTTCACCTGAGAGAGGTAGAGTATACGAGTCGCGGCCGCCGGGCAGCCACAGAAGTTGATTAGATGACACAAACCCAGCCGACGGTCCAGGCCGGCCGTCGGCTACGGCTTCACGTCCCCCACGCTCACAATCTTCGCCGTGGCGCGAAATTTCTTGTAATCGCGGTAGGTCTGCTCCAGGTCCACATCGAAGTTCTTCAGCAGCGCCAAACGTACATCGATCTTCGCGGTGAGATGCAGCGGCAACCAGACTTCATCGTTTACCCGCGTCTGTTCCAGCATGAAACGCGAACCCTTGTGAAAGCGCGCCAGGAACAGTCCCCAGGAGATCGTATCCAGGCACTCCACGTCCATCTTGGCCAGTTGCAGATCGTCCTTATCGATCCAGACCCGCCCGCGGAACTTCGATAGATACTTGGACTCCTTTAACTGCGGCACAAATCCCGGACGAGGCTCGCCCTCGATCACCCATGCCTCGCGCCCGCCCAGCGTTTCCGTCCCCACCAGTGTGAAGTTGTAGGCGTCGGCCACCTCGCGAACGAACTTACGGTCCTCTTCACGATCTTTCTCTTCTTTTTCCTCCCGCTTTCTGCGATCGCCTTCCGATTCGTTCTTGCGCTTGTCGATGATCTTCTGAATCTTCTCTTCTTCCTTGGCCGCGTCCTTTTGGTCGAGCGCTTTATCGTCTTTCTCGATCAGCCGCTGCACTTGCTCGCCGTAGAGTTCCATCACTTCATAAGTCTTTACTTCAGTGGACTTCACCTGCCCCTTTCCATCGAGCTTGTGCTCCTGGTCGCGTTCGATGTAGGTATAGTCGCGCAGCCGTTTGTCGTTCTCGAGGTCCTTGTCGGCGACAATGCGAAGCAACTTTTGCATCTGCTCCTGCGAGAGCTTGCCGTTGGAATCGGGCTTCAAATCGGGCAGAGAAGCGGCGCTAGGCGAGGTGCCCGAAGCTGCCGGGGCAGACTGATCCTGCCCAAACGCAAGTAGACGAGCAAAGAGAAAGAGAATGGCAAGCAAAGAAACCGGAGCGAGACCCAGTCTTCTCATGAGGAGTATTACGTCCTTAGAAGACATGGAGTTCCCTCAGGATGCATGAAAACCGCACTCATTCACCGGCCGTCGTTTTGTACGCTTTGCCCAGGCATTCCCCCTGAAACAGCCGCTCGTCCACGCGATGCAGTCGTTTAGCCATGGCTGGCGTGATCAGCGGGTAATGCTTAATCTCAAACAGGTGATACACAATGAACCACACCGGCTGGTCGGTAGTCATCCAGTTCTGGCGATCGAAGCGCTTCAGGTTGACGGGGACCGAATAACGCCGCAGCGTGCGCTCCCGCCGCAGGTTGAAATACCCGTTGAAATAAGTAATCGCCAGCTCGCGCAGCGTGCGATGGACGGGCTCCCGCCAGCGGCATCCCGTGTAGTTCGATTTGGCGACGGCTCCCCACCCTCCATTCTGGCGAAAGATGGCAATCACGTGATCGGTGTCGTGGTCCGCCTCAAAATCCAGCAGTAGCGGAGGATACCCGTTGGCCCTCAACGCCGCTGCCGCGAAGATGGCACCCTCAAGGCAGTGCGCCGTCTGCTCGGCCAGCACCCGCCGCGGCGACCATGCCGTATCCGCCAGGTGGTACGGAGCATCGTCGAGAAATTTCTGGATGCCATACGGATCTTTCATGCTGCGCAGCTTGCGCAGCTCCGAAGCCGTGAAACCACCTGTGGAATCGCTCATCGTCGCATGAGTTTACATGAGACCGCGCTCATTTTGGACTGGCGGGAGGGTGGAGCAGGCCTTCCAGGCCTGCCTCTAGAGCGCCCAGAAAATGCCGAGCTTTGGCCCCTGAGGCGTCTAGCCAAAGCTCGTCGATGGATCTTAGCGGAACACCTCTGCCAGCTCGTAGGGCGAGTCCACCAGCACGTCCGGCGGTCGCTCCCGCAGCGAATGCGGGGCAAAGCCATAACTCACGCCCACCGTCCACAAGCCAGCGTTGAGGCCTGTCTCAACGTCAACGTGCGAGTCGCCAATGATCGCAGTCTCTTCGGGGCCCACGCCGTTTTCCTCGAGGAGCTTCAGCGCGCCTTCGGGATCCGGTTTCTTGGTCGTAAAGCTGTTCCCGCCATAAATCTGGGTGAACGGCCCCAGTCCCAGCGCTTCGACGATGGCACGCGACGGGATGACGGGCTTGTTCGAAAGCACAGCCATGCTGCGAGGTTTCCCGTTGGATGTGCCTTGAGCTGTGCGTCGAATGGCGGCCAGAGCTTCCTTTACGCCGGCGTAAACCGTGGTGTGGTCAAGTTTGTGCTCCCGGTAGTAAGACAGAAAAAACTGCAGGCCCCGGCGAACGATGGCCTCGTCAACAGCTTCGCCCCCAAGCGCCCGCTGAATCAGAATCGGCGCCCCGTCGCCCACGTAGCTGGCAATCACGTCATCCGGCAGTTCCGGACGCCCGATGTGCCGCAGCGCCGCGTTCACCGAATGCACCAGATCGAGCCGCGAATCGATCAGCGTCCCATCCAGATCGAAGATCACCAGCTTGATCAGGTTCGGATCAAAAGCGCGGCAGGTTTGAATCATGCCCTTTCAGCATAAATGATGGCAGCATCACGCAGTCGGCACCAAGCCCTTGCCCGGGCGCGGGTGACTAAAGTTCCCCGAATACCCCAGGAAAGAACTTGTATGTTTTCCAACGCCCAATTCCCGTTTACAATGCAACCTGCCGGCTAATATTCAGCACCGTATTCAAAAGCCGGGATATTCATAACGCTTTTATCAGGCAAGCGGATGGCGACAACCAAAACCGATCCTAAACTCTCCCTTGCGAACGGCAAGAAGTCCCAAACCTACGAGGGACTTACGCGCGAGCAACTGATCGAAGCCTACCGCATCATGTATACCTCCCGGCGCATCGACGACCGGGAAATCCTGCTTAAGCGCCAGCAGAAGATTTTCTTCCAGATGTCAGGGGCGGGGCATGAGGCCATCGGAGTGGCCGCCGGAATGGCCCTGAAGCCGGGCTACGACTGGTTCTATCCTTATTATCGCGACCGCGCGTTGTGCCTGGCGCTGGGCGCCAAGCCCCTCGACATGTTCCTGCAGGCCGTGGGTGCAGCCGACGATCCTAGTTCCGGCGGACGCCAGATGCCGTCCCACTGGGGATACAAGCGGCTGAATATCGTCACTCAATCATCGCCCACGGGATCGCAGATCCTGCAGGCCGTAGGCTGCGCCGAGGCCGGACGCTATTTTTCACAGCGCCCCAAGGCAGCTGAAATCCCGCCTAAGGCTGTACTGGATTATCGCCAGTTCAAAGACGTCACCTTCCACGGCGACGAGGTTTCCTACGTTTCTCTGGGCGATGGCACCACCAGCGAGGGCGAGTTCTGGGAGGCGATGAACGCCGCGGCTCTCAGCAAGCTGCCCGTGATTTTCTGCGTTCAGGATAACGGTTACGCAATCTCTGTGCCGGTCGAAATACAGACCGCCGGAGGCAGTATTTCGCGCCTGGTCTCAGGCTTCCCGAACTTCCATTTCGAAGAGGTCGACGGCACCGATCCGGTGGCCAGTTCGACGGCATTTCGTCGCGCTGTGAAGTATTGCCGCGAGGGCCACGGGCCCGCGTTCGTGCATGCCCACGTCATCCGGCCGTATTCGCATTCGCTCTCTGACGATGAACGTTTGTATCGCCCTGACGCTGAGCGTGAGCGCGATGCCGCCCGCGATCCGGTTTCACGCACCCAGATGTTCTTGCTGCGCGAAGGAATTCTCGACGAGAAGGGCATCAACGAACTGGAAAAAAAGGTCGAGGAAGAGCTGCAGGTTGCGGTAGATCTGGCTCTGGCGGCCTTGCCGCCTCCCCCAGAGAGCGTTCTGCAATATGTATATTCACCCGATCTAGACCCCACGTCTGCCGCGCTCGAGACCCAGCCTGTGGTCGGGCCCGATACTGCCGACGGTAAGAAGCCGGCAGCAAAAACCATGGCCGATTTGATCAATGCCACCCTGCGCGACGAGATGAAACACGACGAGCGCATCGTGATCTTCGGCGAGGACGTGGCCGATTGCAGCCGCGAAGAGTACTTGAAGCGCAAACTGGTAAAAGGCAAAGGCGGGGTCTTCAAACTGACATTCGGTCTGCAGAACGAGTTTGGCCCGGACCGCGTCTTCAACTCTCCGCTCGCCGAGGCGGCCATTGTGGGCCGCGCTACAGGTATGGCCACGCGCGGTCTGAAGCCGGTGGTGGAGATTCAGTTCTTCGACTACATCTGGCCCGCCATGATGCAGATTCGCGACGAGCTGTCCGTGATTCGCTGGCGCTCGAACAACGCCTTCTCCTGCCCGTTAGTCATTCGAGTGGCTATTGGCGGATACCTCACCGGCGGCGCCATCTATCACTCGCAGTGCGGGGAGAGCGCCTTTACCCACATTCCGGGATTGCGTGTCGTGTTTCCATCCAACGCCCTGGATGCGGCAGGACTGCTGCGCACCGCGATTCGCTGCGATGATCCCGTGCTGTTTCTGGAGCACAAGCGGTTGTACCGCGAGACCTTCGGGCGCGCTCCTTATCCCGGACCCGACTTCATGATTCCGTTCGGCAAGGCCAAGATCGTGCATCCTGGCACCGACCTCACCGTGATTACTTACGGCGCAGTCGTGCCCCGGGCTCTGCAGGCGGCGCAAAAGCTCGAGCGTGAACACGGTTTCAAGGTGGAGTTGGTCGATTTGCGCTGTCTGAATCCGTTTGACTGGGAGACAATCGCAGCATCGGTCGGAAAAACAAATCGTGCTCTCGTGGCCTACGAAGATACTTTGAGCTGGGGCTATGGCGCGGAAATAGCCGCCCGCATCGCCGATCAACTGTTCGATCAACTGGATGCGCCCGTGCGCCGCGTAGCCGCCGCCGATACCTTCGTGGCCTACCAGCCGATTCTCGAAGACGCCATCCTGCCCCAGACGAATGATCTGTTCCGCGCCATGAAGGAACTGGCCGAGTACTAGAACCGGCGGGCAGTTCGGCGACCCCATTTCAGCAAACCTGTTCACGAAACCTATTCGCTAAATAATGTCCGGTAAATTCCTCCGCCGAGCCCTCCGCCGATAAGCGGCGCAACCCAGAACATCCACAACTGCTGCAAGGCCCACCCTCCGGCAAAGATCGCTGGGCCAGTGCTGCGAGCAGGATTCACCGACGTGTTTGTGACTGGAATGCATACCAGGTGAATCAGGGTGAGGCACAAGCCGATCGCAATGGGAGCGAACCCTTTGGGTGCGCGATTGTCGGTCGAGCCCATGATGACGATCAGGAAGAATGCGGTCAACACCACTTCTGCGACAAAGCCTGCGAGCAGGGAATAGCCCCCGGGAGAGTGCAGACCGTATCCGTTCGAAGCGAACCCGGCGTGCACATCGAAGCCCGCCTTCCCGCTGGCGATGACGCACAGCACTCCCGCCGCCGCGATCGCCCCCAACACCTGCGCAACGACATACGGAACGAGTTCAGAACCGGGGAAGCGTTTGCCCACGACTAAGCCGAAGCTGATCGCCGGGTTCAAATGGCAGCCGGAAATGTGTCCGATGGCAAATGCCATGGTGAGCACAGTCAGACCAAAGGCCAGGGCGACGCCCACGAATCCGATGCCGAGCGTCGGGAAACCGGCGGCCAGCACGGCGGCGCCGCATCCACCGAAGACGAGCCAGAAAGTTCCAAAGAATTCTGCGATGGCACGCTTGGTAAGGGTCATAAGATCTCCTCATCGCGAACGGATTGAGTTTTCAATTGCCGAACTGGTTATCGCAACGCGGAAGGTTAGCACAAAGTGCGGCGGTCGTGCGCCATGAGTCATTTCTTGCGCTGCATTAGCCTGACGCGAGAGATTGGACACGTTACGAAGGCTTTCCTTGCAAGCCGATCAGGATTGCCCGTTCTCAGGGGCGATGCTAGGCTGCAGATACGTGAGCTCTGCATACTCCAATTCCGTCAATGTGCGCCAGGCCGCGAGCGTCCGCGCGATGTCGTGGCTGCAATCCGCCACAGCCGAAGTGTGGCTCAAGTTCTTGCTGGCACTGCTGGGCCTGGGCCTGGCTTTCGGGGCAGCGCTGCTTTCAACCGCGTCAGGCGAGGCCGGCAATCTTTGGGCATCCGTGATTCTGGCGTCTCTTGCGCTCTTGATGGCAGCCTTTGTGGGTTTGGTTACGGTACCCTACTTGGCGCGACGGGTCGCAATCGAGCGATTGCGCCAGACGTTTCACTACGAAGTCACGAAGGCTGGCGTGGTCTACGTTCTGGTCACTCTGGTCATCGGCATCGCGGCGCTGAACACGGGTAACAATCTCCTATACATCGTAGTCGCGGCCATGCTGGCGGCCATCCTGGTCTCGGGAGTGGTTTCCGCTCTGGTGTTGCGTGGCCTGGAACTGCAGGTTCGCTTGCCGGAGCACGTCTTTGCCCGGCGCCCGGTCGTTGCACGGATCGCGCTGCGCAACCCCCGGCGGTTCCTGCCCTCATTTTCAATTCGCGTCGTGTCCGCTCGCAGGGAAAAAGAAGGCAAGCCCCGCAAGCAGTGGCGGTGGGAGCCGGCGACATTCGCTTTTCCCCAGAACCGCGCCCCTGAGCATCAGTGGGTGAGGCTCCGTGATTGGCGGGTCAAGCGAGTGGAGGTAACTCCGCCAGCGCCAGGCATCTTCGAAGGGATGATTTATTTCCCATATTTGGCGCCCGGAGCCGATCTGGTTGCCGACTTGGAACTCCGGTTCGATCGGCGGGGGCGCTATTCTGAATCAAGTTTTGGCGTGGCCACGCGGTTTCCCTTTGCCTTCCTCACCAAAACCCGAGATGTAGCGCTGGAGCGCGAGATTCTGGTCTATCCCCCAATCGAGCCGCCCGACGAGCTGTTTGAAATCCTGCCACTGGTGCGCGGGGAGTGGGAAAGCTTTGTGCGCGGACGAGGCTCCGACCTGTATCGCATTCGTGAGTACATGCCGGAAGATTCCGCGCGCCACGTGGATTGGAAGGCGACGGCCAAGTCTGGCTCGTTGAAGGTACGCGAATTTAGCCGCGAGGATGAGCGCAAGCTCTGCATCGTCTTCGACAACCCCGCAGCCGAAGTGATTTCACCCCAGGCCTACGAACGGGCCGTGAACCTGGCAGCCTCGTTGGCCTGGCACTTCTCGTCGCAGGATGCGGAAGTATCATTTGTTGTCCCCGGCCACGACCGGAGCGTCGATCTGCACGAGTTCCTGGCGCAGTTGGCCGTGATCGCACCACGGAGGATCGCGCCGCAAGCCGGTTTGCTGCAGGATATAGACTTGGGCAACACCGGTGAATACAACATCGTTCTCACGGCGCGGCCGCGAGGAACCTTGCCTACAGCACTGTGGAATTGCTCATACTTCGTCTTTCTCGGAGGCGAAGTTGCGCCAGGTCTGCCAAAAGAGTAGGGCCGACTTACATCGTCCAGGTCCCGCCAAGCCACTGTGTTCTGACCCCCCACCTCGATATGGCCCGAAGGTAACGTTACTTTCGGTTACCTGAGTACATTGAACACTTGGGTCAAAAGGTTTAACTTCTCTCTTATTAACCAGAACCCCCGTTTGAAGCGGTGCCGCGAAGCTGGCTCTGGCCGCCAGTATTGGTTCGCAAGTTAGATTGTTCCAATGAGCGAGAAAATCAAGATTCTCTATTACGCTCTCTGGCTCGCACACCCCGTTCTCCAAACGGTCATCGCCCTAGCTATGCTCCGTCGCGGCCAGCACCGCGAATTCAGGTATTTCTTTGCTTACGTCGTCACCCAGATTGTGACCTTCGCCGTGGTATTTCCCACCTGGCGCTACAACTACTCCGCCTGCTTCTATCTTTCGTGGTTCAGCACTGCCATCAGCGTGGTTCTGGGTTTCAAGGTGATTCACGAAGCTTTTCTCGATGTGTTCCGCCCATTCCACACATTGCGCGACCTGGGCACGGTCCTCTTCAAGTGGGCAGGTCTGGTCATGCTTTTGGTGGCTGGCGTGGTTTCGGTTTCCACCAACTCTTCGAATACCGTGCCCTGGGTGCAGGCCATCACCACTGCCCAGCGTTGCGTGCGGATTATTCAAGTCGGGATGGTGCTTTTCCTGTTGTTCTTTGCTCGCTACCTGGGCGTGAGCCGCCGCCAGCACAGCTTCGGAATCGCTCTCGGCTTCGGAACGTTTGCCGTAGTTGAACTAACTCTAATTGCATCCTGGGCGGGCGATCACCTGAGCAGTCTCGCGTTGAACCTGATCAATATGGGAGCCTACAACGCAGCCTTGTTCATCTGGTTGGGCTACACGCTGGCCAAGAGTCCTGCCCGCGACGCCGCGTCCACCTTGCTGCGGCCCCAGCGCTGGGAGCAGAGCCTATCTGATATTCAGAACCCGCTCCCCGCCGACTCTCTCATCCCAATGTTCGAAGGGATGGTGGACCGGGCTCTGTCGCGCACTCGCGTATCGCCATCACTCACGCCAGAAAGCGCTGGCGTGGCGAAGGGCCCGACGCGCGCCACAGTCGTGCCCATGAGCTCACTGAGTATCTCCGATCTGGTTGAACGCGTCGGATCCAAACGTTAACCACACCACCAGCCTAGAGACTCCTGGCAATCAGTTTCCTTCAGCCTCGTTTGCGTCCGGCGCTGCCATTCCGGATTTCGTAAATAATTCTCCGCCAGCGGCGACATTTAGCCTCCGCCCGTCCTGCCAGTTTCAACTAAGGTAAATACCCTATAAACACTATGTCTTGCGCCGTATTTGAGCGCTTCTTGGAGGCGAACGGTGCTCTTTTGGAGTAAAGGACAGTTGGCGATGCAGGGAATTCTTGCGGCGGAGCTTGACTTGTGCCTTATAATTCTGCTCCACGCCAGAGCCTCTCTACGGTGAGTCGCTAAGGCGCGGAAGGAGCAGACCCATGAAGCAAGCAGTCAGGATTTCGGTCCTGATGTTTGGATTAGTGGGCACGTATGTCGCAGCCGCCGTTCCGCAGGTTCCCGCCCCGGACGGAGGCCCGATTCTACTGTGCCCACCTCAACAACAACAGCTGGCAGCTAAATGCGTTCAAGGCACCGGCTTACCGCCGATGGTGAAATAGCAGTTAACCGGATGTCAGAGGTATCTGCAAGGTCACCAAAGTAACCAGCAAGTAACCTGGGCCGACCACTAGGGCTCGCAATCTTCGGGCTGACGGATTTCATACATAAACCGTCAGCCCCGTTTTTTTGTTGCTTCTCGTGGTTGCTTCTCATGGTTGCTTTTAAGACTACTTCTGGAGAGCAGCTTCCAGCTCCCGCCGCAGCTCGCCGGGATCCGCAACCGGTGGTTGGCAGGCAAACCCCGAGCATACTACTGCAAACGACTCCCCGGAGTTCAACTGAGGCAGGTTCGGGATGGTCGCCGCCAGCGCTGGAGGAAGGTTCTCAGCACCCGCCTGGCTGGTCGTTAGCCGCACGACGCTCTTATTGAAGGCGAATGCCGCGGCAGCGACCGCCGCAAGACTCTTTGCCCTTTCGTCCCGTTCATGGTCGGCCATCACAACTACCTGCACGGGATTCTCCAACAGATGCAAGACCGCGATCCCGTAGGTCGCGACAAAAATTCCAAATTGCTCGGCCACGCCGGCAAAGGTCTCCAGCGTCTGCTCCGCTTTATCTCGATACGCGCTGTCGCCCGTGTAATGGTGCAGGCGCAGCAGGGCAATCGCTGCCATGGGATTTCCCGCCGGCGTCGGCGAATCCCGCAGCGGCTTGCGCCGGGTTGAGAGCACGCCCAAGCTTCTGCCCTCGACCGCCGGTTCGGCATCGAAGAATCCTCCCGCCACCGCATCGAAGAACCCCGCGATCATGGCGTCGCCAATGGCCCGGGCAAACTTGAAGTAGCTGAGGTCGGCCGTCGCCTCATAGGCGTCAAGGCAAGCCAGCACGGTCGCAGCATAGTCATCCAGCAGACCGGAAACCTGCCGGTGTTTGGCATCAGGATCGGAATAAGAAACCACGTGCAAAAGCCGTGTCGATTCTGTGGAGCGGGTGCCCCCGCCCGTTACCCCCGCGTGTGGCTTCCAGGCTTCCGCCAAAACACGGTCCAGCGAGCGCAGCGCAAAACTCCGGGCCTCAGCGAGATCAAGAACCTTCGCGGCTTCCAGGTACGCCGAAACGCACATGCTGTTCCACCCCACATAAACCGTCTTGTCGACGTAAGGCGTGGGCCGCAGCAACCGCGCCGCATACATCTTCTTCTTTGCGGAATCGAGCAGGCTGCGTACCCGCTCGGCGCTAAGGCCCATCCGGCGCGCAATTTCATCGATCGGCGCTCGCGCATAGAGCACGTTCTTCGCCGGATTGTGGTGCATCTCCCCAATCTCGTTGATGTCATAGTGCAGTGCCGCAACCTGCACTTCTTCTACCGTGAGCACAGCGCGAGCCTCGTCCAGCGTCCAGGTGAAGTAGTCGCCATCGTCATCCATGGAAATGTCCGCATCTTGCGAAGCATAAAACCCGCCACGCTCGCGATCGCTAAGCCACTCATCCATCCAGCGAATTATGTCCCGCGCCACACTCGCAAAGAATTCCGAACCGGTCGCCTGATAGGCGTGCACATAATTCTTCAGCAGCTCGGAGTTGTCGTAGCACATCTTCTCGAAGTGCGGCACCACCCACCGCTCATCCACCGAGTAACGGTGAAATCCTCCAGCCAGTTGATCGTAAACGCCGCCGTTGGCCATGTGCTCAAGCGTAGTGACAATTAGATTGCGCTGGCTCTCGCTCTCGTCGGCAAGGTCTATGTGGGGACCGCCGCCCTCGGCCTTCCGCGGGAGCGAAGCTCTGGCTGCCGTTCTCGCATACCGTTCAATCAATAAATCCAGCGCAGAGGGATGCGGAAACTTCGGCGCCTGCCCAAACCCTCCATGCTGCGGATCAAACATGCCGAACGCCGACTTCTGAATGGCTGCAATAATGCTGCCTGAAACCCTCCCGCTGCGCCCCGCAAACGACTCCGCCTGCGCGATGGCGCTCTCCACCATTTTCGCCTGCTCCACCACGTCGCCATGTTTTTCCTTGTAAGCGCTGGCGATGCTTGTCAGCACGCGCTTGAAGCTAGGACGCCCGTATCCATCGTTTGGCGGAAAATATGTTCCTCCGTAAAACGGCTTCCCGTCGGGAGTAAGAAAAGCCGTGAGCGGCCACCCCCCCTGTCCACTCACCGCGCTGATCGCAGCCTGGTAACGGCTGTCAATGTCAGGACGCTCGTCGCGATCCACTTTCACGGCAATAAAATTCTCATTCACGATGGCCGCGACTTCAGCGTCGTCGTAAGACTCGCGATCCATCACATGGCACCAGTGGCACCACACCGCGCCAATATCAAGCAGCATGGGCTTGTTCTCGCGCTGCGCGGAAGCAAACGCCTCCTCACCCCACTCATGCCACTGAATGGGCTGATGCATGGCGGACCGCAAGTAAGCGGAAGAAGCGTGAGCGAGGGAGTTGAGTGTGGTGGTAGTCATCGCTCAAGTTTATACGCAACCAGTTATGCGAGCAGGTTGTTCACTGGCGCATTACCCCATAGTCTTGTCATTCCGAACCGGGCCAAGCCCGGTGAGGAACCTGCTGTTTCTCGCAACGGGCACGAGCCGATAAGATCCACAGACCCCATGTGACATCTGACCTTGCCTGCGCTGCGCAATTAGCCCAGTATGGTCAAGGCGGAGGCGGTATATGTGCCGAAATAACCCCAGCCACAAGTCCTTTGAAAGCAAGATTTTGCCCGCAAGTGATTGTGGCTCTAAGATTTTTGCAAGATTTCCCGCTACCGCGATGATTCCAATAGACCAGGGGGGAGGGGGGTATACCCTGAAAACAAACAAGAATCCCCTTCGCGCATGTCTTCCGGCACAAACGGTCCAAGAATATGTTCCGGCAGAAATTCACAGTCTGGATTTAATCAACGCGATCCATAAATCGAATACTGATGCGTCCCACCGATCTTGCTAAGCCCAGCGCTTTCGTTCAACACATGATCAAGCAGTGGATTGTGGTAAAGCACATACACCACCCGCGGATGCGTCCGCAGACTCTGCTCCAGATTCGCCATCATCCGTCTCAGTCCCGACTCCGGAAACGGATTAAAGAGATAGAGCACGATCGGCTCGAGGGGAAAAGGGAACTCCGTTGCATCCGCGCAAATCGACTCCAGCGCAAAGCACTTCTGCGATTCGCTTCGGTATTTGCTGAGGTTCTCCTTAGCGGCCGAATGCAATCGAGGCAGAAGTTCCACACCCACGACCTGGCGAAAGGGATAATCCGAAGCCATGAGCAGCGTACGTCCTTTGCCCGACCCAAGATCGATAAAGACAAAGTCGTGGAAATCAGAATGACTTTGCTGGCTCAAAGCCTCCAGCATTTCGCGGAACAGTTCGGGCTCGGTGGGTTGATAAGGCGAGTGGAAGACTCCGAGCAAGCGATCGCGCCAACTTACCGCGGCGCTGGTCGTGTTGACGCGGTGTTCCCAATCATATTCGACATCGCCGTAACGTTGGCGACGGCGCTCCGGAGTAGACTCGCGAACGAACTCCCACAACGCCGCCAGCAATCGGCGGCTTGCCGCGATCCGGCCTTCGCGCGCGGCAACGTCACTCCACCATTGCCACGCCGCGCGCGGCAGGCTTACTCGGGATGGCACGCAGGAATCGCTGCCGCACATTCTTCGTCATCATAAGCGATGGCGAGACAGCAGTGATGAGACTATGGCTGCGGGGAATCGAACGTCGGCAAAGGCTTATACCCTGGAGGCAAACCCTTGGTAGCGAATGGAAAATCCTTTGGCTCGCGAACTTCGATTCGTCCCTCCGGAGTCAGCTTGTAGGGATGTCCGTCGGGATCGACGGGAGTTCCCGGCAACCCTTCTGCGGCCACGAGTTCAGCCATGCTGGCAGGCAAGCGTCCGGTGCGTTCTCCGAAACGGGTTACCGCGGCTTGCAGATGGTCGACGTCCTGATCCACGCGGAGCGCCCGCAGATGGTCAAATGCGTTCTGCTTGATCAGCTTGTCCTGGGTGTTCTTGTAAGTTTCCGACCACAAAGTCCATGCCGTTTCATAATCGCCAGCATGAGACGCCATCTGCGCCGCGATAACTTTCAGGAAGGGATGAGCGTTCGGCACCAGAGATCCGCGTGCGAACGTCTCCGCGGCTTTCTTGTAGTCCTTAAGCTCGGTGTAATAGACGAACCCCAGGTCGTAGTAGAGCCTCCAGTTGTCGGGATTGTTCTGGATGCCGTATTCCATTAAGTCGATCGCGCTCTTGGGCTGGCCCGCGCCGAAAGGCGGTTTGGGCGCAAGAAAGCTGCTGCCAAATTCGTAGGCAACAACGAGGTGCGGATCGAGGTGAGTCGTGATTTCGAGGAGCGGTGCCAGCAGATTGTAGCTGCTGGCTTCGTAATGATGCCGATATCCGAAGTACTGGACAGCGCGAGTCCAATAAATGCAAGCCATCAGGCCGTCATAACCGAGGCTGGCGCGCTTGATCACTTTCGGCGAACTGAGGAAGAGGACTTCATCGAGCGTGGCTTGCGGTCGAAGCTGGTCGACGCGATGAAGCACAAACGAACTTGCTGCCAGCGACAAGACCAGACAAGCGCCCGCAATGATCGAAATTTTCTCGCGATGCTTCATTTCAAATCACGGTACTCGAAGATCAGCACGGCTCCACTCAGGGCCATGATCGCGTAGAAGAGGGCATAGAGAGTGTTCTGCAGGACGAGTTGTGCGGCCACCGGCTGTTCATGGGCGATGGAGCTGATCACGTTGAACGCAGAAAAGTTTGGCACCAGATAGGCTGCGCCTGTGGCCAGCCAGCGCGTGAATCCGTGAGCCATGCCGGCGAAATTGCGCAGGTCTTCGGCAAAGCTTCCGATTACGAAGAGCGAGAAGGCAAACACGGCGGAAAGCAAGGGCGAAGAAAATGACGAGAACAGCAGCGCCAGCGAACAGATGATCAGGAACTCGAGGACGATGAAGTATAGAGCGACCAGAATCAGAGCGTCTGCGGGCACGAATTTGTGCGAAATGTAGAACAACGCGGCGAACACACCGATCGCCATGAAGAAGGTGTTTACGACTAGCGTGCCCGCGAGCCCGAAAAACTTGCCGACAATGAACTCCCAACGGCGGACGGGGCGGGAAAGCACCGTGTAGAGGGTTCGTTTTTCGATTTCTTTCGAGACCAGGCCGATGCCGATAAAAATTGCGATGACCACGCCGAACAGAGAAACCGCGGTGAGCCCGAGGTTGATGACGACCAGCTTCTCGATCTCAATTGAAATCTGGCCAACGAGGATCGCGGCGCCTGAGAGCAGCAGGGCGAAAGCGATCAGGTTGTAGAGCACCCGGTCGCGAACCGCTTCGCGGAAGGTGTTGGAGGCGATGTATGCGATGCGGGTTCTCATGCAGTTATTCTCAAGCCGTGCTACCGGCTGTGGTCTCGGCACGCCGCAGCTTCTCGACGAAATAGGCTTCGAGAGAAGTGCGCACGGGAGTAATTGCGATCAAGTGCTGGCGTTCGCGACGCAGCGCATCGATGACTGCATCTTGCTGGTGCTCGTCAATGATGGCGCGAACCCGATCTCCGGTTACATGGCATTCGGCGCCCAGCGCCTTAACCGAGGCTGGGACTTGCGAGCCCTGCCAGATCACTTCGACCTTGCCCTGAACGCTTGAAGTCAGATCCTCGATTGCACCCACGCCGCGGAGTTCTCCCTTATGAATGATGGCGACGCGGTCACAAAGCGCTTCGGCGTCGGAGAGAATGTGGGTGGAGAAGAATACGGTCTTGCCTTCGTGTTTAAGCTGCTCCATCAAGTCGCGTACTTCGCGGCGGCCCATGGGATCGAGCCCGGACATGGGTTCATCGAAGAACACGAGCCTGGGATTATGCAGGATGGCCTGAGCGATTCCTACACGCTGCAGCATGCCTTTGGAAAACTTACGCAACTGCACACCCTGCACGTCGCGCAAGCCAACCTGCTGGAGTACCTGCTCGACACGCGGTTTGCGCTGTTTGGCGGGAACACCGGAAAGCTGTCCATAGTATTCCAGCAGCTCGTGAGCCGTAAGATAGTCGTAGAAATAAGGCTGCTCCGGAAGGAAGCCAATCTGCGCCTTTACCGATGGGTCGGTCCATTCCCGGCCCAGGATGCGCGCTGTTCCGGCAGTAGGGAAGACCAGTCCCATGAGCAGTTTCAAGGTGGTGGTTTTTCCGGCACCGTTAGGACCGAGGAAGCCGAAGATCTCGCCATCTTCTACCGTCAGCTGCAGCGGACTGAGAGCGCACTTGGGCCGCTTGCGCCAGAACCCGACCATATAGGTCTTTTCCAACCCAAGAATTTCAATCGCGGGCATGGCACTCCGACAGAGAGAGGTTGAAGACTGCCTTCGAGACAAATTATATGCAATGAGTTCAGGTTTTGGGACCGAGTGGAGTGTTACGTCCGTCACCTGCACGAGGAAAGCGATATGGAAGCGAGCCAAACGCGCGATTATTGCGTCGCAAAGAACCCGGTCGCCTTTCGCTCTCTCAGGGCAGGCTTTCGCGAACAAAATGCGTCTCGCTCAGGATGACAATCGAGATCGAAGTTATTGCATTGCCGACAGAGTTGAGCAGACGTTGTAGCCGGCGACCAGCGTGATCGTGCCAGCGGGCTGGGTGCGCAATACGGCGTCCTCGATAGAGCAGTAGGAGCGCGTGCCGTACTGGGAGCTTAGAGGCGTGCCTGTGGAGTAGAACTGGTTGTTGACCAGGCTGCCCGCGCTAGCCGAACCGGTGGCGGTAAAGTTGTAGCCGCTCTTGCCGGCGCCAGCGCCATTGGTGGCTAGAAAATTGTCGATGAGACACCCGGTAGCAATGCTTGGAGTGCAGGGAGACGCGCCGCCCAGAGTGGTGAGAGCTGCCGGGAAACCGATGGTTGGGTAAGCACCGAAGTAAGCAATTTCTCCGGTGTTGATGGTGCGAACAGAAGCGGCAGCGGAAGAGTCGTTGGCTGCCATGCGGGCGCGCATGAGATTCGGGATCGCGATAGCCGCAATGATCAGAATGATGGCTACCACGATCAACAACTCAATTAGTGAAAACCCCTTGTGTTTCTGCATGGCGCTCTTCTTTCTTCCCCTCCCGAGACTTTGCCGGGAACAACCCCGAAGGCTTAAATCCCCGGGGACCAAAAGATATGTGGCATGCGGAGGACCATCTCGAGCCTTCTGACACTTTGGTTATAATCCTGGGAAACGCTTTATTTTCAGACTGATGCGGAGATAGCCAGACGCGTACAGCGGGCGAAGGCCCGTTCGGAACCCTCCGGGTTCGGCGTTCTTGACAAATTGTGTCATTTTGCGACGAAACCGGCTCTTCAGGCGTGACTCTTGAACTCACCCGACCAGGAACGAGCACAACATAAGAAGCGGAACAGCGAAGTTCGCCTTCGCTGCTCCCCGCTTGTACCTTCGCCGAGTATCGTGCCAAGACTGCTTTGAGTTAGTTCGCCATCGGGTTCAGGGCCTGGCAAGCGCCGTAGCCGGCTACCAGAGTGATTACGCCAGGAGCCTGGGTACGAACCACGCCGTCATCAAACGCGCAATACGCCTTGGTGCCAGTCTGAGCGCTGATGGGAGTTCCGGTCGTCCAGAACTCGTTCGGAATCGGACTGGCTGGGCCAGCTTGCGCCGTGGCGGCAAATAAGTAGCCGCTCTTGCCGCTGCCGACCGGGGTACCGTCGGTGGCCAGGTTGTTATCGATCAAGCAGCCGGTGGCTACCGCGGGCGTGCAAGGTGACGCGCCACCCAGATTGGCCAGAACTGCGTAACCAACGGTCGGGTAAGCAGCGAAATAGCCGACTTCGCCGGTGACGACAGTACGCTCGGAAGCGGCCGCGGACGAATCGTTGGCAGCCATACGAGCGCGCATCAGGTTAGGAATCGCGATAGCTGCAATGATCAGGATGATGGCCAC
>DATHMS010000168.1:0-29649 GCA_035486795.1 Candidatus Sulfotelmatobacter sp. | reverse complement strand
GCTATGCAGGCAACGCCGCTAAACAGCGACAAGCCGCAAGTGGGCACGGACCCTTCGCCGCTCTCGCCGCTCACCGAGTTCTACAATCCGCTGGGCGTATTCACGGTGACCGGGGTCACGGCATCGACCACCGTAGTCACGGTCACGGCGAACAACACTTTCGCCGTGAACGACCTGGTGACGCTCTCGGGTGTAGCTTCGAACGGCAATTGCGCATCGGCAGACTTCCCTGCCATCACTGCCAGCATGCAAACGGTGGCTTCGGCGACCGCAACGAATTTCACGTTCAACGCCAATACCACGCTCACCCCGACTACCGGCTCCGGATGCACTGTGACCGGCGCAACGGCTACGGGCGGGCCGGACTACATGTTCGTGGGAGTGGTTCAAAATCCAACCGAACTGTATTCCTTCCTTTTGCCTAACTCGCTTTTGGTTGCTTCAGGTGACGCTCCTACGATTCAGGCGAAGAACACTACCGATGTCGCGGGCGGGACCAGCGGCATCATCGTGGACAACGATTCCACGGCTGGGCAGGCGTCGAGCATCTACTTCGGCACCCTCGCGACCTCAAACTCGATTTGCGGAACCACCGCGGCATACTGTGCGGTGAAGCTGACCCAATCCGCGTTGCAGTAGGCTGCGCTCCGGCTTCCCGGTTCCCTACAATGCACTAGAAATGGGGCAGGCGTGTTTCTATACTTTCTTATGTTCTTGGGCTCAGTAATGGCGGCGCTGCCGTAATGTCCGTAAAACCTCTGGACATTGGGTCGGCAGCGCTTTGCTTTTTTAGGAGAGGTTTCTACTTCGATGACTTTGCGGACCCGCTCTTGGCGGGCGAGGTGCGCGGGGGCTCGTAGGCGGGCTTGTCGGGGCTGAAGTTCGCGCTCAGATAATCGATGAGGGCGTCGCGGTCGTTGGGATCGACTACTGCTCCCCACTTCACCATCTTGTCTACTTCTTTCGTCCATGCAGCTTTGCTGAGACGCTGCTGAAGGATGATGCGGGCTTCGTGGCATTCAAGGCAGGCTGTGGTGGCCTTGGGCTGCATTGCGCCGGGAGGTAGTTCGGCGGTTACGCTGGCTGCTCCGGATTTCTGGGCCTGGGCCCAGAACGGTGAGGTCGCGGCCAGCGCGAGCAGGGCGATGCTGGTCAGGATGGAAGCTCGGCGGAAGCGGTTAAGCCCTGCGAGAACAGCAGGTCCCTCCATTCCGCTCCCCGGTCCCTTCGGGAGTGAGTAGCTCCGGCTGGGATGACAAGTCGTGGGAGGGCGCAGGCACGGTAAATCCGCTTTAGGAAACATGGATCTTCACCTGATCAACTGCGTTGTAGAGATAGCCGCTGGGATTCCAGAGTGGGGTGGAAGGTTGAGTGCGTCCCTGGCTGTCGGTGGCGCGCGACAGGATGGTGTAGTCGCCGCTCCTGGCGGCTTTCCATTCGTAGCTCCATAGACGCCAGGCATAGTGGGCCTGCTCGTTGCCCAGTTTTGCCGGACTCCAAGTGGCACCGGCGTCGGTGGAGATCTCGACCTTCGCAATGTCCGCTTCACCGGCCCAGGCTGCGCCGTGTACAGAGACTCGGCCTAGTTTCAGGATTGCGCCGTCGGTGGGGCCGGCGATCACCGACTTCACGTTCAGCGCGGTGAGCGGGTGCGTGTCTTCGGGCTTGACGGCATCTCCGGGTTGTATCGGCTGGTTCGGAAGGCGATAGCCGGGGCTCATGAAATTGCCGACGAACTCTGCGTCTAGCACTTTGATTTCGGTGAGCCATTTGCAGGATGCTGCGCCGATCCAGCCCGGGACAAGCGCGCGGGCTGGAAAGCCATGGTGTTTGGAGAGTGGAGCGCCGTTCATGTGAGTGGCGATTAGAGTGTTCGCATCGAGCGCCTTCTCGATTGGAATGCTGCGAATAAAGGGAGGAACTTTACCGGGGACTTCATCGAGACCGCGGAACATGACGTGCTTGCCGGTGGGCTTCACCGCGGCGCGCTGCAAGACATCGCGCAGGCGTGGACCGGAAAAGCGGGCGGTGCCGACCGCGCCCTTGCCCCACTGAATGCCGGGTACCTGGGGCCGCTGCAGACTTCGGCCGTTGCCGGCGCATTCGAGGGTGTTGACCACTGAGTGAGTCTCGATCTTGGATAGATCGGCCAGGGTTAGGCTGAGCGGCTTCTCGACTTCTCCACCGAGTAAGAGACGCCAGTCGCGGGGATCGAGCTCGCTTGGTTCGTGCATGTGATTGCGTACGAAGAAGTGAGTTACGGGAGTGAGCCAGGTGTTGAAATACTCGACCGGAGATTCGAGATCGACGAAGCGGAAGGAACGAAGAATCATGCCGTCTTCGCCGGGAACCTGGACGGACTGTCCTTGTGGAAGAGCCCAGGTCAAGATGGACGGAGCCGAACGTGCAGTGAGCGCGGCAGCCGAAATGTGCTTGAGGAAATCGCGTCTGGAATTCATAGACCTTCAGGGCTCAAGCCCGCGTCTTTCGGGGACCCAGGCGCACGGCTAAAGGCGTGTCCTTCCGAAACGAAGCGCGGCAGAGTTGAAGCAGGCTCCTTCCAAGACCTCGACTCGATAGCCCGGTGTGAGGTCTTATCGTAAATTTAGGTTAACACCACCGGCCCGGAAAAGGAGAGTAAGCCAAAACCGAGCCGGCGGCGATTCCGAAGGGAAGGCGCCCCTCAGAAAGTGAAGTGTCCGTTAAACTTGCTCGTCAAAATACGTTGGGTAAAACCTTGGTCAGCTAAGACCATGGGGGTCCCGCGTCAGACACTGACGCGGGACCACTTAAGGTTTTAGGGCAAGTAGTAGCGGAACGAGGTGAAGACCATATTGTCGAGTCCGGAGGGCGACCCCGATGTTCCGGGCCCAGCAACGCCAGACCAGGTATGGCGCGTGAGGTAGGAATATTGGGTGCCGAACTGGAACCTGCCTTTGGGTCCGTTGTAGAAGCGGTACCAGAAGCCGATCGTACCCTCCATGATCGCCCGGGTGTCAGCTGTGCAATGGGCGAGTGCGCCGGGATTGAATCCCGTGGAGAATGTATTGCCCGTGCCGGGAACGGTTTCGGTGTAGCAGCCGGCGTTGCTGAATTCCGGCGCCCCGTAGCCGACGTAGCCTACTGGGGCGGTCCCCGCAGCGTTCGGGTTAGCATCGAAGTCGTACGCGCGGCCGGCATACTCCACTCCCGCGTAGGAGTAGACATCGAGTTTCTTGCCGTGATACTCGAGCGTGCCCAGACCCTGGTAGTCCCGGATCAGGTTGAGAGTTCCGTTGGCATGAATCGCAAGATCGGAGAGACCGGCTGCGCCATAACGGCCAACGCCGGTGCCGCCGAATTCATGTAAGCCAACAACGACGTGCTTGTTGAGGACAGTCCAGCGCGCGTTGAAGCCGAAGCCTCCGCCTTCCTTCGAGCTGTTATAGGCGCCCGTTACAGCGGTGCCAGTACATACGGGGTTGGTGCCGGGTTCGATGCAAGGAAAGACCCGGTCGGCGAACCGGTCGGCCATGCCGAAGATCTCGTAGTGGCCGGGGCCTTGATCAAAGGCGATCTTGGCAATGAGATCGGGAGCCGGATTGGCGGTGTAGGTGCCATTGAAGGCGTTAGCTTCGTTGGTGGCGCCTGCCTCGCCCAGCAGGAAATTGTCTGTGTTGTTGTGTGAGGTGAGCGTGCCTTGGGCGTTCTCCACGGCGAAAGCGATTGATACGTGTTGGTTGAAGTCTTTGGTCAAGCGGATTCCGTACTGCCGAGCGAAAGTGAACCCGACGTTATATTGGGCGTCAATCGTCGCGGGACGGGCATCGTTGACTTTGCCGGTGTCGTCGCTGGGGGCGATTCCCGCCTTCATCTCAGTCAGCAGGGTCCACGCCTGGCCGCCGAGGAATTTCCATCCGTTGTTGAACTTGGCCTGGCCCCATGCTTGCCGCAGACGGAACGTGTAGCTGTTGGTCTGGTTGTTGTTGGAGGTGGTGCCAGAAGAGAGAAAGTCACCCGATATGTAGCTGGAAAGCTCCACGTCTTTCAACCTGCCCCCGACAAAGACGGTAGGCCGGGACTGGCGAGCGGTGCCAAAGAACTCCGGCAGAGAACTCTGTGAAGCACCGGGCATGGTGAGGTTGTTGAATGGGGTGACGAGGTCCGCGCCCAGTTCGCGCGAACGGCGGACAAATTCGGCAGCGGCGAATCCGCCCGGGGTAATAGTGACACCCTTGAGGTGGATGGACAGGGGGGTCTCCCACTCCGGGCTGACGTTTTTCGTATCTTGCATGTTTGGTCCGGAGCCTTGCCCAGCATCTTGCTGGACTGCGGAGCTACTATTAACTTCCGCCATCTGCCGCGGTGCGGGTTGAGTTGGGGCTGTGTCGCTCTTGGACTCAGCGGGGGCCGCAGATTGCTGGGACTGCCAGGCCTGCTGGCGCTGCAGTTGATCGGTAAGCCGCTGGATCTGTAGCTGCTGCGCCGCGAGCGCATCTTTCAATGCCTGGACATCGGCAGCCGTAACTACGGTTGGCGGAGCGGGCGCTGGCGCGGCCGCGTTGGCAGCCGACGCACCCGACCCGGGAGTTTCTGCCCAGGCGCCTGCGGTTAGAGCCGCTAGCGTGAGAGCGGTGATAAACAGGGTTCTAGTTGATTTCATGGAATTCAATCCTCTCCTTTTTGAGTTTTGGTAAGACGATACTTCCCCTGGGAATAACTGGGACTTCATCGCAATCGAAGGTCGCGACTCTGCGACCTTCGCCTCTCGCGGCCGGTGTTTACGAGCGATACTTCGTTCACCCAGCCGTCACCATAATTACAATCAACTTAGTAGTGATTTGAACAAGCAAAGCTACTCCTTCTTTGTTAAGACAGTGTTAAATTACGGAGAAAACTAAGGGGAGTTTTCCTGCAGACGGTTGCCTAGCTGGAAGGAGGCAACCCGCACCGACGCGCCAACAGGCGCTTTCTGGAGTCGAAACCCGCATCGTTTACGCTGCAGCCGATGGCCATGATCAGAATCATGAAGGCAACCAGTGCAGTAGTCGAGCGCGGGCCAATAGGAATTCGCTTAATCATTCTTCTGCCCTGCGACCACCATCGGCAGCACGCTGCCCTTTTCTTTTTCATTCTTCTTGGCTGAGCGCTTGCCTTTCGTGGAATGAGGCGCAGTGCCGGAGATCAGGTCGGCCAGCGTGGTGTTTTCCAGAATCTTGGCAGCCGCATCGCGCACATCGAGAAACACCTGATAGAGGGCGCGGTGCGGCAGATCGCGGTTGATCAGGACGCGCAGTTGCTCGGCGTCAGCAAATGGGGCCAGCGGGCCATCGATCAAACGCATGATCTCGCTCAAATGGATTTCGGCTGGGTCGCGGCGCAGCTGGTAACCGCCCTTGGCTCCGCGCACGCTCTCAACCATGCGAGCGTTCTTGAGCTCGAGGAGAATCAGCTCAAGAAATTTCTCCGGAAGATCTTCTTCGTACGCGATCTCGCGGATCTTGATGGCGCCCTGATGATGACGGCGGGCAAGCATCATCATGGCCTGCAGCGCGTAAAGTCCTTTTTGAGAGATTTTCATGGTCAGCGATTATGCCATAAAGTCCATTGCATTAGTAGACTTTCTGAACATCACGGGGATAGCAATTGCGGTTCCGTTTCTGCGGGAGATTCAAAGGCACGTTAATACCAGGTTACTCAGCAATTTACCCAGATCCCTGCTGGGCAGCAGGCGGAAAGGGTGTGCATGCGATTGCAGTTTCGGAAGAGAATTCTGCGTTACCGGAGTTGATCCCTGGCCTAGGGTTGTGACTCCGGACCGACGCGCAGGACTTGCAGAGTGACGTTGTCGGGAGCGCCACGTTGCCGCGCCAGCTTAACCAGCGCGGCACAAGATTCGGCGGGAGGTTTGCCGCTCACCGCGGTCTCGAGCTCTTCCTCAGTCACGACGCTCCAAAGGCCGTCGGTGCAGAGCAGGAGGTCGTCTCCCTCTTGCAAGGCTAAGCCCCGTTCGGCGCCGTCGACCGCCAGTTCCCTTCCCGCTCCCAAGGCAGCGGTGAGAATGTGACGCTGGGGATGCTTTTCCGCATCTTCGGCGCGGACGATGCCGCTCTCCACTAACCGGCCAACGTAAGAATGATCGCGAGTGAGGCGCAAGATGCGCGCGCCGCGAACCAGGTACAGGCGACTGTCTCCGACGTGGGCAAAATAAAGCTGGCGGCCGCGGAGAACAACGGCGGTGCAGGTGGTCCCCATGCCCTGGAATACCGGATGGCGCTCGGCAAAATCCTGAATGCGCGCGTGGGCCGCAGTCAGGGACTCAACCAAGGCGGCTTGCGGATCGTCGCCCGCGGCCTGATCATAGACTGCGCGAACCGTTTCAACCGCCAGGCGGCTGGCTTCCTGACCGCCCTCGTGTCCGCCCATGCCGTCGGCGATCACGGCTAATCGTCCCTTGCGCTGGAATTCCTGGTCGCTGGCTGGTTCCCAATAGAGGTAGGAGTCCTCGTTGTTATCGCGCTGGCAGCCCACATCGCTGAGGCTGGCTACCTCGACTCCGGGTCTCACATTCATGCAGTCAACAGACATTTCTTCGCAACCTCGACCGGCAGCGCGAGCCATCTATTTGACCAGCGCGAAGGCAACTTCCCTGCCGGGAGGACCGAAGCCGCGCCGTGCCCGGTCATTATAGACAAGAGAGGGCACAAAAACGCAAACCTGGATCCAGAATCCGGAAAATGTGACGGGCAGCATCCGCTGCACCGGAGGTCCATCTGCGATTGGATCAGAAACGGTGAGGCGTATAATCTTGCCCGGTCGGAGGGGCGTCATGAAACTTACGGACACGATTGCATTGGTACTGAGGAGCAAGGACAACAACAGAGTGCTATCCGTTATGCCTGAGCAGTCTGTCTATGAGGCGGTTGAGAAGATGGCGGTAGAGAGCGTGGGTGCATTGCTGGTTATTTCCGGCAATAAATTGGTTGGCATTCTGTCGGAGCGTGACTATGCCCGCAAAGTGACGCTCAAGGGTCGTTCTTCCAAGGAGACTCTGGTACGCGACATCATGACTTCGCCGGTCGTGTTCGTGACTCCGCGACAAGCGGTTGACGAGTGCATGTCGATCATGACCAGGCACCATTTCCGCCATCTTCCGGTGATCGGAGACAATGACGCCGTGCTGGGTGTGGTTTCGCTGGGCGACCTGGTGAAGTGGATCGTGTCGGATCAGGCTCAGACTATTCAAGAGTTGGAGGGTTACATCACGGGAAGGTATCCGGGATAAGGGCGAATGGCTGCTAGAAGCCTAGGATTTTATTGATTCACACAGCAGACGTTCCTCCGGAGTGAGTTCCAGCGTGTATCCGGAATGGGCAGCATCGTTGTGAAACATCTGCACGGTCTCCAACGAATAGTCGTGCAAGTCCTTCCCAATCAAGTTGACCTTTTTGAGCACGTCGGACGTGACAGTAATAATGTGGCAGCCGATTTCATCGGCCTGGAAGATGTTCAGGAGTTCCCGAGGGCTGGCCCAGACCAGCTGCATGTTGGGCTCGGGCGCCATTACCTCTAGCGCGGACTTCATGAGAGGGACCGGATCGCGGCCGGTGTCGGCAACTCGTCCGGCGAAGACGGAGATGTATGACGGTGCGCCCCCGAGGAGCGCTTGCGCGATGTGGCGCACCTGATCGAGTGCGAGAACGGCGGTGGCGTTCACCCGAATGCCGTCTGCGCTCAAGCGCTGGATCAATTTGTACATCGGTTCCCGGCGCGTATTGGTGACCGGAATCTTTACATACACGTTGGCAGCCCAGCGAGCGATCTTGCGGGCCTGGCGCTCCATTTCGGTTGCATCATCAGCGAACACTTCGAAGGAGATAGGACGGTCCGGAATCTGCTGGAGGATTTCCCGCGCGAAGCGCTCGTAGTCGGTGACGCCCGCCTTCCGCATCAGGGTTGGATTGGTGGTGAAACCCTTGATGTAGGGCTGCCGATAGAGTTCGAGCATGCTGGCCCTGTCGGCGCCGTCGGCGAACACCTGAACGCTCAATTCAGACACGGACTTCATCTTTATTGTTTGACTCCTTCAAGCTGGAGCAGATGATCCAATCGGCGGCCTCGCGCAACGATCGCACGGTGGCTTCCGGAGGTTGCCCCGGCTTTCTCTCGACGTAGCCGTAATCAATCAAAATGGCCTTGCAGCCTGCCGCGTGGCCGGCATCGATGTCGCGCCAGCGATCGCCCACCACAAAACTGCGTGAGAGATCGATTTTGTGCTTACGCTGGGCCTCGAGCAACATCCCGGGATTAGGCTTGCGGCAAGCGCAACGATCCGCATCGTCATGATAGCAGACGAAGATATCGTCGATCGACAGCGAGGACGCGAGGGCCTGATGGATGGCCTCCACGCCCGCTCGCGTCTGCGTGCCACGCGCCACATCCGGCTGGTTGGTGATGACAAACAGAGCAAACCCGTGCGCCTTTAAGTCGAGCAGCGATGAGGCGACCCCGGGCAGCACCTCGAGTTCTTCTACCCCCGATGGCGGAAACGGCTTGCCATCGCGCACCACGGCGCGGTTGATGACGCCATCGCGGTCGAGGAATACTGCGGGACGGAGTTGCTCACTGCCGGTCGCGGTCGATTCCCACTTGGTCTGCTGCTGCTTCACCGCCGGGTGCGAAACCAGCAGATGCCACACGATGGCCTGGAACGCCTCTGTGTGCGGGGTGATGTGGGCGGGATTGACTGTAGGAATAAGGATGCATACGTCGGCTACCTTGGCAGTATGGCCGCCATCGCGGCCGACGATGCCTAAGATTTTGGCGTCTACGGTCTTTGCGTATTGCAGAGCGGCGACGAGGTTGGGGCTGACATTCTTTTCGAGATCTCCGCCACCCACCGAGAACACCAGGACGAGATCGTTGGCGCGCAAGCGGCTAACCCGGAGCCACGCCTCGAATACCGTTGCCCACCCTTCATCGTTTACACGAGCCGTAAGTTCGGAAACATTGTCGGTGGGAGCGTAGGCTTCAATCCCTGCGATCTTGCGGAAGTCATTTACGGCATGGGAAGCGTTGGCTGCGCTGCCTCCTACGCCGAGGATAAACAAACGTCCGCCGGATGCGCGGGTCAGCGCCAGCAACGAGGCAGCACTCTCGATGCTGGTGGCGTCCAGGCGGTCGATTACTTCTTTGGCTTCCGCCAGAAATTGTTGGGCGAATTTATTTCTCGTGATCATTACTTGTTAGCCTCGGGTGACTGCCCGCGCGGCCAGGAATTCGGTCGTCTCGCGCAGGCCCGCCGGGGACCCGATCTCGTAGAACCGCTCCCGCACTTCAAACGCCGCCAGTTGCTTTCGTCGCAGAAGGTCGGCATACAACTCAGCAAGATCGCAGGCCTTGTCGGCCGGCAAACCTTGGAAGGCTTCGGCACGAAAAACTCCAAGTCCGTAGTCGATGTACCGCATCCGTGGAGTGCGGTCGGTCTTGCTGTACGCGACAATCGTTCCGGATTCGCACTTCCCTGCTTCGAACTCTACATTGCTGGTGTCCCATTTTCCTTCGTTGCGAAAGACCGTCATCATTCCCAGCGCCTCTGCGGATTTGAAGCTCCGGGCAATCGCGGCGTAGTCGCAAGGAAGATAGGAATCACCGTACATGACAAAGAAAGGATCGCCCAATTGAGGCAAGGCATTTCTGATGGCCCCGGCCGTGCCCCGCAAGGCAGGCCCGTCAAACGAGTAGTCTACCTGAAGGCCCAGGGCACTGCCGTCGCCGATGGCGCGCTGGATCAACTCGCCAAGGTGCGCAACGCAGAACACAACGCGTCGGATGCCTTTCGACTGCAGCAGGCGAAGTTGATGCACAGCAAAGGGCTCGCCGTTCACTTCGAGCAGCGACTTCGGCACGGTTTCCGTCAAGGGCAGCAGGCGGGTAGCAAGACCGCCGGCTAGAATTGCGACGGTCGGCAACGAATTTAGCGCTGGAGTCAAAACCGGATTCTCCTACGAATGGGCCACCACCGTGGTTCCGGCGAAGTCGAACTGCATGCGGACTTCCCGGAGCCCCGCACCTCTCATGACCGACCTGAGGCGAGTCTTCTCTTCGGTGTAGAACATGAGAAATCCGCCTCCCCCGGCGCCGATCAGTTTGCCGCCGAGTGCTCCGTTGGCTCTGGCGAGTTCATACAACTGATCGATTTCACCGCTAGACATGCCCGGAGACCGTTTTTTCTTGTGCTCCCAATGCACATTCATCAAGTCTGCAAACTTCTTTAGGTCTCCAGCCAGTAGAGCGTCCCGACTCTGCAGGCCCAATTGCTTGGTGAAGTGAAGATTCTCGAGCATCGCAGAGTTGTTCTGTTTGGTTCTTGAATCCTGATCGCGAAGAATGTCAGACGCATTGCGCGAGCTTCCGGTGAAGAACAGAAGCAGGTTGTCTTCAAGGTTGGCCAGAGTTTCGGGCGGGAGTTTCAGTGGTTCGACGAGCACGCGATCATCGGGCAGAAACTGGAAGGAGGTGATGCCGCCGAAAGCGGCGATGTACTGGTCCTGCTTGCCGATGGGTTCATTGAGCAGCTTGAGTTCAATATGGCATGCCTGCTCCGCGAGGTCTCGCGGGGGCACGAAGTCGCGCTTCAGTGTGTGGAGAGCGCATAGCAGGGCGGTGGTGAAGCTACCGGAAGAACCCATTCCAGTACCCGCAGGGATGTCAGAGAGGCTGACAATTTCGAGATAGGGTCCGGTTACACCGGTCAGCTTCAAGGCCTCGCGGATAATCGGGTGCTGGATCTCATCGACGCGCTCCACATCTTCAAACTTGGAGTATTTGACGATGATCCGCGGACGAAACGCCTCATTGATGGTGATATAGACATACCGGCTGATGGCGGCAGAGATCACAAAGCCGGTGTGCTGCCGGTAATAGGACGGGAGATCAGTGCCGCCGCCGCCAAGGCAGATTCTCAGCGGACTCCGGGTGATGATCATCGAGCGGACCCGCGTCCGGGGCAACTCGCATGCGCAGGAATCATCCTCGAATCATATGCGAACGGGCTCTTGCAGGTCGAGCGCGTCCCTTGTCATTCCACCTCAAAATCGGCCGTGCGGGTTTTGCTGGCGCCGCCCGCCGAATCAATAGCCTTTAGCTCCACGCGGTAGGAGCCTGAGGCCAACTGGGCAACCGGCAACTTGATTCCCAGCGGAATCACTGGGACCCCATCTTTTCCCTTGGGGACGCGGTTTCGAATGCGAAATTTCTCCTCTCCACTCTTCGGTTCCACAACCCGGAGCTCGAATGCAATCTCCGGAGGCTTGGGAGTTTTCATGAGCGGCTCGTAGATTTCCGCGTAGACGGCGGCAGTGTCAGTCTTTTTGAAATGGTTGGAAGCAGAGGGTGAAATCTGCATGCCCTGCACCACCAGAGGAGTCCTGTCTTCGAGGAGTTGGCTGTCCAGTTCCCCTGAGATGTCCGCGGCGCGGCGAACGTTGTTGCTTAGCGCCACAGCGCTTATGCTGAATTCCTGACCGAGGTATGGGTCAATCAGCAGTGGTGTTTCGAGTTTGCCAAAGCTCTCGTTTCCGGAACTAAAGACGACTTTTAGTTTGTAATTGCCAGAAGCGACATCAAACTGGTTTTCGTAGTGGAACGGCTGCTTCTGGAATTCTTCCACTTGTTTCTTGTCATCGAGGTCAACATTCACCGTGTCGCTGAAACGCGCGGCGATCGATGCGTCCGGCTTGTATGCGATGCCTAGAATGTTGATGGCTGCGTGTTGTTTCCCCTTCACCTTTTCAAACTTCAGTGCTGCCGATGGAATTTCCACGGCCAGGTGGACCTGGGCGGTGTTAGGCGAAGTGTAGAAGAAAGGCGCCTGCATCATCGCCGTAACGTTGCCCTGTATCTCGCCACTGGCGCGGGTCTCTAAGTCCTTCTCAACGGGATTGCCGGCTAGAAGATCTGCCGGCCTGACGTTGCAATAGCCGCTGCGGGCGCGGACATTGGTTCCGCCACGCTCCACTTTGACCTTCAGCGTGTGGCAACTTCCTTCAAGCGAAACTGCAGGCTTGTAACCGAGAAGATAGTACTGGTTTTGATCCTTGGCGATCCTATCCAGACCGCCCAGCAAATCGTTAGTGTTGACGATGACAAATCCGCCGGTGCCGTCGGCGAGTTGATAGAGAACCTGCTGGTTGGTAGAAGCACTAGGAGGGAATTGGGGAACAATCTGCCGGGGCTGATTGTAGGGGTTGTTCAGGTTACTGTTGTATGCCGTTCCGCCTGGTGTTCCGCCGGGCCTTCCGCCACCGGTGGTCCCGCCGCCAGGCGTCCCGCCGCCCCCCTTGCCACCACCCCCAGTTCCTCCACCGCCGGTACCTCCACCGCCGGTACCTCCACCACCGGTTCCACCGCCTCCGGTCCCGCCACCACCGTGACCGCCTCCCCCGCCAGCGCCTCCACCGCCACCTACGCCACCGTGTTGCAGGGGCTCAGCAAAGGCCGCCAGCCTGAGTTTTGGCTGATTAGAGTCCGTGCCCAAATAGTGAAAGGCGGTCGGAACGTACGATCCAGATCCGGAATGGGTCGAAGGCAGCGTCAGCTGGCTGTGGGGCGGTGTCAGGTCTGGAGTCACCAGACCACGGACATCGATGGGATAGATGGCAACGTTCGATTTGTTGCAGGTATCGATGACTGCAGTCAGTTCCGACTGGTACTCGGGGTTCATGGCAAAGCCAGAAGTCAGCATGACCAGCGACTTGCGCCCGGGGACAGTGGAAAGCCCCTTCGCAAGGCTGCGCAGTGCAAGCAACACGGTTTGGACGCCGAAGTCAGCCTCGGCATTCCCCAGTGATGGCCCGAGGGATGGGGTTCCCAGAGACGCCACCATGACCGGCGGAGCGTTCGGCGAAACTGACGATCCCTTTAAACCTGCCACGACTTGCTTCAAGCGCTGGGCATCGGCAGTGAAGTTCTGCGAAATGTGAACCGTGCCGCCAAACTCCGCAACGGCGATCAAATGGTCGGGACCGGCATTCGCATCTATAAACTTTGCAGCGGCATCCCGGGCTCGGGCCTGGTCACCTATATCCATCGTTGAGTTGTCAAAGAACAGGACCAGGTAGCGGGGCTTTGGGTTGGCGGAACCTGTGTTCTCCTCAAAAGAGAAGCTGGTGACGGATTGTTCCTTGCCATCTTCCCAGACCTTGAAGTCTTTCTGAGCAAGATCGCGTACATATTCTCCTTTCTTGTCGGTGACGACGGCATCCACGAGAACCAAACGGGTCTCGGTCCGGATCACCCCGACGTCGGCCGTGTCGGCCGCGGCGGACTGCTGGGCGTATGCCACGGAGTTGTTCGAACCTAATTCGAGGAATATCCAGCAACTGGCCAGGCAGATCAGGCCAATCAGAAGAACCAGCCGGCGATCGCGCATAACTTCCCTCCAAGATGCCTGTTTAACGAATCTCAACCGTCCCGTTTTCTGCGGACATGAGTTGTCCTTCCGCGTCCCTTACTACCAGCCGCACCAGATAGCTTCCCGGCTTTACGTCGAAGCTGGTCTTGAGCGTAATACCGGAGTCAAGCTTGTGCTGCAGCGTGTCATCTTTCAAATTCATCGTCACAGTCTTTTCCGTTCCCTGAACGAAATTGCCATTGCGATTAAACACGGCCGACACGCAGGTCAAGACATTGTTGTTCCGGCCTTCGAGTTTCCGAAAGCGCAGACGTCTTACGTCCACATGGGCGAGGACGACAAGTTTCGCCTCCTGATCGCTCGCTTTGAAAAACTGCGTGTGCAGGTTGACCGGTAGATTGTGCAACTCCTCCTGGGAATACATTGCGTCGACAATTTCCTGCTTGGCTTGCTCGTCGGGGTTGGTAAAGCTCTTAGGCGCGTAGTAGCCGCGGCGGGCCTGCAACGTCAGCCTTTGCGGGTTCTTGAGGGTCACCTTCAGCGTGTGAAAGCTGCCATCAAGCTTCAGGTTTTGCGGAACGAAGGCCAGTGCGTAGGAATATTCAGGAGTCTCGGCCACGCGGCGGAAGCCTTCGTCGAGGTCGTTGCTGTTGTGAAAAAACACTCCTCCAGTACCGTCTGCCAGGACGGCGAGAAGGTCGTCCTGAGCGGAAGCCGCCGCAGTCTCGATGAAGATCTTACCGCCAGAGGGCACACGCGATAGGGCCTGAAGGTCCTGAGCGGAAGCCCCCGCAGTCACGATAGGGACCGCACCAGGGACCGCGCTCGTTTGGGTTGGATCTCCGAACGGGGCCGGGACGTACAGCCCGCGAGCATCGAGCGTATTGACCACAACTTGCGCGCGCACGGCACGATCGATGATCTCAGTGTATTCGTACTCCAGTTGCGGAGTGATGAATCCGGGAGAAATCAGGACAAGACTTCGTTGACCGGGCTTACGGGATACGTTGCGGACCACATCGCTCAGCAAGCCGAGGGAGATGCGGGTCTCATGATCGCCGGCACTCAATACGCTTGCGCTGGTACTTTGCACGGTCGCCGCCGCCATCGCCGCGGCAGTTGCAAGCGTTGGGTCTCCGTTGCAGGCAATCGCCTCCTCGGTGGCGACCTGTATAGCCTGAGGATCATTCCGGTTGATGATCAGATCTGCCTGGTAGTAACTGATATCGGGGCAATCGTGCCCATACCCGCGGGCGATCGGGCGGGGTTGGAGACGAAGCAATGTCGCGTGGAGTTGCGAATGATCGTCGGTGAAGTCCAGCATTGTTTGGCCTGATGTGCTGAAGATAGCGGCGCGATCCGTAGGCCGCAGCGTGGCGAAGTGCCGCTCCGCGGCTTCCCGCACCCGGGCGAGATCGCCGAATTCCAGATGTACATCGTCGAACAGGTAAGCCACAAAACGCTCGGGCACAGCAGGCACGTTCCCGGCACTGGAGGAGGTATCAACCGAAGCAGTGTCGCCGGAGTTCTCAACCGATTGTTGATGCGCCCTCGCCGCCAGAGTTCCAGGCTGCTCGACTTCGAACTGAGTAATCACCTGCGGCTTGCCCTTGTCGAAGATCTGGAAATCTTCCTGGCGAAGATTTCCGATGGCGTGACCTTGGGAGTCGCGAACCACGGCGCGCACCACCACCAGCTTTACGTTCACTTTGAATGTGGCGGGCTCGTCGTGAGAAGCAAGCTCTACCGAATTCTTAGTCTCAGGAGCCGGGGTGGGGCTTGGAGCAGGAGCCGACTGAGACGCATTCTGCGCGGGCGCAGTGGTGGAGACGGCGAACAACCAGACCACGGACAACAGACAACAAGCAACCAGCCTACGGACGCAGAGGACGCTTGCCGCCATACTGCTGGGCACAACGGGCCGCTTGGCTTCCGGGGAACTCCTCATAAGATTCCAGCCATCGCCGGGGGAAGGCAGGGCGGACTCAGTCAGGTGCCCACAGGCAGGGTTCTGTGGGCTTCGAATGCTGCCAGCCACTATACACCTGTCCTGGGCCCCCGAGGTCAAGGGATTGAGGAGGGGGTCCATGCTAGCTTTTAGCATGGACGGGAGATGATGAAATTCGATTGGACCCGGGGAGCTCTGGCGGAAGGTCTACGACTGTATGATGCGGGCGAGTTCTTCACCGCACATGAGGCGTGGGAGACTGTCTGGCTGGGGCTGCCAGAGCCGGAGAAAACATTCTTGCAGGGACTGATTCAGGTGACGGCGGCGTTTCATCACTTGCAGCGTAACAATCCGCTCGGGACCAGGCTTTTGTTGCAAGCTGCACTCCGGAGGCTCGACCGCTATCCGGCATCGTTTGGCGGTATTTCCGTGACGCTGCTTCGCCGTGACATACGTGAGCGATTGCGGAGACTCGAAGCGGGCGAACCAGCATCCCAATTGCTTTCGCCCCGAATACGACCGAATTAGGAGATAGCGCGCCAAGCATCGAACAAAATGTATTCAGCTGATTAAGGTCGGCTATGTCCCCGAGCTTACCTGGCGCGCCCATTGCATGGCTTTCCAGTAACAAGTCGAAACGTCGCTTTCGCAGAGCTGAAGTTGGGTGGCAAGTTCCCTGACAACCGTCCACTCTCCGGATTCTTGGGCCAGCATAAGCTGATAAAACGGCCGCAGGCGACTCGTCGCGCCTAGCAGCACGGCTTTGCATTCCTGATCGATGGGAACGTTGTCGAGCACCTGGCGCATTGGAATCTCAAGAATGCAGTCCATGAGGGAAAGCATACCCATCAGGAACAGGTCGGAATCTTCAGGCTGAACTTTGTGCCGAGAACTCTGCTGAACTCTGGGTGAGAGCAGCTCGCAGAAACGAGCGCGCACCAGCGCCGCCAGCACCAAGTCGCTCGGCTTATCCTGGCCAGCTCCCAGGCTGGCCACCAGACGGATCCAGCGGCGGACTTCCCGTTCGCCCAGAATGGAAAGTGCGTGCCGCACGGAATGAATCTCAGCCTTGAATCCGAAGGCAGCGGAGTTCAGATAGCGCAGCAGACGGTAGCACAGCGACGCCTCGCCCTTGACCAGATTTTCGATTTCACGCACGTCCAACTCAGGTTGCGAAACTGCCGTCAGCATGCGCAGATAGTTGAGCTGGTTGGCGGGAATCTCGTGCGCGGTGAGTATTTCCGGGCGACGGAAAAAGTAGCCCTGAAAGTAGACGAAGCCAGCCTTCGTGCTGGCGATGAATTCTGCGCGCGTTTCTACTTTTTCCGCCAGCAGCCGGCAGCGCCAGGGACCATAGCGCCGCACCATCGCAGCGGCATCAGCGACCGAGGTTGCCCTGAGGTCGACTTTGATGATATCGGCAAGATCGGTGAGCGCTTCTCGTTCGTCGTTCACCGCAAAATCGTCCAGCGCGATCATGTATCCGGCTTCCTTCAGCCGACGGCAGGCTGCCACTACCAGGTCATCAGCGGGGACAGTCTCCAGAACCTCTACGACGGTCTGGCCTGCGGGCAGCAACGTTACGTAATCTTTAAGCAGGATTTCGCGGGTGCAGTTCACAAAAGCCCTGCGTCCGTCACAAAGGACGTCGAGGCCAAGCAGCATCGAACTGTTCAACGTGCTGCGCGAGGCCGCGTCGGAATCCGGACTCCGAAAAAAATCTTCGATGCCGTCGCGAAATAAGAGTTCGTAGCCGAAGACCTTCTCGTCTGTCGTAAGAATCGGCTGGCGGGCGACAAAATGGGTTCCGGGTTGGACTCCCGGTTTTTCTTCACCGGAGTTCGGTGCAGAGGAAGGGGTTGTCACTCGTTGTCTATCGGCGCAGCAGTCTCCGAACCTTAGTGGCACCTGCTCGAGAGGAACGTCCGGCCTGACCCCCGGTAATAACCGCTGGGCCACGTCCTCGATCAGAGTGCTTTAGCTGTCGACTTGCAGAGAAACGACGATGGGAAAGCCTTCCAGCAGAAACCGAACTTCAAGCGCGGAAGAGTCACTCTGGGAGCGTGGTCCCGAGATGGAATTCCGGGCACCTTCTACTGTGGCTTCGGTGTGGTGGCGGCATAAGCCTGAGCTGGTTGGTCTAGGGTTGTTTTGGATGCGATTCCTGCCTGGGTTACCTTGTTGGGTGGGATTTCGGTGCCGGCAGGATAGATGACAATCTGCACCGCTCCCCAGCCCGCATCCGAATTCGTGTCTGTCTGCTTGCCCATTCCCAGGGTCTTGAGCTGACTATCATCGAACCCGAAGTTCTCGACCAGATATTCGCGAACCACCATTGCCCGCGCTTCGGTCAGCACCAAGTCTTTCTGGGTGTCACCTTCCATACCAGCGGAGACCACGATTACGGCAAACCCGAACTGGTTATTTGCCAGAAAGTCGCCGCCCGCGTTTAGAGTTTTCTGATTCTTCAGCTTGGCCGAATCCGGCTTATCGAAAAGCTGCTTCGCTGAGTAGGTAAACTGCTTTGTCGGAGTGCCTTGCGGGAGCCGCTCGATCTCATTCTTGGCGAGTTCGGCGGAATCTTCGTATCCCCGGCTCTTGAAATACCCGCGCAGGAGGAAATTGTGCTTCATGGCTTCCATATTCTCCTGGAAGTCGGTCACCCCAGCTTGCGCGTGCATCATCGTGTCGCGCATAGCGACCGTCGTCTGCTGGAGGTTGTCATAAAGTTGCTTGTCATTCACCAGCGCTCCTGCAGTTCCGTCACCCGCATCGATCTTTGCGCTTATCGACTGTAGATTGGCGGTCGCCCGCGTGGTGTTCTGGATGGCTTGCTGGCTGCTATCCAGGATGTCGCTCGTCTTTTTGAACAGGGCTGACATTTCCAGGGGCGGCTGGCTGGCGATGATGTCGCCATCCCGCACGTCGGCTGCGCCGGCGGATCCAAACGAGATCGCCAGGTATTGATTGCCCAATAATCCCTCGGTTTCAATTGTGGCCACCGAATCTTGCTTGACGATCTGGTGAGTTGACTTGCCCAGATCCATGACTATGGTGACTTTTTCGCTGGGTTTGTGGGGCAGCACGATAGCATGCACAGTTCCGACGTGAACTCCGCCTACGCGGACATCGCCGCCTGCGTCGAGGCCCACGACGTTGTCGAATTGTGCCTTCAATTGGTACGTGGAGCTGAAAAGATATTGCTTGCCCCCGATGATGAAAATGGCGGCCACCAGAATTGCCAGTGTCGCAACGATGAAAGCCCCTAACCGCGCCGCTCTGGACATAATGTTCTCCTACGATTGCTTTAGGAATTCCTTGACGAATTTGTCATTGCTCTTCTGGAGTTCTTCAAAGCTACCTTCGATTACGACATTTCCTTCATTGAGCAGGGCGAGACGGCCGGCAATCGCCTTCGCGCTGTGCAAATCGTGAGTCACCACGATGGACGCCATGTGATATTTCTGTTGGAGCTTGAGAACCAAATCGTCGATTTCCCCGGAACTGATGGGATCCAGACCTGCGGTGGGCTCGTCGAGCAGCAGAACATCCGGCTCTAAAGCCAGTGCACGTGCCAGACCTACTCTTTTTTGCATACCCCCCGAGATATCCGAAGGCATCTTCCGAAGGTTGCCTTCCATGCCCACTTCCGCTAGCAGTTGCATGACCCGGTCGCTTCGTTCAGCTTTCGACATATCCTTCTTATGGTGTAGCAGCGGAAAGGCCACGTTCTGCTCAACGGTCAGCGAATCGTAAAGAGCCGCCTGCTGAAACACAAAACCCATCTTCTTTCTGATCTCGCCCATCTGGTCGAGAGCCAAACCCGCGGTGTCTTGACCGTGGATGCAAATCGAGCCGGAGTCAGGCTTCTCGAGGCCGATGACGAGCCTCAGTAATACGCTCTTGCCGGTACCACTCCGGCCAAGCACCGCTAGCGTCTCGCCGCGGTGGACGGTCAGGCTTATCCCATTCAAAACCGTTTGACTCCCGAAAGATTTACGTAGGTTCTCCGCGACAATAACCGGCGCGCTGCCGGCTTTCTCAGCTTCTTCTTGCCTCAGCGCGATTTGATCGATCGTCTCCATGATTGTTTCGCCAGCTGTTTATATTGAATGCTCACGGGAAAAATATAAGGATTAGTTTCACCAGCACCACGTCGGCCAGGATCACGAACAGCGACGACAAAACCACAGAACTGGTAGCCGCACGCCCCACACCGGCAGCGCCTCCCTGGGTCCGCATCCCCTGAAAACATGCGACCAGTCCGATAATCAGGCCAAAGAACATGGTCTTGAACGTGGGTGGGAGAAAATCGCTGAAATCCGCGCCTTTAAAACCGCTGTTGATGAACTGATGAAATGAGAGCGGCTCAACCGCGGCCTGAGCGACCCAACCCATCACCAAGCCGGAACAATCAGCCGCGAGGGTCAGCAAGGGCAGCATCAGGATGCAAGCCAGAATGCGGGTCGCGGCCAGCAGGCGGTAGGGGTTTACCGCGGATGCCTCGATGGCATCGATCTGCTCGGTGACTTTCATCGACGACAACTCCGCGCCAATGCCCGCGCCCACCCGGCCACTCACTACCAGACCGGTGATGATGGGGCCGGTCTCGTGGATAACGGAGAACACGATAGCGGCGGGAAGCAAAGATTTGGCCCCAAATCGAGTGAGGCTGTAACGGGCTTCCATGGAGAGAACGACACCCGTGGCAGCGCCCGCCAGGGCGACCAGAGGCAGGGACTTCGATCCAATCTCGTCGAGTTGTCGAAACAGTTCGCGAAACTCAAACGGCGGCGTCACCGCGGCCCGCACTACTTGCCAGAAGAACATTCCAAGATCGCCGAACCACTCTAGAAACTGCATGATCAAGCCCTTGGACGAGCTCGCGGTGGGGGATAGCACTGCGGCCTCAGGTACCGGAAGTGGAGGGTCAAAGCTTGCGACCGCAATTGCTTGCTGGTCGATCATGGGTTTGAACCTGGAGCTGGCGCGGCGGGCCCATTCGGGAGGTGCATGCGATGAAGCAGAGAGTGGGGTCCGCCGTAGATGAATTCCAGGGCGATGTTTCCGCCCACATATACGAGGAAAGTGTAGTTGCCCATCCGGAGTGCATCTTCGGCGCCATATCGGTTGGGATACCACGCGTAAACGGCAGTCATGGTGCCGGCATACGGCGCGACCAGCGCAGGGAAAGAGAAGACGCTGTGGCCGTCCTGGCCGCGGCGTGCTGTCAAAGTCGAGATCACAGCATGGCGCAGTCGTGGGAACACACCTTTGCACTCGCAGCGGTAGTACACCGTGTCTTCGTGGAAAGCCTGGGCCAGCCCATAGCGCGTCGTAGTGGTTACTGCCGCGATGCCGAAGTCGGAGCCGAAGCGTTTGCTGTAGCCTGCAGCACCTTGCTTCCACTCAGGCGGCGTGTTGTAGGCCTGGCCAATCCCAGCTGCGAACGCTGCGCCAGCGATGGGATACGGTCCAAACGCGTCGAAAATGTAGTTGTGGAGCTTCGTCGCCTGGGTCGGCCGCGTGTACGTCAGGTCTGGTGGCGCTGGCGTCGTGCTTGCAACCGCGCCCGGGCTCGAGGGCTCTGACGAATCGGCCAGGGTTTGCGCTCTCACCGGCAAAGGCAGAGCCGCGAAGGCAGAGATTGCCAGCAACATGAGTATTATTCGGCGGATGTGCATGGTGAAATTGCTGATCAATCGATGACGCATCCTGCACCTCAAAAAGTTACCGTTCTTCATGTGGTAAGCGGGCAAGTTCCGTGGTCACACTGGCACGCAATCTCGATCTCCTTAGACCCCGCATCTTTACAGACCTGACCGCAGTATTTGTCGCCGGCCTGGACCGAGCAACGGCAAGGTAGATGGGCACACTTAACCTGCTGATTCGTCGTCATTGTCGTTTCCTTTTCCGAGTTCTTCCTTTTTTCTAATCTTGGTCTTAAGGCTTGTGGTCGTCAGAACCCTGTGATGGTGAGTATCAACGTTCAGGCTTCGGAAAGCTGGTCAGAATTGATCGTCTTTCGAATCAGACCTTATGGAACATATGAGGAGGGCGGGAAGACTCCCGAGACGGGAATGACTATGAGTGTCCCTCCAGCGTTTAACTCACAACGGAGGCATTTTGCTGAAGAACTTAAAAAAGCTAAGCCTTGGGCAAGACGATCACGCAAGACGAACGATGCGATGGCGCCCGGTGATCGCCGACCTTTTGAACAATATTTCGCGGCGACAGCATGATCTTTGACGCAAAAGGACGCAGCATGGACAAGAAGGCCATTCAAAGAGATATGCGGACTACGTGGACATGTACGAGCTCGCACCTGGGAATCTGTTGAGGGGGTCGAGGGGAAGATACAGACTTGTTTTCGCAAAGGACAGGCCGGGCGAAGACCCTGCTTATTCCGGAAGCGCCCGACCTCTTCTTTCGTTAAGGGGGGAGGCGGCGACTGCATTCTCGCTGCAAGCAACGCCGCTCGCATGCGGCAGCAGAGGAGTCGCTCCTCTCCGCGAACCGATTTAGAAGAATGAGACGACGGGACCCGAACCCGCGGCATTGAGAAACACTTCGAAGAAATCGAGACTAGGTTCCAGTTGCGACTTCTTCATCCAGTTCTGGCGAACCTGCCAAGGACCGGATCAGCTTGCTGACGCTGTGCGCGACGTTGAATGACTCTGTGACCGCGGAGGTGTCGAGTAGGCCAAGTCCACAGGTTGCTGTGATCATCGCACGCTGGGCAAATTTCTGGGGATCACCAGCCAGCGACGCGGCTTTCAGCCAGCGAACGAAGATACTTGCCGAATCGACCGCGTTGAGTCCTGGCCGGGTGGGCACGATTCCATAAGCGACGGTTCCACCATGTTGCATAAAGTCCAGCGCATGCCAATCGGCAAAGAACGAGTCCAGTCCTACATGTGCATCGAACGAAATGATATCTGGCTGCACGCGGCACATGCGCTCGAAGGGGCGCGCTGCACAGCAATGCAGTCCGGCATAGGCCCCGAGAATGCGAGCATCCTGCAGTGTGGCCGCTAATGCGTCGAGCCTCTGTTCCTCTGGGACGACATTCGTCACTGGTGCGTCCAGGCACAACGCTGGTTCATCAACGAATAGCAAGACTGGCAGGCCAGCGGATTTCAGGCGGTCAATCTGCCAGCCGATGATCTGCGAGACATGAAATGCGATGGCAGAAAATAGCGCCGGATCAGCCAGGAAGGGCCGACCCTTATGGAAAAGATACGCCGACAGGGTAATGGGGCCCTCGATTTGGCCCTTGACGGCGACTGCGGAGCTGAACAGGCCGGATGACAACGCCTCTTCGAACGCGCCGAAGCCGGCCGCGTTTGCCGATGTCAATTCTCCACTACTCCGGTGAAGAATTTCGAGAACCGAATCGATCTGGCCTTCTTTGACCTGATAACCGTAGCCTTCATCACGAGGTTCAATCAGGGTTTCGACAATACCGAGGCCTTGGCCAACGATACTCTCTCGTTCTGAGAGTTGAGGCAACTGGGGCCAAAAAGGAACTTCCGGCGATAATTCAGCTACTGAGCGAACGGCCGACGAAATCGACATGAGAGGCAGGCTGCCAATGCCTGTGACCGCGCCAGCCGCGACAAATGGCAATCGACTGGTTTGAGACTTGATGGCTTCAGTGCGCACTCTTTTCAATTCTCCGTGGCAAGCCTTGTCGTCAAGGTCTTGATATGAAAGCGTCAGGGATGAAACCCTTCTGCGTCAGCCCTTTCGGGTCTGAAGCCAGTTTTAACGCTATCACGATTACTTCAGTGATTACACGCGCCGGGGCCTGGATATCTGCTAATCGCTATAATAAAGGAGGCGAGTTTTGCGGAAGTGTCGCCAAGTTGAGGCCGAATCGAAGGCTGTTTAGAGTCATCAAAAAGACATGAAGAAAGTTCACCAGCATCCTCTGGAAAAGATCCTGGAGAATCGAATCGCCATCATCGACGGAGCGATGGGCACAACCATCCGCACCTACGGCATGACGGAAGCGGACATCCGAGGGAAGCGATTCAAGGACGCGACGAAGAGCCTTCTGAACAATGGTGATCTGTTCTCGCTGACTAAACCAACGATGATCGGCGACATCCATCGACGGTTTCTGGAGGCTGGGGCGGACATCATTGAGACCAACACCTTCGGCGCGACCAGCATCACGCAGAGCGAATTCTTTGTCGAGGATCCGCGGGAGCGCGGTGGCCGAAAGGATCCCGCGTTCTATCAAAAAGTCGTCGACGATCAGTTTCTCGGAACTCTAGCTTGGGATATCAACGAGCAATCGGCGCGGCAGTGCCGTGAATGGGCCGATCGTATTGGAACCGCCACCTCGCGTCAGCGGTTCGTGGCGGGAGCAATTGGACCGCTGACTGTCTCTCTCTCGAACTCGCCCGATGCCGACGATCCAGGCTTTCGTGTGGTGACGTTTGATCAGGTTAAGACAGCTTACGCTCAGCAGGTACGTGGCCTCATCGCCGGTGGCGTGGACCTGCTGCTGGTCGAGACAATCTTCGACTCGCTGAACGCCAAGGCCGCACTGGTCGCCATCCGCGAGGTGTTCGATAAGGACGGCAAGGAACTGCCAGTCATGATCTCGGCGGCAGTGGGGCGCGGCGGCGAGACGATGATCTCGGCGCAGACAACTGAGGCCTTCTGGAACGCGGTGCGGCACGTAAAGCCGCTGTCGGTGGGCCTGAACTGCTCGCTCGGCCCCGATCTGATGTATCCGTTTCTGGAGGAGCTTTCGGAGAAGGCGGACGTGGCGATCTCGTGCTATCCAAATGCGGGTTTGCCGAATCCGCTGTCGGAAACCGGCTTCGACCTTGATCCGAAAGATATGGCCCGCTATCTGGCCGACTTTGCACGGGGAGGGCTGATCAACATCGCCGGCGGCTGCTGCGGCAACACGCCCGAGCACATCGCTGCGATCGCGAAGGCGCTTGAAGGCCAGCCTCCGCGGAAGTGGGGGACAGCACACTCTGAAGTATCCTACGCCCGCCAGATCGAGAGTCCTGCGTGAGCGAATCAGACAGCGCAAGCTCGCCGCAGCCTGCGAAGGCAAAGCCACTCCGTCTCTCGGGATCGCAACCCTTCACCCAGCAGGCCGGCGTCTACATCATGATCGGCGAACGGACCAATGTCGCCGGTTCGCCGAAGTTCGCGCGGCTGATCAAAGAAGGCAAATATGAAGAAGCGGTAAGCGTCGCTCGCCAGCAGGTCGAGAACGGAGCGAATGTCCTCGACATCTGCATGGACGAGGGCATGATCGACGGCGTCACAGCAATGACACGCTTCCTGCAATTGCTAGGAAGTGAGCCCGAAGTCGCCAAAGTGCCTTTCATGGTGGACTCCTCGAAATGGGAAGTTATCGAGGCCGGGCTGAAGTGCTTGCAGGGCAAGGGTATCGTTAATTCGATCTCGTTGAAAGAAGGCGAAGAGAAGTTTCGTCAGAACGCTTCAAAGGTTCTGAAGTATGGCGCGGCGGTGGTCGTGATGGCGTTCGACGAACAAGGCCAGGCCGCGACTTACGAAGCCAAGATCCGTATCTGCGAGCGCGCATACCGCATCCTTGTAGACGAGGTCGGGTTTCCGCCCGAAGACATCATCTTCGATCCGAACATCCTCACCGTTGCCACCGGCATGGAGGAGCACAACAACTACGCGGTCGACTACATCAACGCCACGCGTTGGATCAAGGCCAATCTGCCGCACGCGAAGGTGAGCGGCGGCGTTTCAAACATTTCATTCAGTTTTCGCGGCAATAACAAAGTCCGTGAGGCGATCCACTCTGCTTTTCTCTACCACGCCATCGCGGCGGGCATGGACATGGGCATTGTGAATGCCGGAATGCTCGAGGTCTACGAAGAGATTGAGCCGGAGCTGAAGGAATTGGTCGAGGACGTGTTGTTGAACCGCCGTCCTGACGCGACCGAGCGGCTGGTAGATTATGGCGAAAAGCTCAAGGGAGTCGGCAAGGCGGTAAATGAAAAGAAGGCCGAAGAGTGGCGGAACGGCACCGTCGAGGAGCGGCTTTCTCACGCGCTGGTCAAGGGCATCGACACCTACATTGAAGCTGATGCCGAGGAAGCTCGCGTAAAGCTCGGCCGCCCTCTGTTGGTGATCGAAGGTCCGTTAATGGACGGCATGAGCGTGGTCGGCGATCTATTCGGTGCGGGCAAGATGTTTCTGCCCCAGGTGGTCAAGTCTGCACGGGTGATGAAGAAGGCCGTGGCGCACCTGACGCCGTTCATGGAAGCCGAGAAAGAAGCTAGAGCTGCGGCCGGGGAGGTGGTCAAGGCCCAGGGAAAGATCGTGCTGGCGACCGTCAAGGGCGATGTTCACGACATTGGAAAGAATATCGTCGGAGTGGTCCTCGCCTGCAACAACTACGAAGTGATCGACATGGGGGTTATGGTTCCGTGCGAAAAGATCCTCGAACGCGCCAAGGCGGAAAAAGCGGACATGATCGGACTCAGCGGGCTGATCACCCCGTCTCTCGACGAGATGGTACATGTGGCCAGGGAGATGGAACGTCAGGGATTCAAGTTGCCGCTGCTAATCGGCGGCGCAACAACGAGCCGGGCACACACGGCCGTCAAAATCGCACCGCATTACAGCGAGCCGGTAGTCCACATCCTCGACGCCAGCCGGGCTGTGCCGGTAACTACCAGCCTTCTGAGCGACGAAGGTAAATCTGCGTTCGTAGAGCAGCATCGCGCCGACTACGAGGCGCTTCGCAAAGCCCACTCCGCGCCCAAGTTAAGCGTTGTCTCGCTTGAGGATGCGCGGAAAAGGCGAACTCCGATCGAATGGCGCGCGGAAAACCTGCCCACGCCTTCATTCACCGGTGTGCGCGTGCTCGACAATTTTCCGCTGGCGACGCTGCGCAACTTCATCGACTGGAGTCCATTTTTCCATACCTGGGGACTGAAAGGAATCTATCCTCGGATTCTTGAACACCCGGAGCATGGCGTCCAGGCACGCCAAGTCTTCAGCGAAGGCAATGCTCTTCTGGATCTCATCATAGAAAAGAAACTCATCACAGCGCGGGGAGTATATGGCTTGTTTCCCGCCAGTGCCGTGGGCGACGATGTCGAGTTGTATACGGACGACAAACGCGAGACCGTACTCGAGCGATTTCACTTTCTCCGCCAGCAATCGAACAAGGAAGGCCGCGAGCCTTGCCGGTCTCTCGCCGACTTCATTGCCCCTAGAGAAACCGGACTCTCCGATCATATCGGCGCGTTCGCAGTAACCAGCGGGATCGGCTTGAAGGAACTGTGTGACTCGTACAGAGCCAAGCACGACGACTACAACGCGATCATGGCGGAGGCCATCGCCGATCGCCTGGCTGAGGCTTTCGCCGAATGCCTGCATAAACGCGTGCGCGATGAATGGGGTTATGGTTGTGCGGAGGGTTTGAGTAATGCGGATCTTATTCAAGAGAAATATCGCGGTATCCGGCCAGCAGCGGGTTATCCCGCATGCCCGGATCACACCGAGAAGGGTCCGCTCTGGCGTTTGCTCGATGTCCGGGCGAATATAGGAATGCTGATCACGGAATCGTTCGCGATGTGGCCGGGATCAAGCGTGAGTGGCCTTTATTTCGCCCATCCTGAATCGCGCTATTTTAGCCTCGGCAAGATTGACCGCGACCAGGTCGCCGACTACAGCAAACGCAAGGGAATGAGCGTAGCTGAAGTCGAGCGATGGCTCGGGCAAAACCTGAACTACGACCCAGCGGAATAACAGACCTCCCGCGGCGTGGCCGAATTGATTCGGGGCAACTGGTTTGCTAAGGTCGTCGTCAATGTCCGAGCGTGTCATGTCCGAGCGTGTCGTATCCGAGCGTTCCCCCGATCAGATACGCGAATTGCTCGACTCTCTTTATCGCGTGGATTCGGGACGAATCCTGGCAACTCTGATCCGTTTGCTCGGCGATTTTGATCTTGCCGAGGAGGCGATGCACGAAGCCTTCGCGGCCGCGCTGAGCTTGTGGCCAAAGAGTGGAGTACCGGGCAACCCGCGACCATGGTTGATTTCGACGGCTCGATTCAAAGCTATTGATACTTTGCGTCGCCGCGCAAGATTTGATGCTTCTCAAGACGAGCTCGCGCGATACCTCGAAGAGCAATGGAGTGCGGCGGAATGGTCCAATAAAAATGAAGAGGACAGGCTTGAAGAGCTTGGCCTTGAGGATGACCGGCTGCGCCTGATTTTTATCTGCTGTCATCCATCTCTCGCGCCGGAAGCGCGCGTTGCGCTCACCTTGCGTGAGGTATGCGGCCTGACAACCGAGGAGATCGCAAAAGCGTTCCTCACCACTCCGCGTACGCTGGCGCAGCGCATTGTGCGCGCCAAGGCAAAGATTCGAGAGACACGAATCCCGTACGAGGTACCATCGCCGCAGGAATTGCCGGAGCGACTGGGCGCGGTGCTTCAGGTCATCTATCTTGTTTTTAACGAGGGTTATTCGGCTGCGGCGGGAGCGGAGGTAACGCGGTCCGAGCTCACCGGCGAGGCGATTCGACTGGGCCGGTTGCTGATGGAACTCCGGCCAGAGCCCGAAGTGATTGGGCTGCTTGCCTTGATGTTGCTGCAGGAATCCCGTCGCGCCGCGAGAACCTCTTCGACCGGAGAGCTGATTTTGCTGGAGAATCAAGACCGCGCGCTCTGGAACCGGGAGCAGATTGCGGAAGGAGTGGCATTGCTGGAGGAAGCCCTGAAGTACGGGCAGAACTCCCGCCGCTTTGGCTCGTATACACTGCAGGCTGCGATTGCGGCCGTTCATGCTGGGGCGGAATCGGTCGCTGTGACAGACTGGCGGCAGATTGTTGCGCTTTACGACCGGTTGATGCGAGTTCAGCCTTCGCCAGTCGTACATCTCAATCGTGCCGTGGCCATTGCAATGCGCGATGGTCCAGAGGCCGGTCTGGCGCATATCGAGGCGGTGTTGGCAGATGGCGAACTGGCAAATTATTACCTGGCGCATTCAGCTCGTGCAGATATGTACCGCAGGCTCGGCAGGACAGCTGAGGCTCGGGCGTCTTATGAGAAGGCGCTGGCCCTAACCCAACAGGAACCAGAGCGGCAATTCCTCGCCAGGCGGCTCGAAGAATTGAAGTAAGAGGCTCGCCTCTACTGTGCCAATGTTCCTGCTGGAACATAACGTCATGACGGTAAGGGGTATACGATTGTGTCATGACAGCTAAGCGCAAGAAAGCAAAGCGGCGAAAGGCGCGGTCGCGGCCTGGGAGGCTTATCGAGCTGCAAGCATCAGTTGAGGACGATCTATTGTTGCTGGCGGAGGAGGAGGGGAGTGCAGAGGCACGCTGGAACCGTCCACGCAAGCGGAGGATCTCGTTGCGCTTGGATTCCGAGGTGGTCGACTGGTTCAAGTCCAAAGGCCCGGGTTACCAGACGCGAATTAACCGGATATTGAGAAGAGTAATGATGGAGGGTAAGAAGCGGACGGAGGAGAGATAGGGCATCGACTCCTCGTGCAGGCTCGGCGGACAGCTGAGGCTTCGTGCGCCTTATAAGAAGGCGCTGGCGCTGACGCAACAAGAATCAGGGCGGTAATTCCTGCAAGGGCGGATTCGAGGAATCGAAACAAAACTCATCGAGAAATTTGCGAGCTAAAAAATGGCCCCGCATTGGCGGGGCCATAAAACGTGGTGCAGCTCTCTGTCAATTCCTAGTATTCGGCGATTAAGGGACGCTGTCAAGTTACTTGAGGAGATTATCTCTGTATGCCGGCGATTCCTGCAAGAGCGAACTCGGCAGTCGAAACAAATTTCGACGACTTGTCGAATTACGGCCGGCCGTTCGACTATAGGGTGAAGGCCGGGCAACCGGCATGCGCTCAACACCCGATACTCACTGCTCACTACACAAGGAGAACACTATGCGTTTCATGATGATCATGTATCCGAAAGACTACGCAAATGCAAAACCCGGCACGGTCCCCGACTTCAAGGACATGGAGGCAATGGGCAAGTACAACGAGGAACTAGGGAAAGCGGGCGTGCTTCTCGCGCTTGACGGGCTGACCCCGCCCGCGACGATGAGCGCGCGCGTCACCTTCAAAGACGGAAGATCGAAAGTGACCGACGGTCCATTTACGGAAGCAAAGGAAGTGGTGGGCGGCTACTGGATCATCCAGGTGAAGTCGCGCGAAGAGGCACTCGAATGGGCCTCGCGCATCCCCGGAAAGGACACCGAAATGGTCGAAGTTCGCCGGATGTTTGACATGACCGACTTCGATCCCGAGACCCAAAAGGAGATC
>DATHMS010000167.1:0-36754 GCA_035486795.1 Candidatus Sulfotelmatobacter sp. | reverse complement strand
GTGGTCCAACCGGAACATATGTGAGTTATGTTCCGACTGGAACATTTGTGCATGCAGGAATGTCTGTATCGAAGTGTACTTATAATCACTCCCAAGTGTAACAATCCAGAGATCTTAGTCAGCGTCAAAAGCCGAGGGCTCGTTTTGAGTCACCAGGGAGCGCGGCTGCAGAAGATGGATGAAGACTTTTCCTGCGCGCAACTCACTTCCCGACGCGATGGGTCCAATCCACGAGATTTTGCAGCAGGAGCTGCGCGAGTTTCCTAGCGGCTTCGTCCAGTCGATGGCGTTCTTCAGGACTCCAGCTATGCCGCAGTCGTACTCCGGAGTCGCGAACAGGGATGGCATCGGCGGCGCGAATTTGCTTCTTGAATTCGACCACGACGGGAGGATATTCAGGGGAGAGTGCGTGGTTGGTCGGTTCCTCTTTCTTAGGTGTGTGCCTAGTTCGATTCGACGGAGGGAATTTCGGCGCAGCTTCCTGGAAACGCCCGGTGCGGGTTGGATGACGAACAGGGAGCCGATCTCGCGTTAAACTGGGAAGCGGTCTCGTGCTCGGAGGGCTGGGTAATACCTCAGGGCTAAAGCCCTGATTCCTACTGGCGGATGGCGGCACGGCTGAAGCCGTGCCCTTCCCGAGCTCTGGCCTGACGAAGTCGGCCTCACGAAGTGGAATACGAGCGTTCACGAAGTGGAATACGACCGTTGATGTAGCAGATGACTGCCCCGGCTAGCTCTCATGCGCGTGCGGATTCTTTTTTTCGGGGGATTGAAAGACCTGGCGGGCAAGTCCAGTGACTTGCTGGAGCTGCCGGATGGGGCCTTGGTGCGTGATGTGCTGGCGCACTACGTGGCGCGGGTTCCGCGGCTGAAAGAATCTCTGAGTTCGCTCGCCGTGGCGGTAAATCAGGAATACGCTGGGGTGGAGACTGAGTTGAAATCCGGCGATGAAGTGGCTTTGCTGCCGCCGGTGAGTGGCGGGTTGGAGGGCGAGACGCCCTCTGGACAGCCGGCGGGACGCCGGCGCTACGGTTCGGGTTCCGCTTCGATTGTGCGAGATCCGATTGATACTTTGGGCGTGCTTCAGCGGGTCAAGCGGGGCGAGGACGGGGCTGCGGTTGCGTTCGAGGGTGTGGTGCGCAACGAGACGCGGGGTCGGCGGACGCTTTATCTCGAATACGAAGCTTATGAGGAGATGGCGCTGCGGCAGATGGAAAGTCTGGCTGAGCAGGCGCTGAAACAGTTTCAGGTGCGCGAGGTTGCGGTGGTGCACAGGCTGGGGCGGCTGGAGATCGGCGAGACCAGCGTGCTGATCGTGGTCTCTTCGGCTCACCGCGCGGCGGCTTTCGACGCTTGCCGCTGGCTAATCGATACGCTCAAGCGAACCGTGCCCATCTGGAAGAAAGAGTATTTTGAGGATGGAGCGGTGTGGGCAGAGGGCGAGGCGTTTACCGAGGAAATTCGGCGGAGCCAAGGCAGCCCCGGAGCGGACCTCGCATCTAAGTGAGCGGGTTTGAGTTTGCCGGTGGGTTGCGGGTGTGGCAGCGCCGGCAATTACACAGGTCCTTCGCTTCGCTCAGGATGACAAGAGTTGTTTTGGCCGTCCCACAGGGTCCAATTTGCGCAGGTATACTTCTTTTACCGAATGAGAAAATCCGTTACCGTGACTCTGCTCGTGCTGGCCTGCGTTGCGTCGTATCCGCAGCGGACTGGGGCGCAAAGCCAAACGCAGACGGACCCGGAAACCACACTCAAAGTTGACGTCAAACTGGTGAACGTTTACGTCACCGTGACCGATGCTCATGGTGCACCTGTGGGTGGGCTCAAGAAAGAGAATTTCCTGGTGCGTGAAGATGGCCGCGAGCAAACGATCTCGGTCTTCGACAAAGAGTCCGCGCTGCCGATTTCGATTGCACTGGCGATCGATACAAGCCTGAGCACACGGCATGACCTTCCGCTGGAGGAGGCTTCGGCCAAACGTTTTGCCCATGATATTGTGCGGCCGATCGATGCTTTGTCGGTGTTTAGTTTTAGTGAAGCAGTGTCGCAGTCGCCCTTCGGATACACCGCCGATCTGAAGCACATCGACGAGGGGATTGACCATATCCGCCTGGGCGCGGCTACGGCGCTTTTCGACGCCGTCTATCTGGCCTCGCGTTCGCTCGACCGCCGACAGGGAAGGAAAGTGCTGGTGCTGATCACCGACGGCGGAGACACGGTCAGCAGAATCGACTATAAAGGTGCGGCACGCGCCGCCGAAGAGGCCGAGGCACTGGTTTACAGCATAATTGTGGTGCCTATCGAGAACAGCGCAGGCCGCGAAATTGGGGGTGAGCACGCGCTGATCCAACTCTCGGAGGATACGGGCGGAAAGTACTATTATGCGACTTCCATGTCGCAACTGGACAATGCCTTCCACCAGATCAGCGACGAACTTCGCACGCAATACCTGCTGGCTTATTATCCGTCGCAACGGACGGCAAACTCGCAGTTTCGGCGGATTCAGGTGGGAGTCTCCGGGCCTGCGGATGCGTTGTCTTACCACGTGCGACATCGGGCCGGCTACTACACGACGAAGTCTGACTTCTGAAGGCTCTCTCTTGAATGGTATCTTGAAAGGCTGGGCTACAAGGCAAAGTGCTGCCGGGAGTTACCGGCCGGGAAATGATGAAAACGCAGGAGAGAAGTTCTGTGAAGATTGGGAAGGGAAGGTTAGCGATCTTGAACTTTAATTCCGCTCGCCGTTTTGCCGGGCTGTTGGCAGCAGCGGCCCTGCTGTTGGCCTCGCCGTGGCTTCTGGCCCAGACCGTGGGTACGGGCAGTATCGTGGGAATCGTGATGGATCCGCAAGGGAAACCCCTGGCCGACATTAAGGTGGGTATCACGGATAAAGCCACGCGGGCGCGAATTCATGTGACTACCTCCGCGGTGGGATTGTACTCATCGGGGCCGATTCAGCCCGGAGACTACGTGTTGCTAGTCGAGATTAAAGGATTCAACCCGGCATTGCTGCCTGTGGTGGTTCAGGTCGGCAATGTGACTCATGCTGATGTGACGATGAGGGTGGGGCCGGAAGCCGGGCAAGTTCAGGTTCCGGGCGGGACGACGGTCAACATTGAACAAGGCACCGTGCAAAGCGTGGTGAGCGGCGACGAGATAGAGAAGCTGCCGATCAACGGCCGAAATCTTGCTGACCTAGCCCAGCTTGAGCCTGGAGTACAGATGCAAGACGGAGGCAACTTCACTGGCAAGGATGGGCTCTCGACGATTTCACTTCTCGGCCAGTACGGCCGCTCGGAAAGGATCGAACTGGATGGAGTCGACATCAGTGAAGAGACAGTCGGCGCGACCACGCAAAACATTCCTGTGAGCGCGGTCCGGGAATTCCAGCTGTCCCAGTCGTTGCTCGACCTCTCGACGGGACTGACGTCCTCAGGCGGGGTGAACGTTATTACCCGATCGGGAAGCGATCAGATTCACGGTGGGTTATTTGGAGTGTTCCGGGGCAATCAGGGTGCGGCAGACCTGCCGGGTTCCACGGCATCTTTTTCACCTTCTTTTCAGCGGGAATTGTTTGGCGGAGACGCGGGAGGAGCGATTATTAAGGATAAGGTGTTCTGGTTCGCTGACGCGGAGCGCGCGAAGCAGGATCTCACGACGGGCGAGGCTTTTGCTCCTCCGTTTGATGGACTGGAGGCTACTCTCGCCGAGCCTTACCGGGAGTTCAACACGGATGAACGCGTGGACTGGAACATGAGGGGCAGCACACGGGCGTTCTATCGGTTCAATTTCTTTCAAAACAGCGATCAGCGCCCTACTGGCTCCGCAAGTTCCACACAGCAGTCCCGCGACACTAACAACACCGCGACCAACGCGTTGGGCGTCGATTTCAGTACTGGGCCCTACGCTCACAGCCTGCGCTTTGAATATCTCAAGCTTAGAAATGAGATGGAGGATAGGACGGGCAGTCTGGGCGGGGCGGATAATCCCATCCCTGGGTTGGGCATTAATATTGGCGCGTCGACGGCGGGGAATTGCATTCTTAGCGAGGGTGGAAGCTATTGTGGCGGCCCGAGCTGGCTGGGGCCGCAGCAAACCGTGCAATCTGACAAGCTGGCGAGGTACGACGGCAGCAGGATGATGGGCAAGCACATCATTCGCTACGGGATTACTTTCAACCGCATCGACAGCGGACGACTGTCGGCCTACTCCGCGTTTCCGCAGGTGGGTACGACTTCGCTGGTGGGATCGACCTCTTCCGATCCGACTTCCTATCCCGCGGATTGGGTTAGCTTGGGCAACGGCGTTGAGTTCTCCACTGCGAAGACTTCGTTTGGCTTTCCTGGTGGAGGACTGGGTCCAGACAATCGGGTGGAAATGTATGTGGGAGACGGGTGGAAGGCCAAGCCGAAGTTAACGCTGACTTATGGGCTGCACTATGTGCGGGACAGCGGGCGAACGGATAGCGGGCTGGGTGCGTTGCCGGACTTGAATCAATGGGGCGCCGGGTTGGGTGAGAGGATCCGTAATCCGAACGAGAACTTCGCGCCCCAGCTGGGATTCGCGTGGGATGCTGGGGGGACCGGCAAGACGGTAATCCGTGGCGGGGGCGGATTGTTCTATGGGAACTCGTTGTGGAATTACCCGTTGTTGGACAGCCCGTCCCGGCTTGCGAAAGGAATTTTCGCGGACTCTCCGGAGGTTTGCCAGGGCGGGGTAGGGAATGCGTTCAACTGGCCGACGAGCCCTGGAGCGGCAGGAACATCGATTGCGGGTGCGGCGACGGTTGTGGCAAATCCTACTACTGGAGCCCTGCAGGTGTTGCCGAACTTTTGTGGGGCAACGATCTCGACGGTTGCGCCACAGATTCTGGCGCTAAGCAGCGCCTTTCAGGCGGCGGCTGCGGGTGTGACAGGGCAGCAGCCGAATGGCAACTTTGTGGGTACTACGCTCACTGCGTTGAATCCCAGCTACGACCTATTCTATCCGGGCTACCGGACGCCGCGTTCGTGGCAGGCGAACCTGGGCGTGGAGAAGGAGATTCGTCCGGGAACGGTGCTGAGCGTGGACTACGTGCGCAACATCGGCGAACACTACCTGATCGGGCAGGACATCAACCACAGCGGAGCGGCGCGCAGCTTCAATCAGGCCAATGCGGTTACGGCTCGGGATGCGGCTCAGGTGGCCAATGGTTGCGCTCCGGGATTGGGTGAGGTTACGTGCATGATCAACTCGACCTTCGTCAATGGAACGCCTTTGGGAGTGGCGGGGGCGCAGGCGGCGTATTCCCGGGCGGGATTAGATTCGAATCTTCAGGCGGCAGGGGGCGGGCCTTGCTCCTACTGCGCGTTTCCGGGTACGAACCCGATCACGGAGAATAACGGAGCGCTGGGCGGAGTCGATATGCTGTTTCCGGACGGGCGCTCGGTGTACAGCGGTGTGCAGATGAGGCTGGTGACGCGGATCGATAAGCCGGTGCGAGGCGTGAAGACCGCGAACTTGCAAGTGTCGTACGCGCTCTCAAGGCTGGTCAGCCAAATGCAGGACCAGGACTTCGTCAACCTGGCAACGGACAACGACGATCCGCGACGCTTCACGGGACCGAGCGCTTTGGAACGGAAACATCAGGTCTCGTTCACGGGGACGTTCGATCTGCCGTTCTATACGAAGATCAGCATGATCGGACATTTCTACAGCCCACTTCCACAGACGCTGCAATTGCCGGAGCTGACCAACGGAGGCGAAATCTTTGCTACCGATTGGCTAGGTGCCGGGCTAGGGGCAGCCGCAGCTCCAGAGCCCGTGCCGGGAACTCAAGTGGGCCAATTCGGGCACAGCATCACCATCGACAATCTGCAAAGCGCAATCAACACTTACAACCACACCTTCGCCGGATCACTTACACCTGCGGGGGATTGCCTTGTGGGAAATAACATACAGTGTCCAGGCCTGATTGCCGGAACGCAAGTTATGACCCAGGCCGACATGGCTGCTTTGGGCTGGATCATGCCTACACTCGCTTCTGTGGCTCCCCACGCTGTGGCAACGCCCTGGCTCAAAACGATGGACTTGAGAGTAGCGTGGCCGCTGAAAGTCAAGGATCGCGTGACTATCGAGCCGAGCGCGAGCGTCTTTAACGTCTTCAACTTCGCGAATGCATTCCAGCCGGGCAACATGCCGAGTGGCTCCTTGTTACCCGGGCCGAACGGGGTGCTGGCGCCAAATGTTGTGGGCGGCGTGGCTCCGGGCTCGAGCTATACACCGTTCCGAACGAGTTTGCAGTCGGGAACCTACGCGCTTGGAGCTCCGCGCCAGTTCGAGTTCGGGCTGCGCATCACTTTCTAGAGCCGCATCGTCCAGGGCTGCCGTGGCGTACGACGCCCACGGCTTTTTTCATGCCCGAGGGTAAATCAGCGCGAAAGCGGCTGCGTGTACAATGCCTCCATGCCTTTCCACGCGCAGGGAAACTCCAATGCCGCCAAGCGTGGCCGGACTCCGCCCCCAGAGGAAACCTTCGAAGAGGCCAGCTTCCTTAAAGATCTGGGTGAGAGGCAGAAGTCAGTCAGCGTCAAGCTGATGGATGGTCAGACAGTGACTGGTTGGATTGAGTATTACGACAAGCACATGGTGCGCCTGACGCGCGAAGGTGCTCCTAACCTTTTCATCTTCAAGCACGAAATCATGTATATCGCGGAAGACGGCGGGAAGAGAAAGTAGTTTGCTGCATTTTGACCGGCAGCTAGCACCGGCGGTGATCGAAATACCTTGCCGAGCGGATGGCAGCGCACGGCGGCATGGGATCCTTCGACTACACAGGCGCTGGCGCTAAGCGCACAAGTGCTTGTTAGCTCAGGATGACAAAGCCTAATAGTTCCGACAGCTTTCTACCCGCCATGTCGGCCATCGCTCGGGAAGCGGGTGCTTTGCTGATGCATCACTTCCACCAGCATCTGAAAATCGAATACAAAGGCGATGCCGACCTGGTAACGGCGGCGGATCGCGCCGCCGAGGTGTTGATCCGAGAACGCATTCGCCAGCAGTGGCCCACGCACGACGTTCTGGGCGAAGAGCAGGGGCTTAGCGACCAGGGCAGCGAGTATCGTTGGTATGTCGATCCGCTGGACGGAACGACGAACTTCGCGCACGGATTTCCTGTCTTTTGCGTGTCGATTGCTCTGGAACATCAGGCGCTCGAGGCGGAAGGCAAACGCATCGCAGCGGTGATTTACGATCCAACGCGCGATGAAATGTTTTCCGCGGAGCAGGGAAGAGGTGCGCAGCTCAACGGCGAGCCCATCCAAGTTTCGAAAACGGCTGCATTGAAGGAGAGCCTTCTGGCCACGGGATTTCCCAGTCAGAAGAGGCATAAGAATCCGAATATTTATTTCTATCATCAGATCACGCTGCACTCGCACGGAGTGCGGCGTGCGGGATCGGCCGCACTCGATCTGTGCAACGTGGCAGCGGGACGTTTCGATGGGTTCTGGGAATTCAATCTTAATCCCTGGGACACTGCGGCGGGAGTGCTGATCGTGGAAGAAGCCGGTGGGAAAGTGACGCGCTTTAACGGAGGGCTGTTCGAAATCAACAGCCGCGAGACGGTCGCCTCGAACGGGCTGATTCACCAAGCGCTGCTGCGAGAGTTCGAGGATGTCTTTGCGGGGCGAGGGTTAGAGCCACTTCCGGATCCGCGGGCGTATAAGGGATAAACCATCGCAACCGGAGGACATTGAGGAAGGAAGCCATGCTTACGAAAAACATGCGGCTGGTTCCGGTCGCAGTCATCCTGCTGGGATTGGCAGTTCTCGTCGTCGGTGCGTTCGGCTCTTCGCCGGCGGCTCCCGACGCGGCGGCTTACGTGCAGTCGTTTGAGAAATGGAAGACTGAACAGGTTGATGACCTGAAGCAGAACTGGCTGCCGCTGGCCGGACTGTTCTGGCTGAAGCCGGGGGTCAATAGTTTCGGTACGGCGCCGGAGAATGCAGTCGTATTTCCCAAGGGCCCGGTACACGCCGGTGAATTCCATCTTGATGGCAAGGTCGTGACCGTCAAGCTGCTTCCGTCCGCGCATGCAACGGTGGCGGGGGCTACGCTGACAACAGCGAAGCTGGATCCCGATGTTTCGGGGCACGCCTCGCTGGTGGAGATGGGCACGCTGCGCTTTCACGTGATCGTGCGCGGGGAACGCGTTGGAATTCGCGTGAAGGACCTGGAGAGCGCGTCGGTTGCTAACTTCAAAGGGCTGATATTTTATCCCCTCGATCTGAACTATCGGGTGACCGGTACCTGGGAACCGTCCGATGGCAAGACGACGATCGACGTGCCCAATATTCTGGGCGATGTGACTCCAGTGCCGGTAGCGGGGACAGTCGTGTTCAAGATCAACGGCCAGGAACAGAGGTTGACTGCGCTGGGAGGAGATCCATCGAACGGGCTGTCGTTTGTGTTCAACGATCTGACAGCCAAGAATGATACTTATCCCGGCGGGCGCTTTCTCGATAGTGAGCCGGTGGTGAACGGAACGGTAGTTCTGGACTTCAACCGTGCCTACAATCCTCCGTGTGCGGTGACTCCTTATGCCACTTGCCCCTTGGCTCCGAAGGAGAACCGACTGACCGTGGCGATTCCAGCGGGCGAGAAGTTTGACAAGGCGGCGCACGGACACCACTAGCATCTCGCAGATCGTATGTGGCAGATCGAGGGATCACGTTTCCTCCGCCGCGTTACAATAACTGGGGATGGCTGTACCGGCTGTCGCCAAGTTCTCTAAGTCCTACAGGCTAACGTGATCAATTCTCTTCTGGAACGCAAAATCGAAAAGCGACCCGACCGAGTGCGGCTGCAAGGGCGCATTCTTTTTCTCACTGAAGACCCGGATCTGATCAAGCGGCAGCTTGCGGGTGAAGATCTGCCCTGGGATATGAAGAATCCTGGGAATAATCCGAAGCTGCGCGACGACATTTCAACCGACGAGATCACTCCGGCGCACTACTGCTTTTATTTTGACGAGACACTGGGAGAAATTCCCTACCTCGGCCTGAAATGCGGAAGCGTGACGCCGATCGGCCGCGGTGAAGTGAAGCGTGGGGGATTTGTTTGTGCAGTCAGCGGAAAGAGACGGGGCAAGGGGTCGAGCCGCGAGCAGTCGCCTTATGCCGAGATGTGTGCCGGAATTCGGGTAGTGATCGCGGAAAATATTGAACGCATCTACAAGCAGAATTGCCAGAACCTGGGAGTGCTGACTTCGACTGATTTTTCGCTGATCGACAGGATTCGCGGTGGGGAAGAGATTGCGCTTTCGGAGTTCACGGCAGGGGAAGATGAGATTACCCGGCAGGTGATTGAGTACGGAGGGTTGTTTCCGTTCAATGTGGCACGGATGCAGGGGAAAGTATTTCTGCCGCCGATTAAGAACGAGGGCGCCGGCGCCACACGTCCCATGACATTGGCGGAGAAAATCTTCGCGCGGCACATGATAAACGAAAAAGGCGGGGTTGGAGTTGCTTGCGTGGAGCCTGGGGACACCGGATTCGCTCAGGCCGACCTGCGTTTTAGCCATGAGTACGTCACGCCGATGGCAGCCATTTTCTTTGAGCGTTATGTGGGCAAGGATGCGAAGGTTAATGATGCTGCGAGCATTATTTTCTTCCGCGACCATCTGACGTTTCTTGATGAAGTGATCTCGGAGGAGAAGAAGAAGCTTGGCCTGCTCGATCTGGCTACACAACTCAAGTTTAAGCAGCAGGACTTCGCCGCCAAGCAGGGAATCAAGCTGCATGGAGAACTGAAGGATCGCAAGGGGTCGGAGGGCATTTGCCACTCGATCGTGCTGGAAAGCTACGCGCTGCCGGGGCAGTTGAATATTGGGTCTGATTCGCACACGCCGCACGTGGGTGCGATCGGCTGCGTGGCTTTCGGCATTGGTACTACCGATGTTTTCAACAGCTGGATTACCAAGGATGTACGGGTGAAGGTGCCGGAGTCGGTGAGGATCGTGATTCGGGGCAAGAGGCATGCGAACGCCACGGCGAAGGACTTCATCCTGAAGATTCTGAGTCTCGACTATGTGCGCAGCGGCAAGGCGCTGGCGAAAGTTATGGAGTATGCGGGCGAGGCCATTGAGGAACTCAGCGTGGATGAGCGCGCCACTATGACCAACATGGCAGCCGAGATTGGCGGGTTCACCGGCATTGTTGCGCCGGATAAAAAGGCGGTCGATTTTCTCGTGGAGCGACGCGGCATGGATCGGAAGAAAGCCGAGGCCATGATCAAGGGCTTGCACAGCGATCCGGATGCGCAGTATGCGCATGTGATCGAGCTGGATGCGGCGGAGATCACGCCGATGGTGGCGACGCCGGGCGATCCCGGCAATGGAAAATATGTGCGCGAGCTGAATACGCCTGTGCCGATCGAGATCGCCTATGGCGGCACCTGCACTGCGGGCAAGAACGAGGACATGGACATGTACGCCGCCGTGCTCGCCGACGCCTTGAAGCAGCGCAAGCGCGTGGCGGGTTCGGTGAAGTTTTATATCCAGTTTGGATCGCAGGAGACCCGGGAGTACTGCTTGCGCAAGGGGTATCTGGACGTGTTTCAGAAGGCTGGAGCGATTGTGATCGAGCCGAGTTGTGGAGCCTGCATCAATGCCGGGCCGGGAGTTTCGACGCGTCCCGATCAGGTGGTGATCAGCGCGCAGAACCGCAACTTTCCGGGGCGCAGCGGTCCGGGACAGATGTATCTGGCATCGCCGTTGACCGTGGCGGCCAGCGCAGTGGCGGGCTACATTGTGGAGTACGAGCCGAGCGAGGCGTTGGTGGGTGTTTAGGGATGCCTCGGAGCGGTTCGGCTTGCAAGTGGTTGAATTCAGGCGGGGTGGCTGAAATCAGCCACTGGCGAAACTGCAACTTTTTTTCGCGATCCGAGTTCAAATAGATAGGCGCTTCCGATTGAAGCAAGATCTGGAAGACCTGGCAGATCCGGTGGGTTTGCAGTTAGAGTGGCGGATCTGAAAAGGGGGTTACCATGCGGTACCTAAGATATTTAGCTTTGGTCGGGGTTCTGATGCTGCCGCTGACCTATTCTCAGGCGCAGGTCGCGGTGGGTGTAGGGGTAGGGTACGGGCCTCCAGCTTGCTCCTACGGCTACTACGGATATTATCCTTACGCCTGCGCGCCTTACGGCTACTACGGACCTGACTGGTTTGCGGGTGGCGTGTTCATCGGCGCTGGCCCGTGGTATGGCTGGGGACGGCCCTGGGGCTGGGGTGGTTGGGGCCGGGGCGGTTTTGGCGGACGCGGGTTCATCGGCGGACGCGGGTTCGTTGGTGGGCGTGGGTTCGTCGGCGGACGTGGATTCGTCGGTGGACGTGGATTTGCGCGTGGCCCGGTTGGCGGCTTCCACGGGTCGGTTGGCGGTGGGTTTCACGGCGGAGCAGTGGCCCACGGTGGTGGCGGGTTCCACGGCGGTGGCGGTGGACACGGTGGCGGCGGTCACCGGTAATCGCGGCGGATCGGGAGTTTAGTGATCCGGTAACGAAAGATGAGACAAGAACGGCTGGTAGCAAAACGCTACCGGCCGTTTCTTTTTCTGCCCAAGATTCGCTTTGACGAAAAACGGGCTGAAGGCTGGCTTTGGCCGGGGCGCGGGCCAATAAATCTATACCGCGGCCTGCGTTTCTTGCTAGAATGTGCGGTTCGTGAAGATGGGCTGTCGTAGTAAAATATCTGTATAGATCTCAGGAGACAGACACCTATATGGCCTACGTGATTGCAGAGCCTTGCATTAACACCAAGGACACGGCGTGCGTGGATGCGTGTCCGGTGGATTGCATTCATCCCAAGAAGGATGATCCCAAGTATGCGACGGAGCCCTTGCTCTATATCGATCCCGTGGAGTGCATCGATTGCGGCGCATGCGTCCCGGTGTGCCCGGTATCGGCCATCTTCGCGCTCGACGATTTGCCGGAGAAGTGGAACGAGTTCACCGCGAAGAACGCGGCGTACTTCGGACGATAGATCGGACGATAGAGTGGTTCTGAGCTGTCAGCGGCTCTGAGAAGAGCTTTGCGGTGCGGGCTGAAGGGCGAGGAAAGAATCGAGGCGCGTATCCACCGGTGGATACGCGCCTTTGCTTTTGCCGGAGGACGACAGCCCGCTCAAGCCATGGATGGCGTGAGTGTGAAGGTGCCGTTTCCACTGCAGCCTCCTGTGCTACTGGCGGTCCAGGTGCCGGATATTGTGCTGCCGTTTACGGTCCCCTTAAGAGTAAGCATAGGACCATTTATGTTCGGCGTGGCGATCACCATTCCGAATGTTCCGATAATCTTGCCGTTGGAATTCCCAGTCAGGCTGAACGATCCGCTTTCTCCGTATCCATCTGGGGGATACGAGGCAAAGCACGAGCCAGCGGAGGTGAATGTGAAATTGGTGACACTCAAGCCGCCGTTAGCACTCTGAGTAAATGTGGCTGAAAATTGGTAGGCGAGCGATCCGTCTTCATTTGTCAGGGTCGCGGTCCAGGTGCCGTTAATGTTGCCGGAACCAGGACTGCCGGGGGTGTTGCTGCCGCAGCCAGAGATGGTCAACGCTAGAACCAGAAGAAGGATGATCCCAGTCGCTTTGGGCATATTGCCTCCACAGGAAGAGTCCCGGTAGAAATGAACCCGAAAGTCGATTCTAAGTTGTCTGCGCTGGCAAAAAAGGGCAAGCAGAGGAATTAAGACGATGGTGGACGCGGTCTTTCCATCCCGGTGCGGGTCCACTAGAATCGGGAATTCAGTTGGGCGGCGACATTCATGGCACTGATGGAGTCGGAGGCGATCGTGCTGCGCACGTATCCGCTGCGCGAGGCCGATTTGCTGGTTACGCTGTTTACCCGCGCGGAAGGGAAAGTGCGTGGCGTGGCGCGGTCGGCGAAAAAGTCGAAGCGGCGGTTTGGCGGGGCGCTGGAGCCGATGACTTATGTGCGGGCATTTTATGACGTCCGCGAGCGGCAGGAGTTGGCTCGGCTGGATGCCTGTGAGGTGTTGGAGTCTCCGCTGGCTACCGAGGTGAGTTATGCGCGAGCCGTGGCGCTGGGACACGTGGCCGAGCTGCTGGATGAATTGCTGCCCGATCGCGAGACCAATGATGCGATCTTCCGGCTGACGCTTTCGGTGCTGCACGCCTTGCAGGGCGCCGAAGTGTGGATGGCCGTCACGTACTTCGAACTGTGGCTGACGCGGCTGGTTGGCTTTCTGCCTGAGTTGACTGAGTGCATCGTCTGCGGCCGAAGCTTGAACGGAAGCCGAGCTTACTTTCACGCGCTGGGCGACGGATTAATGTGCGCCGACGACAAGCGGCTGGCATCTTCGGAGATTTCGAAAGACTCGCGGGAATTGGCAGCGCTAATGTTCCGCGCTCCGGTGGAGAGCTTTGCGGGGTTCCCTTGGCCCAAGGCTCAAGGAGCCGATTTGCGGAAGTTTCTGATTCAAATACTGCAGCGACATATTGAGAAGAAGCTGGTGACGGCGGGGATGCTGGAGAAGAGTGAGTTCTAGCCGATAGCTGACGGTTCGCGGCTGCTTCCGTTACAATCATTGATTAGCCTGCCTTGTTCCGTGGCAACTGTGAGGAACCTGCCAACTACTGCTCTCAGCGAATAGCGACCTTAGGGTCGCTGGGCAGTTGGCAGCCGGTAGCGAGTGGCTTTAGTCAATGAGTCCATCCAAACCCAAATCGTTGACGTTTCAAGAACTCATCCTGCGGTTGCAGGCGTTTTGGGCGGCGCGCGGGTGCGTGCTGCAGCAGCCTTATGACGTTGAGGTGGGTGCGGGAACGATGGCGCCGGAGACGTTTTTGCGCGTGCTGGGGCCAAAACCGTACAAAGTGGCGTATGTGCAGCCTTCGCGGCGGCCAGCGGATGGACGGTATGGGGAGAATCCCAACCGGCTGTTCAAGCATATGCAGCTGCAGGTGATCTTGAAGCCTCCGCCAGAGAATGTGCAGGCGTTGTATCTGGAGTCGCTGGGTGCGATTGGGATCGACCTGCGGCAGCACGATATCAAGTTCGAAGAAGATAACTGGGAAGCTCCGACGCTGAGTGCCTGGGGTGTGGGCTGGCAGGTGATGCTCGATGGACTCGAGGTCACGCAGTTTACTTACTTCCAGCAGTGCGGCGGCCTGGATTTGTTTCCGATTTCGGTCGAGCTGACTTATGGGCTGGAGCGCATCGCCGCCTTTCTGCAGGATGTGGATTCGATTTACGACATCGTGTGGGCGCGCGATCCGGTGACGGGACACGAAGTTAAGTATGGCGACGTGCGGCTGGCCGATGAGCTGCAGTTTTCCGTGTACAACTTTGAAGTGGCGGATGTGAAGAAGGCCTGGAAGCACTTCGAGTTGTATGAGGCCGAGTGTGAAGAGTTGCTGGAGCAGTATGGGGCGCTGGGAGATCAAAATCCCCGCCTTGTCTCTCAAGGGAAAGGAAAGACAGGAACGGATCAACTGGAGTCTGCACGGACGAAGTCTCGGTTTCCGCTGCTGCCGGCTTACGATCTTTGCCTGAAGTGTTCGCACCTGTTCAACATTCTCGATGCACGTGGCGCGATTTCTGTCACCGAGCGCGTGGGCGTGATTGCGCGCGTGCGGGCGCTGGCGGTGGGTATCGCGAAGGCCTGGGTGGATCAGCAGAAGAGCGAAGCCGCTGCCGAGAAGTCCGACGAGCCTGAGCCTGCTCGCGAGAAGCGAGCGGTGAAGGAGAAATTGTCCCCGGTGGGATCGTAAGTTGCGCTAAGTGGGATGCGCCATATTTATTTGGGGATGGGCTTTGAGAAGTTTGAGAGTTTGAAGGCATGCCAGACTTTCTGCTAGAGATCGGGTGCGAAGAGATTCCGGCGCGGATGATTGACGCGGCCGAGACGGACCTCGGGGTCCGCGTCGCCAAATTGCTGTTAGAACAGGGGCTTCTACCAACAAAGGCTATAGTACCGACTATGTCTACTCCTCGCCGGTTAACTGTCTGGGCAAATGGGATCTTCTCAGCCCAGCTGGATGTGACCGAACGGCTTACGGGTCCCTCGGTGACCGTTGCCTACAAGGATGGTCAGCCTACGCCCGCGGCGCATGCGTTCGCCAAGAAGGCTGGAGTTGATGTCTCACGACTGGAGACGGTCTCGACCGCGAAGGGCGAATATCTGGCTGCGAAGGTTACCAGGAAAGGCCGACGCGCGTCTGAGATCCTTGCGGAGACTTTGCCCAAAGAACTCTCCTCGATCTACTGGCCAAAAAGTATGTACTGGCGGAAGCCGCATGAGCGCTTTGTGCGTCCGGTGCGGTGGCTGGTGGCGATGCTCGACGAGGAGACGATTCCGCTGGAGTTCGACGGAATCTGGGCTGGGAAGACTTCGCATGGACACCGGATGTTGTTCGACGGGGACGTCGCGATTCCGCGGGCTGGGTCTGCTTATGTGGATGCTTTGCGCGCGGCGAAGGTTCTGGGACGCGGGGAGCGTGAGCAGCAGATACGCAAGGCGCTTGACGCGGCTACGCGCAGGATTCCCGGAGCGCGATGGAGGGAAGACAGGTCTCTGCTCGATACCGTGGTAAACCTGACAGAGTTCCCGTCGGTAATTCTGGGCGATTTCGATCCGCGTTTTCTAGCGCTGCCCGAAGAGGTGCTGGTCACGGTGATGCGGGACCACCAGAAGTACTTTGCGGTGGACGATGCTGACGGCAAACTGCTGGCGCATTTTCTGGCGGTGCTGAACACCGACGGCGATCGGGAGGGGCTCATTCGGCATGGCAATGAGCGAGTGCTGCGAGCCCGGTTCAGCGACGCGCGATTCTTCTGGGAGACGGATCAGAAGCGGTCGCTGCTGGAGAGGCTGGAACTGTTACGGCATGTCACCTTCCAAAAGGATCTTGGCAACTACTACGAGAAGACGCGGCGAGTCCAGCGTTTGTGCAGTTGGCTGAGTGAGATCATCAAGCAGAGCGGGATGGCGGTGCGTGCGGGCGTTGTCCACAAAGCGGCGTGCCTGGCGAAGACCGACCTGACCACCGAACTGGTGAAGGAGTTTACCGAACTGCAGGGCATTGTGGGCGGGCTATACGCGCGGGTGCAGGAACTCGATTCTACGCTGCCTGAAGCGACACGGTTCGCGATTGCGGATGCGATTTACGATCACTACAAACCCGAATCGACCGAAGATGGCGTGCCGCGGTCGATGGAGGCCTCGGTGCTTTCGATCGGCGACAAAGCGGACACGATTGCCGGGATGTTTTCGCTGGGACTGGTGCCGAGCGGATCGAAGGATCCGTTTGCCTTGCGGCGGCAGGCGAATGGGATTGTGAAGGTGATTGCAGAGAGAAAACTGCCGTTGCGTCTGGGTGACTTGATGCGGGACGCGCGCGCGGGCTATCAGGGATCAGACGCGGAGAAGAAGTTTGTCGACGAGGTGAAGTTTTCGGAATCGGTGACGACATTCTTCCGCGAGCGTGTTGAATTTTATCTGAAGGATGTGCGCGGACATGCCTATGACGTGGTGAAGGCGGTTCTAGCGGCAGATGCAGATGACGTGGTGGACGCGCTGGCGCGGGCTGAGGCGGTAAAACAGGTGTTGCACATGCCCGAGTTTCTGGCGATTGGCGCGGCCTGCAAACGCATGCGGAATATCCTGAGGCAAGCGGAAGAGAAGGGAATTGCTTCGGGAGTGACGTTCCACGCTTTGCCGGATTCGGCCCCTGAGGAGAAGAACCTGGCAGGTTATATCGACGTCAACGGACCTCGGGTCGAAGCGCTGCGGAAGAAGAAAGAGTATGGCGACGCGCTGATGCTGCTCGCGACCGCGCGCGAGCCCGTGGATGCATTTTTCGACAAAGTGATGGTTATGGTCGAGGATGAGAAGGTGCGGGCGAACCGGCTGGCGCTGCTGCGAACTTTGCTGAAAGAGTTTTCCACGATCGCGGATTTTTCCGAGATCGTGACCGAAGGAAAGGCATGACCGCCCGGACTTCCAAACCTCGAATTTAAATGTACGGATTGCCGGCGGGAGCCGGCGCTACGAAATCGAACTACAAAGGACTAATCATCATGGCGACAATTACCCTCCCCGAAGCTGGAGTTCAGGACAGCAAAAAAACCACCACCAAGTACGTTTACTTTTTCGGAGGCGGCAAAGCAGATGGCAACGGCAAGATGAAAGATGATCTGGGCGGCAAGGGCGCCGGTCTGGCCGAGATGACCAATGCCGGCCTGCCTGTACCTCCGGGATTTACCATCCAGACCGAAGCCTGCCGCGAGTTCATGCGGAGTGGCGACGTTTCCAAAGAGGTCGATCGGCAGATGGAGGAGGCGCTGGCCAAGCTGGAAGCGCTGCAGGGGCAAAAATTGGGAACGGGCGAGAACCCGTTGCTGGTGAGTGTGCGGTCGGGTGCGAAGTTTTCCATGCCGGGGATGATGGATACGATTCTCAATCTTGGATTGAACGACAAGAGCGTGGAGGCGTTGGCTAAGCGCAGCAATAATCCGCGATTTGCAGCAGATTCCTACCGGCGGCTGATTCAGATGTTTGGCAACGTCGTGCTGGAGATTCCGAAGTCGGCGTTTGATGAAGTGTTCGACGCGAAGAAGAAGCAGAAGAAAGCCAAGCTCGACACTGAGCTGGACGCCAAGGCGCTGAAAGAAGTGATTGATGAGTATAAGAAAGTCGTGAAGAAGCACGCCAAGCGCGACTTTCCGCAGGATCCCCATGAGCAGCTGGTAATGGCGCGGGACGCGGTATTCCGTTCGTGGCAGAACGAGCGCGCCAAGCATTATCGCCGTATCAACAATATCGATGACATGCTGGGCACGGCGGTCAACGTGCAGGCGATGGTGTACGGGAACCTCGGCGAGACCAGCGGTACAGGAGTGGGTTTCACGCGCAATCCGGCGACAGGCGCGAAGGAGTTCTACGGTGAGTTCCTGATGAACGCGCAGGGCGAGGATGTGGTATCAGGCGTTCGCACCCCGGTGCACATTTCCGAGCTGCACAAGATTATGCCGCACGTCTACGATCAGCTACGCGACATCACGAGCCGGCTGGAGAAACATTACAAGGACATGCAGGATTTCGAGTTCACCATCCAGGATGGCAAGCTCTACATGCTGCAGACGCGCAACGGCAAGCGTACTGGCTGGGCGGCGGTGCGGGTGGCGATTCAGATGGTCGAGGAAGGGCTGATTACGAAAGAGGAAGCGATCTTCCGCGTGGAACCGAATCAGCTTTATGACTTTCTGGTACCGCGACTGGATGAGAAGAGCACAAAGGTGGAAGTTCTAGCGACGGGATTGCCGGCGTCCCCGGGCGCGGCTGTAGGGCAGATCGTTTTCACCGCAGAAGAGGCGGTGAAGAAGGCAGGACATGGCGCCAAGAAGAATCCCGTGATTCTGGTTCGAGCGGAAACCACGCCCGAAGATATTCAGGGCATGGAAGTCGCTGCTGGCATTTTGACATCACGCGGAGGCATGACAAGTCACGCCGCGGTGGTGACGCGTGGCATGGGGAAATGCTGCGTGGCGGGCGCGGGCGATATTCAAGTCGATGAGCGGGCCGGCGCGATGCGCGTCAAAGGCCAGGTCTTCAGGGAAGGAGACTGGATCTCACTCGATGGAACCAGCGGGCGCGTCATTAAGGGGAAGCTGAACACGCTGGAGCCGTCGACTGATGATGCCGACTTGCAGAAGCTGCTGGGCTGGGCGGAACCGTTCCGTAAGATCGGAGTGCGCGCGAATGCAGACATTCCACGCGACGCGATTCAAGCGAAAGCGTTTGGAGCGGAGGGCATCGGCCTGTGCCGTACCGAGCACATGTTTTTTGCTCCGGATCGCATTCCTCACATGCGCGCCATGATTCTTGCCGACAATGAAAAGGACCGGCGCATCGCGCTAAAGAAGCTGTTGCCGATGCAGCGCGCTGATTTTATTGGGTTGCTTAAGGCGATGGACGGGCTGCCGGTGACGATCCGCCTGCTCGATCCGCCGTTGCACGAGTTCTTGCCGAAGCGCGAGAAGCTCATGGTCGACATCGCCGGCCTGCCCAGTGCGAACGCGAAGCAGAAGAAAGCTTTGGTGGAGGAATACCGTGAGTACGGCGCAAAAGGAGCCGGTGATTTGAAGAAGGTTCTTTCCGGGTTGCTGGCGCGAGTGGAGGAGTTGCACGAGTTCAATCCGATGCTGGGGCATCGCGGATGCCGCTTGGGAATCACCTATCCGGAGATTACCGAGATGCAGGCGCGGGCCATTATTGAAGCGGCCGTAGCCGTAGAGAAGGAAGGCATAAAGACCCACGCGGAGGTGATGATCCCGCTCATCGCGACAGTGAAGGAGATGACGAACCAGGGGACGATTGTGCGTCGCGTGGCGGAGGAAGTGTTTAAAGAAAAAGGGAAGCATGTGCACTACCTAGTCGGCACGATGATTGAACTGCCGCGCGCCTGTCTGGTCGCGGACGAGATTGCCAAGGAGGCAGAGTTCTTCTCGTTCGGCACGAACGACCTGACACAGACCGCGTTCGGCTTCTCTCGCGACGACGTCAACAAAGTGCTGCCAACCTATCTGGCGGAAGGGATTCTAAAACAGGATCCGTTTGCTGCCATTGACCGCGATGGTGTGGGCGAACTTGTGCGGATTGGCATCGAACGAGGGCGAAAGACGCGGCCCAAGTTGGAAGTGGGGATCTGTGGCGAACACGGCGGGGACCCGTCCTCGGTGGAGTTCTGCCATCAGGTGGGCATGGATTATGTGTCTTGCTCTCCGTTCCGCGTGCTCACGGCACGGTTGGCGGGGGCGCAAGCTGGGGCGAGTGACAAACTGAAAGTCGAAGGCGGAAGAACAAAATAGAATCGTGAGTCGCAGGGGGGAGAGGTTCGCAGAGATACACTTTGACGCGGGAGCGCGAATCACTCTGCGCTTCCGTTGACCTGCAGGTTTTACTGCACCTTTTGCAGGCGGGCGATTAGTTTCTGCGCCAGGCTCTCCTCCGACTCTGACCAGAGCAGCCGCGCGCTAGCACCGCTATTTTTTTCGACGTTCGTCGAGAATTCGACCAGCTTCGCGACGTTCTCGCGAATCTTGGCGCGAGTCTGCTCGCTGAGGGACGTTTCGGGCTGCAGAAAGTACGAGTCCAGACCGAAGTCCACTTCGATATGTCCCGTCTGTTGGTAAGACCCCTCGTCAAATTCTTCTCCCTGGACGATGAACCTCACCGTGGCTGGCTCGAGCACCCAGTTCGCGTTTGGTTCGTCTGGAGTCCACAGGTCCCAGTGCGCTTCGAACACGTACGCATAGTCATCGTGGACTAGTTCGGCGGCGATCAGGGTAGCCTGCCCAGGATCGATTCCAGCCGGGAATCGGCGCTCCAGCACGGTAGCCTCGTCCCACGAAATAGGATGCAGCGCAAAGTAGGTGATCCCCGGACGCTGGGCCGAGAAAGGAAACTGCTGCAGAACACTAAAAGCGTGGGGCAACATTTCCGGCCCGGAGAAGTCGGGAAACCAAAGACTGAGATAAAGTGGATCTGACACAATCGCCTCGAATGGTGGTGCGCAAGTGCAACTTCGGTCTCGGTAATTCTAAATTGTCACGCAATCGTGGGAAACAAAATCACACAACGCAAAAGCTCTCGGAAACGCAATCTGACTCAAGGGGCGCGCGTTTTGACAGGGTTGAGAAGGGCTTGCTACGATCAACTGGTGCCTTGATAGCACCCCACCTCACAACCGTCCCCGTCGTCTAGCCTGGCCTAGGACATCGCCCTTTCACGGCGGTAACACGGGTTCAAATCCCGTCGGGGACGCCAACAAAAGAAAAGACTTCCACAAACCCTCCGTTTTTGTTCATGATCCAATTTGATCCACTTAGGCCGGTTTGATCGAAGTCCAGTGTTTGGTTAGCATCCTTTTATTTCGGCGCAGCGGGCAGCTTAAAAGCCTTGCACTGACTATCAAGCTCTTGCCTAGCAAGCTGCGAATTTGCCGGCGAGCCAGTAATCGACACTGAACTTTCCCGGACCGGAGCAGATCAACCAGACAAAGAAGAGCACGTACAAGACCTCCGGAAGGTAGAAGAAATCGTCGAGCCAGTTAAGAGGCGAAAGTCCTTTAGGCAGGGTGGAAAGCGAGCTGGTCAGGGTGGCGACAGCCATGTCTACCAATAAGGCCACGCACGCCACGCTCGAAAGAAACCCGACGGTCAGCAAGGATCCGCAAACTAACTCGACGCCCGCCACGAAATAAGCCGTCTGGCGGGGAAACGGGACTTTGGCCTTAACCAGCGTGTCGTAAACAGGTTTCGTCCCGCCGGCGACAAACAATTTGTTCGCTCCGGAAATCGCGAAGAACAGCCCGATCGAAAGGCGCACGAGCAAGATGGCGTATTGCTCCAAATCACCACTACCCTGCAGCGCAAGCTGGACCAACCATTTCCAATCCATCGCTTGTCCCTCCATCGGAGGATGTGCGGTAAACGGTCCCCCGAATCATACGGTTCGACTCTCTCTGGTGACTATGTGTCCATCCGTTCGATCCATTGAGCGCGAAATGCAGGAGCCACGAATGGATCCGCAAAGTACTGTGTTTCCCGCGCAACTTTGTCGCCCTCGAACTCCATGATGCTAACGGTATAGGTGGGCTTGCCGTCATATGTCAGAATGAGTTCGGTGACCCAAAGATCACCGCTGCCAATGATTCGTCGGACGGTAAACCGCTTCTTGTTCGGCTGACTGGCACGTTGGTTCTGTATGTTGCTTCGACCGCGGGTTCGCTCGCCTGACTGCGGGTAATCCAGCACGGCGTCCTCGCGATAGATGCGGTGCTCCGTCTCAAAATCATTGGCATCGGACGCCGCCCAATGCTGATCCAATGCCGCACGGATCTCCAGATCTCGCACTCCAGAATCCTGCTCCTTCTTATGTTGATCGTTCATCTTAGCCCTCAATTTGACAAAAGGCTAAATGCTTAGAGGAATCGTGGCACATTTCGATATCACGTCTCACTCTTTCCCGGATTCGACCCGCATTTGTCTTGTGCCTAGTGTCCACTCGTACCATTTCGCAAGTAAACTGGCAGCCCCGCGGCCCGGAACCAGATTGAACTGTCCTGCGGCTACCAACGACGAGCTGGAGCGGCACCATCCACGTGGAGTATCTCTCCGCTCACATGTCCCGCCTGTGCCAGATAAAGCACGGCATCGACAATATCCTTCACCGTCGCCCTTTTCATAGCCGGCTGCGGCGTCGAGTCGTCGGGATCATTCTGGTGCATCGGTGTATTCACTTCGCCGGGGGCTACAGCGTTAAATCGAATGCCATCTCTTGCATATTCGATTGCGAGATTTTGGGTAGCTGAATTCAAGCCACCCTTGGTAATCATCGAAACGGAGCCGTTTACGCCAGCGATTGGGCGATCGGCAAGTGCCGCAGTGATGCTCACAACGCACCCCGATTTCTGCTTAATCATCTCTTTAACAGCGCGCTGAGTGATGTAGAAGAATCCGAGCAGATTAATGGAAACAAGGGCATCGAAATCCTCGACAGTGAAGTCAGTGAAAGGCTTTTTCAGAAAGATGCCAGCGTTATTTACCAAAACATCGATGGTTCCGAAGGTGTTGATCGCTGCTTCGACAGCATCGGTGGCAGTTTGCTGTTTGCTGATATCGCCCTCGAGCAGAACTAGGCTGCCTGAGGCAGGTAACCTTCGATTGGCGCCAAGAGAGGTTGCAACGACGTTATAACCCTCTCTCAGAAACCCCTCGACTAAACCCGCGCCAATGCCCCCGGATGCCCCAGTTATGATTGCTGTTTTCTTGCTCGGCATGAATATCCTTTCGTTTAAAGGTGGCGTGCAACTTCGAAAAAAGCCTCGCGAACTGTTGTCGGGTTCGGAACCTCGGGATCCTGTTGACCTCTATGGCTCATGATTCATCTCTCTTTTTGCTGTGCTGAGGAAGCGTGAGACTCTACCGGCCAAGACGACAGCTGCATCATCTTGGACGGCATCAACTGAGACCGAGCGCTAGCCGATGCCGACGTCGATTGAATTAGACACGGCCTGAACGCTGCAAGGCAAACGTTTCCGTTAGCGGCCAGATTAGCAGGCCTGCGGGCAACCAGACACCGTGGCTGCCCCAGCTTCATTCGCGTTTCGGTACCAGTACTATTTCGCCACTGAAGTCGGCAACGCCGGCTATGCGACGATTATCGCTGGCGCCTCGGCCTGGATGGTGAGCGGAAATACGAGGACCTCGAAAAGCGCTGGCCGCGCTCCCTGTCGTCACCGTGCCGGTTCCAATGCGCTTCTTCTCCTATAAGGACCCCCCGAGGAAGATACCCGGAATCAGATCAAGAAAGTCAGGTGCATCCTTGGATTACATCCAGCCGTTGATTTATGCTTGCTTGTCCAACTTGGAGGTGAATCATGAAAGCAATCGTTGTCCACCAATATGGCGGTCCTGAAGTACTGAAGTTCGAGGAATACCCTGACCCGGTTCCGGGTCCGGGCGAGGTGCTGGTACGGGTCGCCGCGGCGAGCGTGAATCCGATCGACTACAAACGTCGTGCTGGATTAACGAAGGACTTTTATCCCATGCAGTTTCCGGGCCTCATCGGGGTCGATATGGCGGGGACCGTGGTGAAGGTTGGACCGGAAGTTGAAGGCTTTTCGGTGGGGGACCGGGTGTTCGCAATGGCGGACAATACTTACGCCGAACTTTGTGTCGTGAAAGCGGCGGTGTTGGCGAAGGTTCCCGAGGGGCTCGATTTGATCCAGGCGGCCGCGCTACCGCTAGTGACGACGACCGGCAACCAGCTCATGTCCGCTACAGGAATCAAAGCAGGCCAGACGGTTCTCGTCGTAGGCGCTGCAGGAAATGTCGGGCGCTCGGCGGTATTCACCGCGAAGGAACGCGGTGCAATCGTGATTGCGGGGATTTTGAAGAGGCAGATGGATGAGGCGAAGACGGTCGGCGCGGATCAGATGGTCGCAACCGACGACGATACCGCGATTGCGAATCTTGCGCCGCTCGATGCGGCGGCGGATACGGTAGGCGGAAGAACCGCCGAAAAGCTGATCGCCAAGGTTAAACCGGGAGGCGTTTATGCATCGGTTGTGGGGGCACCGCAGAACGCCGCGAAATACCCATCTGTAAAGCTGGTCCACGTATTCTCGAAATTCGACAGGAAAACGCTCGAGTTCATGGCGACGGCGGTGCGCGATGGCAAGCTAGTAATCCCGATTAGCGAGAAACTGCCACTCAGTGAAGCCGCCGAGGCTCAAGCAGAGGCGGAAAAGGGTGGTGTCGGGAAGATCTTGCTGGTGGCGTGACATCATTTCGCGCACAGAGGACATGAAAGGAAAATCAGTACTGAAAAAGGGTCCGCACGGAATCAACCCCGCTTCGAAACCGAGCGGCGAAGGATGTGTGGAATGGCCCGGAGTCACCGAGAGGTTGGTGGTTTCATCTCCGTCGGTGTGCGTCGGAGCTCTTAGTTGTTGAAACTAAGGTTGGACTATCTACCTCCGCTCCCGGGCTCAAGACACCACCGGCAGTTTAGCGGCCTCCCAGGCGGCAAGACCCCCGGCCATCTCGGTTAGATTTGTGATTCCGTACTGCTGCAGAATGCTGGCGGCGATCGACGAGCGGTAGCCCCCTGCGCAATGGATCGCAATGCGGCGGTCGCGCGGGATTTCGCCGATGCGCTCTTGCAGGTGGTTAAGTGGGATGTTCACGCTGCCTTCAACGTGTTTGGTCGCCCACTCGCGCGTGTTTCTGATATCCAGTAATAGAGGTGGACCGGGGTTCGATAGTTCCTCCGCCACCGCAGGCGCGCTGATACGCTCCGTTGGCCACACCAGGTCAGACCGGTGGGCAAGCGCTTCCATACCTCTCCGCAGGTAGCCGATTACGAGATCGAAACCGATGCGGCCCAGGCGCAGGGCTGCCTCTTTCTCCCGTCCGGGTTCGGCAATGATCACGATTGGTTTGGTGCGGTCAAGCACCGTACCTGCCCAGGTGGCGTATTGCCCGCCGAGTCCGATGTTGATGCTGCCTGCGAGGTGACCCTTCGCGTATTCCGCGGCATCGCGGACGTCGAGAATCTGAGCGCCTGCGTCTCCCATTCGCAGGACTTCATCAAGTTCGATAGGGTGGAGAACTTGTTCGAGATTCTCGTCGAGCGAAGTGTGCTCGCGGGTATTAAGAATGGCATCGTAGGTGAAGTAGGGAGGAGCGTCCGGCTGGTCTGCCGTGACCAGTCGAATGAATTCCTCCTTCGTCATGGGCTGCAGGGCGTAGTTCATCCGCCGTTGAACTCCCAGGGGGGAAACTGTGTCGGAGGAAAGATTCTTCCCGCACAGCGAGCCGGAGCCGTGGGCCGGGTAAACGAGGGTTTCGTCGGGAAGCTTCAGGAGTTTGTTGTGGAGCGAGTCGAAAAGGTGGGAGCCGAGGTCGTTGGCACTCCACCCCAGCGACGCGCGCAGGTCCGGGCGGCCCACGTCCCCGATGAACAGCGTATCGCCCGTGAGAACGGCGTAAGGTTGCGCCCCGTCCTTGCCGAGATCGAACACTAGGATCGAGATCGACTCGATGGTGTGGCCGGGAGTCTCCAGCACCTGCAGGCGCAGTCCGGGGAACTCGATCGTATCGCCGTCTTTCATCGCGGCAAAAGCATATTCCGCTTTGGCGCGGGAGCCGAGATGGATGGTCGCGCCGCAGCGGGCGCGCAACTCCAGGTGGCCGGCGACGAAGTCGGCGTGGATGTGGCTGAGAAAGACGTGGCGGATCTGTAACCTTAATCTTTCGGCGTCGGCCACGTATTGCTGTACATCGCGCTGAGGGTCGACAATGACGGCGGTCGCACTGGTCTCGTCGCCAAGCAGATAGGAGGCGTGGGCCAGGCAACCCAGGTAGTACTGTTTCAAAATCATTGAAGTTGCCGTAGTTTACCACCGCAGGTTCTCGGTGGCCGGGTCCGGTGGGTGGTCTCGTTCTAGTCCTGTGTCACGAATGCCGTTGACTTTGATAGGTACCTTTTGCTGTACTTGGGGCATTCACCACGGTGAAGGAGTTCACCGCTAACCGCTGTCCCAATTCTTGATGCCGGGCACAGCTGATGACTCCTGACAAGCGGATCGTTTGTCGCGGAGTCATGGTACCGGCAAGGATCCGCAGAAAGTTATTTGTAGAACCGTCGGATGCCGTCGAATTTGGGACGGATCACGGACTGAGTAGGGATGCGAGTGCGGAGAGCGGATTCTTCGCGTGGCTCAGAATGACAAGCATTCCTGGGATGAGGGCCCTGCAGAGATTTAGTAAGAAGGGGAAAGGAACGGAGCGACTTGCTGAAATACCTGATGGTTGGCATTGGAGGCGGTTTGGGGTCGATTCTGCGCTTCTGGCTGGGCAGCTACATCGGCAGCAAAATGGGAACTCGTTTTCCTTACGGAACGTTCGTGATCAACATTACGGGATCGTTTCTGGTTGGCCTGGTTTTTGCATTATTGACGGTGAAAACACAGTGGAGTCCCAACTGGCGGTACCTGATTCCGATTGGATTCATCGGCGGCTACACAACATTTTCCAGCTTCGAGTATGAGACGCTGCGGACGATGCAGGATGGGCAGATCGGATTGGGGCTGCTCTACGTGGCAGCGAGTGTGGTGGTGGGATTCGTGTCGGTGTGGGGAGGCATGATCGCAGGGAGAGCAATTCCATGAATGCTGAAGTGTTTGCCGTGGAATTTGTGTCTGGCCAGCGAGGGCTCTAATGTCAGGAGGGCAACGTGCTTACAGCGGGACCCGGTAAGAAGGTCAGCATCTACGTGGCTGAGGACCAGCAATACCACGGGAGCGCGGCCTATGCCGCCATTCTGGATTTTCTCTTCTTCCATGGCGTGGCGGGGGCGACGGTGACTCGCGGAATCGCCGGATTTGGATCCGACCACCATCTGCACACGGATCGTCTGGTGGATCTGGCGACGCGGCTGCCGGTCAAGATCGAATTCATCGAGACTGCGGAGAAAATAGAAGAGCTGTTGCCCAAGCTGCACACGATGGCAGGCACCGGATTGATTGAGATGCACGACACGACCATCGTGAAACCGGCTGAGAAGAAGCAGAAGGTGCCTGCATCAGACGCGCCGGGGTTGAAGAGCGAGGGCAAAGCAAAGATGATGCGGATCTATATTGGCGAAAACGACAAGTGGGGTGGCAAGCCTTTGTATGAAGCGATCGTCCACGGCCTGCGGGCTCACGACATCGCGGGAGTGACAGTTTACCGTGGCATTCTGGGTTACGGCGCCAATCGCAGAATCCATAAAGACGCCGCGCTTAGTCTCTCGCATGATCGCCCCATCCTGCTGTCGGTGGTGGATGCGGAAGAGAAACTGAAAGCGTTCATGCCCATTCTTGACCAGATGGTGCAGCAAGGCTTAGTCGTCCTATCGGACGCGGAAGTTATCAAGTATGCCCATGATTATCAAAAGGCCGAGCGGCGGCAGGAGACGCGGACATGAAACTTGAAGGGAAGGCCAGGATGTTGCGCATCCACTTTGGCGAAGATGACAAATGGCAGGGCAAGCCGCTGTACGAGGCGATCGTGGTCAAGTGCCGGGAACTCGATATCGCTGGGGCCACGGTTTTCCGGGGGATCGAAGGCTATGGCGCCAGCACGCTGATTCACAAGAAGCATCTACTTTGGTCTTCTGATCGACCGATCATGGTGTCTGTGGTCGATACGGAGCAGAACATCAAGAAGCTGCTGCCGGCGCTGGACGAGATGGTGGCTGAGGGGTTGATCGCGATGTCTGAGGTGGAGGTGATTCGCTACGTGCATCAAGATGGCGTGCGATCTCCGGCTTCGCAGTGAGAGGGGACAAAATGGCCGTCATGCACTGCCTTGGGAAGGTACTTGGGTTACTTTTCCGCCTCGGGTTGCTTCAGCATGAGTGCAGGAACGTCCTGCTGTTTCATCAGGTTGTCGTAAGCCGCCACATCGGACGAAACGATCCTTTTCCATTTCGCCAGTTGTTCATCGACTGCTTTGTCTAACATATCGAATACTTCATAGGACTGTTTCGTGGGAGCCGAGTCGGCGCTGCCCACGACACCACTCAGCGCCACCAGGTGATTGTTCAGTCGAACCGGGAAATTAAGGACGTCCTGACCGCTCTTGGCCTTGGTCTGGATAAGCGCTTCTTCCACCTCCGTCATTTTCGTGTCGAGCGCTTTACCGGCATCGGCAATGGCCTTGGCGCGGGGGTCGTTTTTCAGGCGCTTGTTGATCGAATTGATCTGCTCGCGCACATCGCGAATCTGAATGATGGCGTCGTCGGTCTCCGTGACTTTGTCACGGATCTTGAGAAGTAGATCGAATTGCTTGGCCAGATCCTCGGAACCGGTCTTCAGACGCGGATCGGCTTTAATTTCCAGGGGCGCGATGTAACTCTTGCCTAACACCGTTAGCCGCGCCTGATATGTCCCCGGCAGCGCTTCGGGACCGTCAGTGCTACCACCCCAGAGCGGAGCATGCGGCACTTTGGTCGCTCCCTCATAGCGCAGGTCCCACACAAAGCGGTTCAGGCCCGCGTCGGCTGGCAAGCTGCCCGCATTAGCGCCGCGGCTAAAGAAGTCTTCTTCTCCTTCTTCTTCGCCGGATTCCTCTTTCTTGGGATATTTGCGAATGACCTTTCCTGAGGAGTCGAGTATTTCGAGTGTGATCTTGGGGACTTCGTCTTTATCAGCTTTCGCGGCTTCAGGGGAAGAAGTCGACGGGCTAGCTTCACTTTGTGGACTCTCGACTGCACCGGAAGCCGGCTTCGCCTGATCGGGTTTCTTTAGAGAGGCTTTCAGCCAGTAATTAATGACGGCTCCGGCCGGCGGATTTTTTCCGACACTGCCGCTGGGGGCAAAAAACGAACCACGAAAGGCCGTATGATTCGCTGCGGCTGGCATGAACAGATGAGCTTCCTGCTGCGGAATTGAACCCTCGTATTGTTCGAGTGGAGAGATATCATCGAGCACCCAGAAGCTGCGTCCGTGCGTCGCGATTACCAGATCAGTGTTCTTGATCACCAGGTCGTTCACCGGAGATGGCGGCAGATTCAGCTGCAAGGGCTGCCAGCGCGCTCCATCATCGAAGGAAACGTAGACGCCCCGTTCGGTTCCCGCAAAAAGCAAATTCGGACGCCGCGGGTCAACCCTTACTGCATGGACATAATCGTTGGTCGGAAGCCCTTCCACCAGTTTGGTCCAGGTCTTGCCAAAATCTGTGGTCTTGAATACGTACGGTGCGAAGTCATCTGACTTGTGGCGTTCGACCGCGAGATACGCAGTGCCGGCCTCATGCGAAGAAGCCTCGATCATACTCACCGTACCCCAGTCCGGCATTGCCTTAGGCGTGACATTCTCCCAGTGCAGGCCTCCGTCATGGGTAAGTTGAACCAGGCCATCATCGGTCCCTGCCCAAATCAAATCCTTTTGCACCGGCGATTCCACGATTGAGAAGATCGTGTCATAAACTTCGACCCCGGTGTTGTCCTTGGTGATGGGGCCGCCTGAAGCCGCCTGTTTTGACTTATCGTTGCGCGTCAGGTCGGGACTGATGATCGTCCAACTCATGCCGGCGTCGCTTGTCTTAAACAGTACTTCGCCTGCGAAGTACATCGTCTTTGGATCGTGCGGCGAGAAAACGATAGGCTCGGTCCATTGGAAGCGGTGTTTGACGTCGGCTGCCGCCCATCCGATCGGGTTCACCGGCCACGGGTTAATGGCCTGCTCTTCGCCCGTACGATGATCGTGGCGTGTGATCTCTCCGCCGTATGAGCCGGCATACACGATCTCTGGATCGACCGGGTCCGGCGCGATGTAGCCGCTTTCGCCGCCGCCTACGGCGTACCAGTCGGGGCGGTCAATCGCTCCTTCAGCACTCGCGCTGGCGATGGCCACGGTAGAGTTGTCCTGCTGGGCGCCGTACACATGATAGGGAAACCGGTCGTCGGTGGTGACGTGGTAGAACTGTGCCGTGGGCTGGTTGTAGACGCTGGTCCAGGTGTTGCCGTTGTCAGTGGAGACCGTGGCCCCGCCATCGTTGCCGTTGATGAGACGCGTGGGGTTCGTGGGATCGATCCAGAGTGCGTGATTATCCCCGTGGGGAGCGTGTATCGAAGTGAACGTCTTACCTCCGTCGTTGGATCGGTACGCCGCGGTGTTCAGGATGTACACCGTGTCTTCCGACTTGGGATCGGCAAAGATGTGCGAGTAGTACCACGCGCGCTGGCGGAAGCGATGGTCGTCGGTGGTTATGTGCCAGGAATCTCCGCCGTCGTCGGAACGATAGATTCCGCCTTTCTCCGCCTCTACGACCGCCCAGACTCGGTTGGGATTCGCACCCGAGACCGTGACGCCGATGCGGCCGAGAATGCCCTCCGGCAATCCGTGGCCTTTGAGTTCTTTCCAGGTCGTACCGCCATCGATGGAACGGTAGAGGCCGCTTCCCGGGCCGCCGCTGTCCAGACTCCACGGGGTGCGCTTAGCTTGCCACAATGCTGCGAACAGAATGTTGGAATTGCTGGGATCGAAGACTACGTCGATGCCGCCGGATTTGGCGTCCTTGTACAGCACCTTCTGCCAGGTCTTGCCGCCATCCTGGGTGCGGAAAATACCGCGCTCTTCGTTCTCGGCAAAGGGATGTCCCAACGCAGCTACGAAGGCGATGTCTGGGTTCTTGGGGTTCACGGCGAGACGCCCGATGGCATGGGTGTCGGCAAGGCCAACAAATCTCCAGGTTTTACCGGCGTCGATCGATTTGTAAACTCCGTTGCCGCCGACGATGTTGCCGCGAATGCACGCTTCTCCGGTTCCAACATAAATCACATTCGGGTCAGACTCGGAAACCGCGATCGCTCCGATCGCCGGCGACGCATCCTTAGTTTTGTCGAAGATCGGTTTCCAGTTCAGTCCACCGTCGGTCGTCTTCCATACGCCTCCGGCCGTCGCTCCGAAATAATAGACGTCATTCTGGCCGACGACGCCCGCCACGGCAACCACGCGGCCGCCGCGAAATGGACCGATCAGGCGATACTGCAGGCCTTTCCAGGGGTTCTTGTCGTCGCCGTCTTCTTTATCTTCCCCATCCCGTGCGCTCGCAGTCTCGGTCTGCTTCTGTTGGGCCTGATTCTGGCTGGAATCAGGGGTTTGCTTGGGTGAATGTTTCTGGGCGAATGTCGGAGTGATAATGAGACACGCAAGCAAAAGGGCGAGAGCAGTCGTACGCAAGGGTTTGTTCCTCCGGAGACGTTGTAACCAATAAGCTCGACCGCTAAACATTCTCAACAGAAAGACAGCGGCTGTCTAGTCTTGTGTTCGTGGGTTCGAGTTCGCGGCACGAATAATAGCATTCGGCTCCGGAAGCGAAGATCAATGAATCTCGACTGGCTTTACCAATTGTGACGCCACAATCTGCCACTCGCCGTTGCGCTTCATTACCGCGTCCATGTAGATGTAGCGGACGGGAAAGCGCTTGCCGGCCTGTTCGACTTCATCTTCTTCGGAGCCATGGACGATAGCTACGTCTCGACCGAGCAGGCGAATTTTGCGCCCGGTGGAGACCATCGAAATATAGCGAATCGAGCCGGACTTCAGATGGTTCAGAATTTCTTGTTTGGTAGAGGGTCTGCCGGTTTCGTCATATTGGATGTAATCGTCGGCGAAGATGCGCGAGAGTTCGGCTAGGTCGCCGGCGATCAGGGCTCGGTCGCCGTCCTCGAATAGCTTTACGATCTGCCGCTTGTCGCTTTCGACGCGCATCGGCCTCATTCCAGTGCATCGCACCCGACACAATCTCTCTCGCCATGGCGCCGGGCGCTGCCGGCAGAGACGTTGCGAGCATCGTCTCTACGATGCTTTCCTGTTAGTGTACAAGCTGGTATTTACGAGGAGGACTCTGTGATTCGAACGTCTCGTATTTTCGCGTTGCTGTTGTTCGCAGCAATTGCCTTACCGCTCGCTGCCTACGCTCAGTCTGGTTCCTCGACTCTCGACCGGCCCTTTGCGGTTGAGTATTACTACAAAGCGAAGTGGGGGCATGCCGAAGAGTTTCTCAAGCTTTTCAAGCAGAATCACTACCCTGTGCTCAAGAAGGAGATGGAGATGGGGCGGATCACGAAGGTCTGGATGGATCAGCCGCGCTACCACACGACCGAAGACGGGCGCTGGGACTTCCGCGTGACGATTATCTTCAAGAATGCGACCGTGGCCAACGAGCCGTTCGATGAAGCGGCGTTGCAGAAGCAGATGTATCCAGATCAGGAAACCTTCCAGCGCGAAGAGCAGCGGCGTTTCGAAATTCTCGACGGGCACTGGGATTTGCCGGTCAAGACGGTAGATCTGGAGAAGTACTAATTAGTACCAGGCACCGAGATGTGAATGACTACTCAGTATTTGCTACTCGGGACTCGGTACTGGTCCTGAATCGATTTTCAGGAAATTTGCGATGATCTTCTCGTACAACTTCCACGGCAGGATGCGCTTCATCGCGAGCTGCATTTTGGCATCGCGGCCCACCAGGTAGCGCAGTTTAGGATCGGGGTCTTGGGCGATGGAGGTGATCAGTCGCGCTACTTCGATGGGATCGCGTTTGGGGAGCGCCTGGATGCGATCGCGCATGCGCAGGCTGCGCTGGATGTTTGGAGAAGTCTCCTGCGTAACCTTCTCGCCCATCACCGCGCCGCGCGTCCAGATATCGGTGAGGTAGGCTCCGGGCTCGACCAGCACTACCTTAATTCCTAGCGCGGTTACTTCCATGCGAAGCGATTCGCTCCAGCCTTCCAGTGCATGTTTGGATGCGGAGTAGCTGCTGACCGTGATCGAGCCATGCAATCCGGCGATGGAGGAGACCATGATGATATGTCCGGAGTGCTGGCGGCGCATGGTCGGCAGCACGGCTTTGGTCATGGCGACGGTGCCGAAGAAATTGGTCTCGAACTGGTAACGGAGTTCCTCCAGCTTGATATCTTCGGCAAATCCAGCGACTGCGAATCCAGCGTTGTTGACCAGGACGTCCAAGCAGTTATGGTCGCGGACGACGGCGTCAACGAAGGCGGGGAGGGCATGGAAATTGGTGACATCGAGCGCACGGATGTCCAATTGGCCGGCGACTCCTGCGGCGGTTGCGGCCCGCTCAAGTCGATCACGGCGGCCCAGGTCACGCATCGTGGCGACGACCCGGAATCCGGCCTTGGCCAGTTCGACTGAAGTAAGCAAGCCGAAACCGCTGGAAGACCCGGTGATGAGAGCGACCTTGTCGGACACGGAAATGAGTCCGCAAAGGTTGTAACATAGGAGGCGGCGTTGGAGCGAGGCGGATGCTGCCGTTGCAACTGCCGCACGGTGCTTTCGCGGGGCAGCCGAGGTTGTTGTTCCACCGATCGCATGGTGGCTTCTCCGCTCGATGTCGCCACTACACCGTTGAAGCGATTTTCTGCGCGTTTAGCTGCCGCGGTTTGCAAAAGTCCTGCCCGATGCGAGAACATACTTGGTTTGCACATCCCTACAGATTCTTAGTGAGGAAGCGGCCAAAATATGGCGACAAGGAACAAGTCCGTAAAGACGGCGTCGAAGGCATCCCGCGTAGAAGTAAAGTTCGAACGGAAGGCTCCGGAAGGTTCCCGGCACAACGGCACAATCCAGCCTGCAAAAGGGAAACTGGGGGTAATGATTCCGGGCATGGGCGCGGTAGCGACTACGTTTGTTGCGGGTGTGGAGGCGATTCGCAAGGGACTGGCGAAACCGATTGGCTCGCTCACGCAGATGGGCACGGTGCGGCTCGGCAAGCGCACGGACGGGCGCTCGCCAAAGATCAAGGAATTTGTGCCGCTGGCCGGGCTCGATGACCTGGTTTTTAGCGGCTGGGACATCTTCGAGGACAACATGTATGAAGCGGCTTCGAATGCAGGCGTGCTGGACCAACGACTGCTCGACCAGTTGAAGCCGTTTCTTTCATCAGTGAAGCCGCGTGCGGCCGTTTTTGATCATAACTATGTGAAGAAGATCGACGGCCCGAACGTGAAGAAAGGCAAGACAAAGATGGATCTGGCCGAGCAACTGCGCGACGACATCCGCGACTTCAAGAAAACCAGCGGAGCGAGCCGGTTGATTACGATGTGGTGCGGTTCCACCGAGTCCTACATCGAGGCGACCGCGGCCCATCAGTCCTTGAAGTCGTTTGAGAAAGCGCTGCGTGAGAACGATGAGATGATCGCGCCTTCGATGATCTATGCCTACGCGTCATTGATGGAGGGCGTGCCCTTTGCCAACGGCGCTCCGAACCTTACTGTCGATTTGCCAGTGATGCTCGAACTTTCACGGCAGAACGAAGCGCCGATTTGCGGAAAAGACTTCAAAACCGGGCAGACCTTGATGAAAACGGTTCTTGCCCCGGCATTCAAGGCGCGGTTGCTTGGCCTGAGCGGATGGTACTCGACCAACATCCTCGGCAACCGTGACGGGGAAGTGCTAGACGATCCGGGGTCTTTCAAAACCAAAGAGGAATCGAAGCTAGGGGTGCTCGAGCACATTCTGCAGCCCGCGCTTTATCCCGAACTGTACGGAAATATTTTCCACAAGGTTCGCATCAACTACTACCCGCCTCGTGGTGATAACAAAGAGGGTTGGGACAATATCGATATCTTCGGCTGGTTGGGCTATCCGATGCAGATCAAGGTCGACTTCCTGTGCCGTGACTCGATTCTGGCGGCGCCCATTGTCCTCGATCTCGTGCTATTCGTCGACTTGGCAAAGCGCTGCTCGGCGCTGAAAGGACTTGGGATTCAGGAGTGGTTAAGCTTTTACTTTAAGTCTCCGATGACGGCGCCCGGACTGTATCCCGAGCACGATCTGTTCATTCAGTTGATGAAACTGAAGAATACGCTGCGGCATTTGAAGGGCGAGGAACTGATCACCCACTTGGGATTGGAGTATTACGACTGAGGTACCGTCGTTGAGAGACCTCGGGCCTACTCACCTTCAGTCATATTCCCAGGCATCGGGCACACTCGGCTGTTTTACCGCATTCGGCATAGATTCCTTCTCATCCCGGCGTCAAGCCAGCTTCTTCTCCCGTTTGTACTCATCGAACTTCTCGAGGAAGCGGTCAACATCCTTCTTCTGCAAATAGTAGGGCGTAGACAGCCGCAGCTTGTTCGGGTCGCCTCCGCGGATGCGGATCTTGTACGTCTTCCACATCCAGTTTTCCAAATCCATGCGTGGCACCGGCGGGACGTTGACCGTTACGATGGCGCAGCGCAGCGCGGGATCGGGCGAAGTCCAGGATTCGGCACCGCGTTTCTTCATCTCATCGAGCATATAGTCGGCAAGCTTGCGATGGCGCCGCTCAATCCGCTCTAAACCGATGTCATTGGCCAGCTTGATCGAGGCGCGCAGTCCCCACAGAGCCGGCACGTTGGAGCTGCCAATGCGCTGGAAGCGCTCGGCGCGGAGTTTGGGGTCGTCCCAGCCTTCGGTCGCGATGGTATTCCAGAGGCGGTCGATCACTTCGTCGCGTACGTAGAGGAAGCCAGAGCCTTTGGTCGCCATCAGCCATTTGTGGGGGCTCGATGAGTACATGTCGCAGCCGATGTCGTGAACGTTAAGACCCATCATGCCGATGACATGGGCGCCATCGATCGCGGAGAGGATGCCCTTCGACCGGGCCAGCGCACTTAGTTCTTTCGCAGGCAGCACCACGCCAGTGACCGTCGTGATGTGGCTGAAGAAGATGACGCGGGTGCGGGGAGTGATCGCGTCGTTGAAGAGATTGAGCACCTGCGCAGCGTCCTTCACGGGGAGTGGCAGTGCGACTTTCTTCACCACTACGCCATAGCGCTTGGCCCTGAGGTTCCAGGGGTGAACGCCCCCGGGATGCTCCTGGTCGGTCATGAGCACTTCGTCACCAGATTTCAGGTCGATGCCGTTGGCAATGTAGCTATTAGCCTCTGTGGCATTGCGGAGCAGGGCAATCTCATCGCGACGGCAACCGACGAAGGCGGCCAGGGGATCGCGAAACTCATTCCAGGAGGCGTATCCCCAGATGGGGTAGTCTTCGGGATCGTCCTGATCCATCTTCTCGGTTGTGGAGTACCCGTCGAAGATGGCGCGCAGTACCGGCGCGGGGCTGGAGCCGACGGTCCCATTGTTCAGATAGATTTCGTCCGCCGGGATGAGGAACTGGCGGCGCATCTCCGCCCAATACGCGTCTTCGTTCCTGTCGAACAGAGCTGGGTCGGGCAGGGTGGGGGGAGCTTTTTGGAGTTGGGCGATGAGATCTCCACGAAAAGCCACGGTAGCGGCGAGGCCAGTCGTGGCGGTGAGAAAGCGTCGGCGGTCAAGCAAGAGCACCTCCCGGAGAATGGAAGACGGAAGGCGCTATGTTACGACTGGACAAGGGAATCCTCAAGAGGAATGACTGATGTTGCTCTAATCGCCTGGGTTCAATGCTGCGTGGGTGGTTCTTCTTGTCCTACCCTCTGTGAAGTCCTCGGCCGCCGTATCGGGATTCCAGTAAGCCTTGGCGGAACTGCGAAGAGCGTTAGTTTTTTCCGGCACTATGAAGATTCTGCGAGGCAGGCCTTACCGGTTTGAACCAAGAAATCCATGCTATAAGCTGGCCCTTCCGGATAACCCGGGCCGGGGAAAAGCGCGTCTAACCCATGGGGCAAAGTTCGCACATTAGGGTTTGTGCACGGGCG
>DATHMS010000166.1:0-8598 GCA_035486795.1 Candidatus Sulfotelmatobacter sp. | reverse complement strand
TCACGGGGGCGGAAGATAAGATTGACGGCCTGCTCGAAGTGCTCCGCCCCTACGGTGTGTTGGAAATGGTGCGTACTGGAATTGTGGCCATGCGGCGCGGAAAGTCTTCCGCGACGGCCTCGACGGCCGCCAACGACGAGGGCGTGGCGGAAGAGGATGTTTCGCACTCGGTTTAATCAACGAATTGGTCTCAGAGGCGAACTGTAATCGGTTCTTAGACTTACAAGCGCCCCACCATAAATTGTTTCTAGGGACAAGGGCCGCCAGTGTCCCGTTAGGTCTCCCGCAAGTTACCGAAGTTTCTCTAGAAATCCCTAAATCGTTGTTTCTAAATATGTTAGCTGGTATTTATGGGAATGGCTGGGTATTTCTTCGGCCGCAGTGTGCTTACTCAATGACTGGTGCAAGCGGCATCGCCATAGGTCTGCCTGCGCACTCGCGCTCGTGGAGAGGACTGTCTCGCGCGGCCAAGCTATACATCAGCTTGATCGTGATCGCTGGACTGGGAACGCTCATCTACGGAGGAGTTCACCAAAGCAGCAAGAACATTGCCGAGTTCATCTGTTATTTGGGCATCGCCATACTGGCGTCGCGGCTCAAGGTAAATCTGCCTGGCATTACCGGCACGCTGTCAGTGAACTTTCTGTTCATCCTGATTGGCGTGCTGGAGCTCAGCCTGACCGAAACGCTAATTCTGGGCGCGGTGTCGATGCTGGCGCAGTGCCTGTACCCGGAACGCCCCAAGGCGATGCAGGTGACGTTCAACGTGTGCGCGGGATCTGTGTCGACGGCGCTGGCTTATGTGGTGTACCACCATCCGCTGGCGAACCTGCTGATCGCGAACCGCCCGATCCTGCTGGGCGTGTCGGCCACGGTGTACTTCATCGCCAACGCGGGCTCGATCGCGACCGTTATTTCGCTGACCGAACGCCGGCCCCTCACGCGCATTCTGGTGGATTGTTATTTCTGGTCCTTCCCGTACTACCTGGTAGGAGCCGGAATCGCGGGCACGATCGCATGGCTGAACCAGACCTTCAACTGGGAAACATCCCTGCTCATGGTGCCAGCGGTCTACCTGATCTACCGCTCGTACCGCCTCTACCTCGGCAAACTGGAGGACGAAAAACGCCACGTCGAGGAAATGGCGAACCTCCATCTGCGAACGATCGAGGCGCTGGCACTCGCCATCGAAGCCAAGGACCACACGACGCACGAGCACCTGCAGCGCGTCCGGGTCTACGCTATTGAAGTCGCGAAAGAGTTGGGAGTGGATGGGCCGGAGCTGGAAGCGCTGCACGCTGCCGCGCTTCTTCACGACATCGGGAAACTTGCGGTGCCGGAACACATCATCTCGAAGCCTGGGCGCCTCAGTCCTGAGGAATTCGAGAAGATGAAGATTCACACTTTGGTGGGCGCGGAGATTCTGGAACGAGTGCGTTTCCCGTACCCCGTGGTACCCATTGTGCGCGCCCACCACGAGAAGTGGGACGGCTCGGGCTACCCCCTGGGATTGAAGGGAGCGGAAATTCCGATCGGGGCGCGAATTCTTTCAGCTGTTGACTATCTCGATGCGCTTGCGTCCGATCGCCAGTACCGGCGCGCCTTGCCGCTGCGGGAGGTCATGCAGAAGCTGTCCGCGGAATCGGGCAAGTCGTTCGATCCGAAGGTTGTCGACATTTTGCAGAAGCGTTACCAGCACCTGGAGCGGCTGGCTGTGGCCAAGTCGTCGCAGGATCCCGCGGGCCCGCTCTCGACGGCCATCAAAATCGAGCGCGGCCTCGAACCCGCGGCCGGCTTTGAGAACGCAACTGCGCAGGATTACGTGGGACGCGAAACCACATTCCTGTCCTCTATCGCAGCGGCTCGGCAGGAAGCACAATCATTGTTCGAACTCAGCCAGGATTTGGGCGCTTCCCTCAGTTTGATCGAAACCCTTTCGGTATTCTCGGTGAAGCTGAAGCCGATGGTGCCCTACGATGCCATTGCCATTTACATCAAGCGCGAGGAAGAGCTGGTTCCTGAGTACGTGAACGGCGACAACTACCGTCTGTTTTCTTCGTTGCGGATTCCCCTCGGGCAGGGCCTCTCGGGCTGGGTGGCGCACAATCGCAAGCCGATCATCAATGGGAACCCGTCCGTCGAGCCGGGGTATCTAAACGATCCGACGAAGTTCAGCACGCTGCGCTCTGCTCTGGCGGTGCCGTTGGAGGGTGTTTCTGGAGTGATCGGCGTTCTTGCGCTCTACCGCGCCGAACGCGACGGCTTCACCACCGATCATCTCCGCATTCTGCTCGCGGTCAGTGGCAAAATGGCGCTGTCGATCGAGAATGCGCTTAAATACGCGCAGGCGGAAAACTCGGCGATTACCGACTACCTCACCGGCCTTCCGAACGCTCGCTCTCTGTTTCTGCAGCTCGACCGTGAACTGGCCCGGTGCAAGCGCGACAACACGTCGTTGACCGTCATGGTCTCTGACATGGACGGTTTCAAACAGATCAATGACCGCTTCGGGCATCTCGAGGGCAATCGCGTGCTACGCCTTTTTGCGCAGGCGCTGAAAGATAGCAGCCGCGAATACGATTATGTCGCGCGCATGGGCGGTGACGAATTCGTGGTGATCGCCCCTGGACTTACGCCGGATGCGGCCAGTAAGAAAGCTGAGCAGATGCGAGCACTGGCCCGGCAGGCGGGGAACGAAGTTTGCGGCGAAGACATTCTCTCGCTGAGCGTGGGGCGCGCGCTATTTCCTGACGACGGCAACGACGCGGAACAACTTCTGGCCGAAGCCGACCGCCGCATGTATCTGGAAAAGCAGAAGGAGCTTTCTTACAAAGACCGCCGGTCGCACCCGCGCATGAAGTGCCGGGTGACCATCGAGCTGCAAACCGAGGCGGGAGGAGCGCCCCTGTTCGCAAATATTACCGACGTGAGCCTGGGCGGCTGCTTTGTGGAAACTAGCAACATTCTTGCGCCGGGCACCAAGATCAAAGTTGGATTTTCGATGGACGACCCCAGCCTGACAGCGGAGGGGGTTGTGGCCAGACTCGATCCTGGCACCGGCGTCGCTGTCCAGTTTCGGGAAGTAAACCGGGAAGGCCGCGAGCGGATGTTCAAGATTCTCGAGTTTGTGCAGAAGACGACCACGTTTTACAACAACCGCTACCTCGACAGCTTGACCAAGGGCTAGCCCGACGAAGATTTAGCATGACCAAGATCTAGTCGGATCCAGATCTAATCTTGACAACAATTGAATCGTGAGGCTGCAAGTGAGGCGAAATCTCAGCCTTTCGTTCGCGCGGCAATTTTCATTACCGTGGCGCAAACGATCGCGGCGGCAATGTGATCGAGCGGCAGAATCTTGTCAGCCAGCCCGCTCCGAGCCACCAGGCCGGGCATGCCCCAGACCACGCTGCTGGCTTCGTCCTGCACATAGATCTGGGCGCCTAACCCATGCAGAGCTTCGCAACCCTTGAGGCCGTCCTGTCCCATGCCTGTGAGAACCACGGCCAGAGCGTGCGCTCCGAATGTACGGGCGATGGACTGGAAAAGCACGTCCACCGACGGTCGGCAAAAATTTACCTTCGGGCCTTGATGCGTCCTCAGGTGAACCGATCCATCTTCCCGGCTGAGTACCATGTGAAAATCTCCCGGTGCGATCACCGCACAACCGGGCTTGAGTGATTCACCGGAAACGCACTCCCGCACGGGCAGCGACGATTTTGCCGAGAGGCGTGCCGCTAGTAAGGATGTAAAAACTCGCGGCATATGCTGTGCGATGACCACCGGCACGGGAAAGTTTGCCGGCAAGGAAGGCAGAACCCGGGCCAGTGCGTCCGGTCCTCCAGTGGAGACGCCAACCGCCACAATTTGTACCGGGGATCGAAGTCGCGGCGAAAGGGAAGCAATGGCAGGCGGTGCCTGCGTTTTCGGCTTTGCCGCCGGGATAATCTTGTTGTGTGCTTCGGGCAGATGGCAGAGAGCACGAACCTTTGGGATGAGATCCCGGGAGATGGCGTCGAGGGTGGCCGCCATGTCGGCACGACTGGGCTTGGTGACATAATCGGTAACCCCCAGTGACAGAGCCTCCAGCGTGACCGCAGCTCCCCGCTCGCTCAGATTGCTGAACATTATGATGGGAACGTGGGGGTCGTTCTTGCGCAGTTCGCGAACCGTGGCGAGCGTGTCCATCTCCGGCATTTCGAAATCGAGTAGGACAATGTCGGGCTTCAAGGCGGAAAACCTCGCCAGCGCAATTCCCCCGTTGGCAGCAAAGCCTGCGACCTCGAGATCTGGGTCGTTGGCGAGGGCCAGTGACAGAGCACTGCGGACTGCCGCGCCATCGTCGATCAGGAGCACTCGCTTTTTCGCAGCTTCTTGCAATTTGGTTTTTCTTTCGAGTGCTCTCTCTTAGTTGCCGGCGTACGCGCCATTATTCCTAAGCGGTGCATCTGTGCGCGATGTGTGGCGCTAGCGGCGACTGCTCGATCGAAACGGTCCAACATTGATCCCGACTCCGCATCGCTTCAGCTTGCGCTATCGGCCGACACGAGGCCGCTGTCACGGCATAGAATCACTCCTATATTCGCGGGGCCTCAGACGGGACTGCGTCCAGAAGTCCGGGGATGGCAGCACGAATAATGGCGGGCAGATCAAGCAACTCGGTGACATGATGCTGGCTGACGAACGAGCCCAGGACGCCAGCGTGGGGGCTGAGCGTCTCAACCGCATCGTGCTGCTCCACAATGTCGACGATGCGATCCACGATCAGGCCCACGGTGCGGTTCCCCTCGGAATACACAACGACGTGGATCGATGTTGTGCTCGCCTGTTTTTCGGCGTCCGAGGTGGTGGAAATGATTCGGGACAGACGCAGCAGAGGAATGATCTGTCCGCGGTACTGCATAACTTCCTGGGGGCCTGCGTACTCGACGACCGTTCGCGGGAATTCCTCAAGGCGCGCTACCATGGCCAGCGGAATGGCCACGCGCCCCTCCGGCCCGTTCTGGGCCAGGAGCAGGGTGTGTTCGTCCGAGACTTTCTGTCCGCCAGCTTCGGTCTGTCCTCCGACAGGAGCGGGCTGGTTCGCTTCTGCGAGCACTCTGGCTTTTTGCGCCAACCCCAGCACGTCGAGTATGAGCGCCACCCTACCGTCGCCCATAATAGTGGCGCCCGAGTAGGAGTTGATCCCCTTCAGCTGCTTGTTCAGCGGCTTGACCACGATTTCCTCGGTGTCGGCGATTTCATCCACGACCAGCCCGAACTGCCGATCTCCGGCCTGCAGTACAACGATGTTGACCGCAGAGGAGCCTGATTTTCCGGCCTTATCCCGGACTCCCAGCTCCCGGTCCAGGAAGACCAGAGGCAGCAAGCGTCCGCGCAGGCGATAAACCGGAGCGCCCTGGACCAGTTCGATCCCTTTTCCGCTCCCCTTTCCGCTCTCCGCGGAGTCCAAGCGTACGAGCTCCGAAAGGCTGACTTGCGGTATGGCATACCGTTCGCCGGCGCAGGTCGCGATCAGCGCCGGAATAATTGCGAGAGTCAGGGGAATTCTTACGCGCACTGTGGTGCCCTGTCCGGGCGTCGAATGTATGTCGACCGCACCTCCGATTTTCTCCACATTGGTTTTCACCACGTCCATGCCTACGCCGCGCCCAGATACCTTGGTGACCTTCTCGGCGGTAGAAAACCCGGGAAGAAAGATCAGATTAAAGATTTCCAGCTCGGGCATTTTCGCAGCGTGCTGTGCGGTGATTGCGCCGCGTTCAATCGCCTTCCGTCGGATGCGGTCGCTGTTCAATCCGGCGCCGTCGTCTCTGATTTCGATGTTGACCTGGCCACCTTCGTGGAAAGCACGCAAGGTCAGTGTTCCCGTTGCCGGTTTGCCCGCGCGCTGGCGGGCCTCGGGGTCTTCGATCCCGTGGTCCATGGCATTACGAATCAGATGAGTCAGAGGATCTTTGATGGCCTCAATGATCGTCCGGTCCAGTTCAGTGTCCTGGCCCTCCATTTCGAGCCGGACTTGCTTGCCGCAGCCGACAGACAGATCCCGCACGGTGCGAGGTAATTTGCTCCAGATATTGCTGATGGGCTGCATGCGGGTCTTCATGACTTCTCCCTGCAGTTCGGTGGCGATGAGATTCACCCGTTGTGAGACCGCCTGACATCGGGTGTCCTGCAGGGTGTTGGAAAACTGCAGCAACTGGTTGCGCGCCAGCACCAGTTCCCCCACCAGGTTCATCAGCCGGTCGAGCAAAGTGACGGCCACGCGTATGGTGTCGACCGAGTCTGGGTGACGCGATTCCACCGTCTTCTGAGCCGCGAACACGTCCTCGGGGCTGACCGCGCCCTGGGCGACCAGAATTTCGCCAATCTTGTGTCGGCCTTTTTCCTGTATCTCCAGGGCCAGAGCAAGATCTTCGGGGCGGACTTGCCCGCGCTCAACGAGGACTCCGCCGATCTTGGTCGGGTCAGGGGAAACCTTGGCGAGCTTCGGTTTGCGCCCTGGCTTTTTCGGCTTTGTATTGGCTTCTGTTTTCTTCGTCGAATGATGGTTGTCGGCGGTGGGCCGGGACTCACGCGGTGCTTCGAGCGCAGGGCTAGGCGCTGCCGCCGAAGACCCGGCCTGCAAATGTGCAAGCAGTCCGATGAGAGCCGAATAGTCTTCGTCGCCGTCTTCGCTCGAGGCTTGGATGGCACCGAGCATGCATCGGACCGCGTCCACCATAGCGAGCAGACCGCTGGTGATCTCCTCGTTCAGCGCCAATTCGCCGTCGCGCAGCCGGGAGAGTAGATTTTCGCCCGCGTGGGTCAGCTTTTCCAGTCGAGTAAAACCCAGGAATCCGCAACTTCCTTTGATGGTATGGATCGTCCGAAAAATGCTGGCCAGAAGCTCTTTGGAGGAAGGCTCGCCCTCCAGCTTTACGAGTTCCTGGTCCAGGCGATCCAGGTTTTCATTGCTTTCGCTGAGAAATTCCTTAACGATGTCGTCCATAGAGGTCCGCTGTCGCTTGCCTTCTGTCTCTACCGCACATCGGCATTCTGGGAAACAACTTAAGTTCAATCTGTGTTTTCGCGGCCGGAGAGGAGCCTAGTGAAGGAGCCGGACGCGCTTGAAGGCTGCGCCCTGCCCCCTTACACTGGAAGCATGCACGTGCACGCTCATGGCGCGGGCGGTCCCACGCGGGTCTTGAAGATATCGCTCGGGGTGACCCTAGCCTACATCGTGCTGCTGGTTGGGGCTGGGATTCGCGCCCATTCCCTGGCGCTACTGTCGGAAGCAGGGCATAACCTTTCCGACTTCCTGGCGCTCCTGCTGTCGCTGGTCGCGGTCTATTTCCAGTCGCGCCCTGCCAATTCGACTAAGACCTACGGCTACCACCGCGCCGGAGTGCTGGCTGCGCTGGTGAATGCGACTTCGCTGGTTGCGGTTTCGTTCTTCATTTTCTACGAGGCCTTCCGGCGACTGCAGCATCCCGAGCATGTACAGGCCAGTGTGATGATGTGGGTCGCGGCCGCGGGCGTGGTGATGAACGGGGTTATCTCGCTACTGCTGTATCGCTCAAGCAAGGGTTCCGGCGGGGACGTGAATATTCGTAGCGCGCTGCTACATGAAGTGGGAGATACGCTGTCGACCGCGGCTGTGATTGCCGGGGGCTGGGCGATTTTGGTCACGGGGAACTACTGGATCGATTCCGCTTTGTCGTTCGGCATCGGCGCGCTAATCCTGTGGTCGGGTTTCGGCATTGTGCGCGAGACGCTCAATATTCTGCTGGAAGGCACGCCGCGGGGCATGAAGCTGGAAAAGATCGAATCCGCCATCCGCGCGATTGGCGGGGTCAATGACGTGCATGATCTCCACGTCTGGAGCATTGGGTCAGAGACGCACGCTCTCTCCTGCCACATTTCGATTGCCGACATTCCTCCGTCGGTCAGCGAGCGCATTTTGCGCGACGTGAAAGAGTGCCTGATGCATGACTTTCGCATCGTCCACACGACCATCCAGTTCGAGCACGTGGTGTGTGAAGTGGCGCACGGCTGCGTGATCCCTGTGGGTGAGAGCGAAGAGCACCATCATCACCACAGCCACTGAAGCGCCGGTGGCTGCTATTCCCGTTGTTGGTCGTATATTTCCCGCACCCGCTCAATCGTGTCTGCCTCTTCTGCCGATTTGTCCGACCGCAGGCGGATGATGCGTGGAAACCGCAGCGCGTAACCGCTCTCGTGGCGGCTGGAGCGCATCATGTTGTTGAAAGCGACCTCCAGCACGATCTTAGGTTCGACGACGCGTCGGAATCCTTGATCTTCAATCGTGTGGTCGAGGAACCATTGCGTCATCTCGGCAATTTCCGCGTCGGTTAACCCTGAGTACGCCTTGCCGATGTTCACCAACTTGTCTTTATTGGTGTCGCCGTCGATGTCCCACACCGCGAACGTGTAATCGCTCAGGACGCTGATGCGCTTGCCGTGGCCGTACTCAACCGCGGTCACGACGACGTCGAGCGTGGCGAGTTCGCGCTTCATTTTCAGCCACGACTTCCCGCGCTTTCCTGGCGTGTACGATGAGTTGAGATCCTTGATCATCAATCCTTCGTTGCCACG
>DATHMS010000165.1:0-7741 GCA_035486795.1 Candidatus Sulfotelmatobacter sp. | reverse complement strand
CGCAGCAACGAGGCCAATTCTCAGCAGCACTGCCAGGAATACAAGCACGAACAGGACGGTCAAAGTGAAATCGATTGCAGTGGTTTGCGCATTTAGCAGAAGCATGATGAGTGCAAGGGCGACCAGTCCGAACCTTGGCCGGCGCAACAGGCCAGTCACGACGGACAAAATGCCAAAGTAGAAAAGAGCGTAGAAGGATGCGGCAAATAGCAATAGGAAGCAGTGGCCGATCGACGGTAGGATCCCTTGACCGAAATAACCGTCCACTGGGGACGCTGCCGAGTTGTGCGAAAGCGCCCCGACACCCAAGAAGATCGCGCCCATTGTCGAACCGGCCACGATTCCGAACAACACATCGCGTCCGACTAATGGATCGCGAAGACGACCGTTGAGAAGACGCTGCCAGGAAACCATCAGCTTCGGCCAGCTTTGCCGCGCATAAGGCTCCATGGCCATATATCCCAGCCACGCGAGCAACGCAAAAAGCAGGGGAGCGCCGAGCAGAATAAATTGGACCGAAATATATTCCGCTTGCGGGACATAGTGATAGACGCAGAAACCATAGACGCAATTCGCCAGGATTGCGAAGCCCGCCAGACGCAGCGCCCCCTTCGTGTCTCCACGCCCGCGGCGGACGTTCCTGCGCGCGAAAAAACCGGCGACGAGAAGATAACCCGCCATCAGTAATGGCCACGCCGTCGAAAGAAGAATGCCAGAGGCGGCGGGCATGCGAGATGGACTGGAAGGATCTCCTCGCCATGGCTGATCCCATGGAGCGATCACTTGGAAATATATTGGTACGCCGTGGTAGGCGGCGGCAGCAACGTGGAGAAGCAGGTCGGGGCGATCCGGGAGATGACCCTCCCAGTCGGCGCGGACATCGAAGGAATCGGGCGGGGCCCATTTGGGGTTGGCGGGAACGAACTGAGTGCGGTCGAGTCCGGCTTCGGCAAAAAGTAAACCCCAATCCAGTTGAGGGGGGCGTCCTCCGGTCTCGACTTGCGGCGGCACACCGCGCAGGAAGAGGAGATTGCCTTGCATATCTAGCCTGAGAGCGACCATGCCGGACGTTTCATAAGATGGATTTAACAGAGTGACTCTCGGCGGCCCATTCGGGCTCTGAGCTCCGGGCATCATCCATTGTGGGCTCTGCCGGTACCAGAAGCTGACCGGGGACGGCCACGCGTGGCCAGCGGGAGTACGTTTCCAATCCTTGCTGGACGAGTTGTGAGCTGCATAGCGGAGATAATCTTTGTCCGAAGCGACCCATGAAGCACGATCCACCGCGACGGAATAACCCAGCTTCTGCGCCAGATCCTGAGCGCGGTCAGCGAGCACTTCCGGGGATTTGTTCATAGGTGCAAGACCCCAGTCCATGTTTCGCGGCGCCAGAAACATGGATGCCCCAAAGATCAGAATGAGTGCGCCCACGAGGCAAGCCCAGGCAACCGCCGGTCGCAGCGAGCCCTGAGGCCCCGCTGCCGCAACCATCTCTGGGGAGGGAGTTTCTCCGGCAGCAAGCGCCGAGGCGAGCGGATCGCCGCCGGGGAGAGAAGCAGCGACACTTAATGCCGAGCGTGGCCGCTGCGCTGGTTCCCGATCCAGACAACGCAGAATGGCCCGCTCGACCATCGGATCAAAGTTCTTGACGACGCTCGAGGGCGGCGTCGGATTGCTTTCCGTTTGCTTGCGGTAAAACTCGGCCAGGCTGGAGGCATCGAAAGCTTTCTTCCCGGTGAACAATTCATACAGGACCAAGCCGAGGGCGTACAGATCACTCTGAATGGAGGGCGCACCGCCGTCGAGCAATTCCGGCGCAAGATATCCCGGAGTGCCTGCGTGGCCGGTTTGCTGGTCTGCCTCCGACGCGGCAATCGCGAGCCCGAAATCCGTAATGCGGGCGCGGCCCTTGCCGTCGATCATCACATTCGAGGGCTTCAAGTCACGATGCAGCACTCCACTGCGGTGTGCGGCGGCTAGGCCGGCACAGAGTTGCTGCGCGATTTCCACGGCTTTGTCGTCGGGTAAGCGGCCGATGCGCCGCAGCAGTGAGGCAAGATCTTCGCCGTCGACAAATTCCATGGAGAGGAAGAGCCTGCCGTCGCTCTCTCCGACGTCATACACGCGACAAACGTTGGGATGGGAAACTTGCCGAGCCAGACGCACTTCTGCATAGAACTGATCGCGCCAACTTGTGCTTTTCCCGCGGTCCATGGGTAGAAACTTGAGCGCGACGCGCTGGCCTAGCTTAAGGTCATCCGCTCCGTAGACTTCGCCCATGCCCCCGCGCCCGAGCAACGATGCCACGCGATAGCGCTCTGCGATCATGCTGCCCGGAGCAAAGTTGAAAGCTGGAGACCCCGTGTGGGCGGAAATCGCGCCAACGGCTCTGCCGCGATCACCTTGGGCTAATTCATCAGGTGAAATCGACATGGTTGGAGATACGGCGAGCCTTCCGCCACAGCCTTGGCACACTTCCGTCGATTCGGCGTTCTGAGTTCCACAAACCTGGCAGGGATTCACTTTGCACTCTGCAAACAGAACTTTAAGTCCGACCGATTCTGCACCCAGAACCGTTGAGTGTAAAGCATCAGCGCGACGGTAGGTTGACTAGCTCTCCGATGTGGGTCGCGACAGGATTATTTCAGGATGATGGGCAAACCGGAAGTTGTACAGAGTCTCGTTAGCGCAAGATCGCCGTTACACTCATCAAACGGAATCAAAAGCGTTTTTTTCGCTCACCGCTGCATCGCCTGCTTACAACAACGGGAGCTGCCCTTCCGACTCGTTGGAGCGAATGCCATTACGCCAACTCTCCAGCTTAGAGAGGAATCAAAGGATGGTTGAATGCCCGGCCCCCAAACCGTGGGCGAGGCAACTGACGCATTTAAATGTTAGCGGAGGTAGCGATGCAGCAACAAGATGTCGCCCGAGTGCTGAGCGATCCGTTGTCGCAAGAGCTCATGCAATCAAGTATTCCGGCGCGGTTGGCATACATGGGAACCGACGGATTTCCGCGCGCGATTCCGATTGGTTTTCACTGGAACGGCGCCGAGTTTGTGCTTTGTACTGTGCCACACGCACCGAAAGTGCCGGCGCTGAAAGCAAATCCGAAGGTGGCGTTAACTGTAGATACGAACGCTTTCCCGCCTCATGTTCTCCTGGTGCGAGGCATTGCCGCCATCGACATTGTTGACGGCATACCACCGGAATACTTCGCGGCGAGCAGAAAAGCCATCGGGCCTGATCAGTGGGACGCTTTTGAAGCGCAAGTGCGAGCGATGTACAAACAGATGGCTCGTATCAGAATTACACCGCTTTGGGCGAAGGTGCTGGACTTCCAGACGCGATTTCCTACTCCCATCGAGAAATTGATTCGTCAGGCGAGCTGATGAACCCGTTCAAAGGCTGCCGATCACTCTAAGAGCTAGCTACGCGATTGGGCTAACTTCGCGCACTACACTGATCGGCCGGAACTCTGCGTAGGAATCGACTGTTTTACACGGCAAGATAATAGCCATGCGAATACTGTTAGTGGAAGATGAACCCACCGTGCAGGAAGTGATCGTGGCCGTGCTTCAAAAGGCTGGACATGAGGTGGTGACGGAGACGAACGGGAATAGAGCGTTTCGACGCTACTGTAAAGAAGGGCCGTTCGATCTTGTGCTGACGGACATAGAGCACGAGGGTATGAATGGCCTCGAATTGATGCATACCATTCACAAGAAACATCGCGAGCAGCACGTCCGAATCATTACGGGTTGGCCCGTTTTGCGGAAACCGTTCACAGAGGAAGAGTTGCTCGACTTCGTCAAAATCCAGTAACTGGAAGTTGCGACCCGAACCAGTCATGGGGGCGTTCTTCTGCAGCACCTTTCGGCATCTCCAGCCTCTCCGCGATGTGGAGACGGACGGTAGCGTGAACCTGGCGATTATCTAGTAGACGATCTACCACTAGAGTGGTAGATTACCTTCCACTATGGCCAAGCAACCGGCAGGAGAGCGAATCGAACTTGTTTTCGGCTCTCTTGACATGCTGATTCTTCGCACTCTGCGCTGGGGTGCAACGCACGGACACGGCATCGCGAAGTCCATTGAGCGCATGTCGGACGAAACCCTCAAAGTGGAACATGGATCTCTGTATCCGGCCCTGCAGCGCCTGCAGCAGGAGGGATGGATCACGGCCGAGTGGGGAGTTTCCGAGAACAACCAGCGTGCAAAGTACTACCGCCTTACCGCACTGGGACGACGGCAGCTGGTGGCTGAAACCTCTCGTTGGGAGCGCTTTGTAAAAGCAGTCACCGGCGTTCTCAATCCGGCAGAGTTCGAGGAAGGCCAATGAGCTGGCGACGATATCTCGCGAAATTTGTTGCAATCTTTCGTCGTCCGAACACGATGGACGAGCTTGAGGAAGAGATTCGCACTCACCTTCAAATGGAGGAGCAGGAGAATCTCGAATCCGGGATGTCACCGGAGGAAGCTCGGTACGCAGCACTGCGCCGGTTTGGAAACGTGGCTTTGACGCAACAGAAAAGTCGGGAGATGTGGGCGTGGAGTAGGGTGGAGACGCTGTGGCAGGACCTCGGCTTCGGACTTCGCCAACTTAAACATAGTCCAGGCTTCACCGCCGTTGCTGTGCTGACGCTTGCATTAGGCATTGGCGCGAACACGGCGATCTTCCAGTTACTCGATGCGGTCCGCCTCAGGAGCCTGCCGGTAACGAATCCCGCAGAGCTTGCTCTTGTGCGCCTGGCGGACCTGCCGGGGAAAAGGGGAAGCCAGGATACAGCCTATCCGGCACTCAACAATCCTCTGTGGGAATACATCCGGGACCATCAGAGTACTTTTTCACGAGTGCTGGCATGGAGTCCGACCGACCTTGGAATTTCTGAAGGCGACCACGAGCGGATGGTGCAAGCCCTGTGGGTGAGTGGAGACTTCTTCAATGTGCTCGGGGTGCAGCCAGCGCTCGGAAGACTGTTCACTTCCGAGGATGACCGGCCTGGGTGCGGAGCTTCAGGCGTGGTGGTGAGCTACGCATTCTGGCGAGATCAACTCGGGGAAGATTCTCATGCGATCGGCCGGACTTTGACGATTGGGCGACATCCGGTGCCGATTATTGGAGTGACTCGCGCTGGTTTTACAGGCCCGGAGATCGGGCACTCGTTTGACCTGGCAGTGCCGATCTGTTCGCAGGCCGCGTATTGGACCGATGGCAACTGGCTGGACTCAAGCACCGACTGGTGGCTGACGGTGATGGGACGTTTGAAGCCGGGCAGCTCACTGGCAAAGGCGAATGCGGAACTCAAGTCTCTTTCCCCCGCTGCCTTTGAAGCAAGTCTGCGCAAAGACTATCCAAGTGAGAATGTCCGAGATTACCGGCATTTCGAACTCGTGGCAGATTCCGCATCAGGCGGCGTTTCGTGGCTGCGAAATAAGTATGAGAATCCCCTCTGGATGCTGCTAGGACTTGCCGGCGTGGTACTCCTGATCGCTTGCGCGAACCTTGCCAACCTGATGCTCGCGCGCGGCAGCGCCCGCATGCAGGAGCTTGCCGTGCGCCTGTCACTAGGGGCGACGCGAGGCCGATTGATTTGGCAGCTTTTGTGGGAGAGCGTTCCGCTTGTTTTGTCCGGAGCTGCGGCGGGGTTGCTGCTCGCGCGCGTGCTGGGCAAGTGCCTTGTAAGTTTGCTGAGCACGGAGGGTGACTCGCTGTTTGTAGACCTGCATCCCGATTGGCGTGTGCTGGGATTTACGTGCATTCTCGCGACGGTGACGGCGTTGCTGTTTGGATTGGTTCCGGCGTTTCGAGCGGCCAGCCTGGCTCCGAGCGAGACGATGAAAGCCGGCTCAACCCGAGCGGGCGGCATGCAGGAGAGCAGCCGACTGCGGCGGGCGCTGGTCATTACTCAAGTTGCGTTGTCCCTGGTTCTGGTGACTGGCTCGGTGCTGTTTGCAAGAACGCTTGGCAACCTGATGGCCGTTGATGCTGGTTTCCGCGAAGACAGCGTCCTGATTGCGCAGCTGGACTTCTCGCGGCTCCGCCTTCCCGTCACACGGCGCATCGCAACCAAGCAGGAGGTTCTCGATCGGCTTCGCAGCGTCCCGGGGGCGGAGTCTGCCGCGGAGGTGGGAATTGTTCCGTTAAGCGGCGGAAGCATTGACAACCGCGTCTGGGCGGAGGGCGAAGACCGGCAATCCGGATTCGATCCGAATTTCAACCGGGTCGGTGAAGGCTATTTCAAGACGCTTGGAATTCCGTTGCTTGCGGGCCGGGACTTTGACCAGAAAGACACGACCGCATCCCCGAAGGTCGCAATCGTTAATGAGGAGTTCGCTCGTCGATTTGGAAAGAGCGCGAATCCTGTCGGACTACGCATACGCCGCGAGGCCACGCCCCACGAACCGGAAATGAGTTTCGAAATTGTGGGGTTGGTGAAAGATTCCAAGTACAAGGAGCTGCGCGAGAGATTCACTCCCATTGTTTATCTTTCCGCGACGCAGGATCAGAATCCCGATTTGTTTGAACAGCTGATGATTCATTCCACGCTGCCATTGCCGATGCTGACGTCGAGGATCAAGCAGGTGGTTGGGGAAAGAAGCCCGGACATCAGTGTGGACTTCAGAGTTTTCAAAACACAGATCCAGGAATCGCTCCTACCTGAAAAGCTGATGGCCGCGCTCTCGGGATTCTTCGGGATTCTGGCCGGCCTGCTGACGGCTGTGGGGCTTTATGGCGTGATCTCGTTTCTGGTCACACGGCGGACTCATGAAATTGGAATCCGCATGGCGCTGGGCGCGGGGAAGAGACAGGTGCTCTCATCGGTGCTTCGCGAGACCTTGATGCTGACCTTGGTTGGGATCGGGGTGGGCCTGCCCATCACGCTTGGCGTCGCACGGCTGATTGCGAGTATGCTCTTCGGAGTGAAGCCCGATGATCCCGCAGTTCTGATGATGGCGGCATGCGCGCTGTGCGGAGTGGGCCTCGCTGCGGCTTATATCCCGGCGCGCCGAGCGGCGAAAGTAGATCCACTCGTCGCGTTGCGGTACGAATAAGGCTTTCGCACTGGCCGTGCAGGACCGTGTACGTTTGCGCACTTGCTGACTTTTCCGGGACGGGTCCGCGCCTTGACGAACCGTTCCGACGCTCCTATAGTGGTCCTCGCTCTTCCCCACGTACGTTCGCGCAGTTGACCTGGGAAGTCGGCGGCATACGGTACCTCTCCTCCAGCGCGCCGCAGCAACCAGGTCCGGCCCTCTCTTCACATCACTCTGGAGGATGCATGCGTGCAAAATCACCTCGTATTTCTTCCACTGTCCGACATTTGAATCCGCGACTCGACAAAATGATTGCGAGCTACGCGGCGACGGCCAGTGCGGTCGGAGTTGCGCTTCTGGCAGCCGCCCAACCTGCCGATGCCAAAGTTGTCTACACGCAAACTCGCGTGTCAATCGGCGGAGGAGTCGACGGCCGCTACAATCTGGACCTCAATCACGACGGCATTGTGGACTTCGGCGTTGGCTTTTGTTCCTGCCAGCCGGAGGGCACGGCGCTCACAGTAAGCTCCAATCGGAATGTGGGAAACATGGCAATCGAGCAGCCTGGTTTCTCTTACGGAGCGGCAGCTTTGATGAGTGGCGCTCCCATTGGTCCGAAGCAGGTATTCAAAACCGTGTATGGCGGCGGCGCCATGTCGATGGCGTTTGTCGGGTCGTACTCCGGCAAACAATTTTCCAGCGG
>DATHMS010000164.1:0-3694 GCA_035486795.1 Candidatus Sulfotelmatobacter sp. | reverse complement strand
AATTACGACTATCTGGTGCGCTGGATCCACAACGCCCGGCAGCGGACGCGGCCCTATTGTCCGTACGAGAAAAAAGACATCGGTCCCGAGGATTACGCCAAGAAGGGACTACCCTACGTATTCGACCTCGATCACAGCCGTTGTCCAAACGACGGCCACGAACTGCAAGTGCAGAACATGACCGTGATGCCCAGCCTGCGCCTGAGTCCGGAGGACGCGGAAGACATCGCCACATATCTGATGACGCAGAAGAAGCAGGAACCGTCGTCGTACGCAGCCGCGTCCTTCATGGACGATCCTGCGCTGAAAGAAGAAGGCAAGAAGTGGGTGCGGCATTACGGTTGCGCGGGATGCCACGAGATTGCTGGCTTCGAAGACGAAGGCCGTATCGGCACCGAACTGACGTTTGAAGGCAGCAAGCCGATTGAGCGCCTCGACTTCGCGCTGTTTACCGAAACCGCGCAACGCGGCGGCAAGAATGCGGAGCCGATCAAAGATAAAGAAGATCTGGCGCGGCTCCCCGACGGTGCCGCGACTGAACCCTGGTACGACCATAAAGGATTCTTCGAACACAAGCTGGCAGAACCGAACATCTACGATCAGGGCAAAGTGAAGAGCGAGACCGAAGCTCTGCGCATGCCCAACCTGCACCTCACCAAAGATCAGGTGCTCGATCTCACGACTTTCCTGCTAGGGAGCCAGGAGACTTCCCTGCCCCAGAGTTATCAGTACAAGCCGGGCGATGCGCGCCACGACATTCAGGAAGGCTGGTGGGTCATCAAGAAGTACAACTGCATGGGATGTCACCAGTTCATCCCAGGCCAGCGCACGATTCTGATGGGATTGAAGCAATATCAGGATGCGCAGGAACAACTTCCGCCAAAGCTGCTGACCGAAGGCGCGCGCGTCGATCCGGAATGGCTGCGAAAGTTTCTGTCGAACCCGGCACTGAACACGACGGATACGAATCGCAATGGCGTGCGGCCATACTTGAAAGTTCGCATGCCAACATTCTCTTTCTCAGATAACGAATTGAGAAAACTGGTGCGATTCTTTGAAGCCTTGTCGCAGCAGCCGCTTCCTTATATTCCGGAAGAAGTGCCCGTTCTCACGACCAAAGAAACGGACATGGCGCGCAGCCTGTTCTCGAGCACCGCCGCGCCGTGTCTAAAGTGCCACGCCACGGGCGATCCGTCGCACGACAAGATTGCAACCGCTCCGAATTTTCTGTTGGCGAAGGAGCGGCTGAAACCAGATTGGGTTGAGCGCTGGATTACTGATCCACAGGCGGTGAGTCCGGGCACATCGATGCCGTCTGGCCTGTTCAAGCAGCAGGATAACCGGTATGTATTTTCCGGGCCGACCCCCCCAATCTTTAACGGCTATGAAGGAGATCATCGCCAGCTGCTGACCGATTACATCTTCCAGTTAACTGCGGAAGAGCAGCGGCGGGTGGCGGCGTCGATGCCGCATGCCAAGGCGGCGGTACAACCCGCAACCAAACAGAAGCAGGCGGCAATTGAGCCGCAGCATGCAGTAAGCGGGGGATCGCGGTAGAATTCTGTCCGTCAGAAAAGCAGGTTCCTCGAGTCGCCGTCGCGTTCGCTCCGGCCTGCTCGGAATGACTAACTTTTAGATTCAAACGCGCTTCCAAGAAAGGACGACATTATGAATAAGAAGACAGGTTGGACAGTAACAGTCAGCGGGTTGGCATTGTGCGGATTGCTGGCGCTGGCGGCTTGCAGCAAAAAAGAGGAGACTACGGCTGCGAGTCCTGCGGCCGAGCAACCGGCTGCGGCAGCTCCGGCGACTCCCATTGATCCCGCGACCGTGGCCACAATCAACGGCACGGTAAAGTTTGACGGGGCGGCGCCGAAGGCGTCGAAGATCGATATGAGCCAGGATCCAGGCTGCAAGGGCATGAACGAGGCCGAGAACATAGTTGTTAACGGTGGTGATCTGGCCAACGTTTTTGTCTACGTCAAAGATGGATTGGGCAACCGCACCTTCGATGTTCCTAAGGATCCCGTGGTGCTCGAGCAGCAAGGCTGCCAGTATCATCCGCATGTTCTGGGCGTTATCGCGGGGCAAACGGTGCAGATTAAGAATGACGATCCGACGACGCACAACATCCACCCCACCCCCAAGGACAACCGGGAGTGGAACGAGTCGCAGCCTCCGTCGGCTCCCGCAATCGAGAAGAATTTCGCGCGCGAAGAAATCATGCTGCCGGTGAAGTGCAACCAGCATCCGTGGATGAAAATGTACATCAACGTGGTGAAGAGCCCGTTCTACGCCGTCACCGGTAAGGATGGCAAATATGAGATCAAGGGCCTGCCGCCGGGCGATTACACCATCGCATTCGTGCAAGAGAAGCTGGGTGAGCAGGACCAGAAGGTCACCGTCGCCGCAAAAGATACGAAAACCGTGGACCAGAGCTTCAAACCCGCTGCCGAGTAAACAGGGTCTGGTTTGATAAAATGTTGGATCGGATGGAGCAGGTCGCCCTCGCCGTGCGGCCTGCTTTCACCGCTTAATGCACGGGACGGCTGTTTACCACCCGCCGCACGGAAGACCCAAGGGGCACTACTCTGAAAGCCATTGCCACACCCTACAATCGCGGGCTGCACCGGCTCGCTGTGGTCCTTGCCTGCTGGACTTTTCTGCTGATCATTGCCGGCGCGCTGGTCACGAGTAACGACGCAGGATTGTCAGTGCCGGACTGGCCTACCTCGTTCGGCTCGTTGTACAAAATTCCGAAGCTCGTCGGCGGCGTGAAGTTCGAGCATACCCATCGCATGATCGCGCAGGGGGCGGGACTGCTGACGATCATCCTCGCCGTCTGGACCTGGCGCGCGGAGAAGCGGCGGTGGATGAGGGTTCTGAGCCTTGCCGCGCTGGGCACGGTGATTGCCCAGGGGATTTTGGGCGGCCTTACGGTTCTCTTTTATCTGCCTCCGCCAATTTCGTCTGCACACGCCGTGCTCGCGCAAACGTTTTTCTGCATTGCCGTGGCCATGGCGTTGTTCACTGGGCGCAGGTGGGTGGAAGAGCAGCCGCGGGTGGAGTTCGACCAGCGCCGCCCCAGCCTGTTTACGTTGACGTTGCTCTCGATTTTCGTTCTCTACGTGCAACTTCTTCTGGGCGCGATGTTCCGTCATCACGGCATGAGCTGGTGGCCGCACGTGGTCCACGCGGCCGTAGTGTCGTTTGTGTTGGCGTGGACGGCAGTGCGGGCGCTCACGGTTTATCCGCATATCGAGGCGGTGCGTCGCCCGGCGATTACCATGCTGTCGCTCGTCATCGCTCAGCTGTGCCTGGGCTTCACTGCGTTTCTCACGCGCGTGGCCTGGGGCCGGGACGCGCTGCAGCCGGAGCTTCCTATGGTCATGTCGACCGTAACTCACGTTGCGGTGGGCGCGCTTTTGCTCGCGACGGCAGTAATCTTGGCGATCCAGGTGTGGCGGCATGTTCCGGTTGCCTTCGAAGAACGATTGCCGCAACAAGCGCAACGGGATGCATCTACGGCGTAGTGTGCCGTCACAATAAGTTAAGGTGCAACTTCTCGCGTGGTGCCGGGTTCGATTCGTCGCTGCTGTTTGATCGCCGCGATCGCGAGCGTGGTGTCGTAAACTGGTACTAGTCGCCTGGAGTTCACTTTTGGTTTCGAAAATCGCTGCCCTCGCTGATCCCG
>DATHMS010000163.1:0-27333 GCA_035486795.1 Candidatus Sulfotelmatobacter sp. | reverse complement strand
CGCGCGATCTTCGCTCGGGCTCCGGGCTTACCGCCAACCGGAAAAACCTACCCAACGCCTCGGAACTCTATCCTGCCTTCGACGTTTCTTCTTGTTCTTCTCGACCAGCGCTTTGCTATAGACCCTTGCTTGCCCTCCCTGGTCATTTTCATGAAAAGGGTGACTGTGCTTGAGTCCCGGACGCCGCACCAACCGGAAAAACTCTAGAAGCTGTCAAAGAACGATTACGGTTTTACTCCTTCCACTTTCAGAGTCAACGAAAACTTTGCGTTTTTAACTCGCGTATTTTCAACCGAGTGCAGCCCGTCCACAGGCGGGTGACCGGAATTGGTGCAAGCGGCACAGCCAGATCGTGCAGAAGGCACGCCCGATAAGGGTTTTCACAGTTCAGGATTGGGGATTACAAAGCTCCGGAGTGCCGCCCGATTTCTTCGCAGCGTGTGAAAATCACGCAGAACCCTTGCTGGACAATGGATCGTAAAACTGGTCGATTTCTTGCTCGGACTCAATCAATCTCGATTTTCTCGTCAATGAGTTGTTTCTCCGCCTCGTCGGAGCCGGCAAGCTCAAACGAGTTTGTTATAGCCGCCTTCCCTTTCTCCACACTGGTGATGACGTAGGAGCAGCCGAACCAGTGTGCCTCAGCGAGGTCGGTCGATGACCAGCGCGCCGGATGGTCAGGGTGGGAATGATAGAAAGCGACAATATCCTCGCCCCGCTCGCGGCCCTCGCGCTGAATGCGCACCAGTTCGCGAGGATCGATGTTGTAGCGGTTCTGCGGCGAATCAGTGCGGGTGTTGCCGCAGCGCTCCGTCGAGGTCACGATGCGAACGCCCTCGTCGTCCGTGCGACCGAGCAACACGCCGCAGCACTCATGCGGATAGGTTTCCTCACCGTGGCTGCGGAGAGCTTCATAGTCTTTGGTTGTAATCTTCAGCATCGATGGATGTACTTCGCTGGACCAAATTTCGCCTTATCAACGAGGAGCTTCAACGCTTATCTGAGCGATGTTCTTCACTGGAAAATTCACTGAGTTTGCGATGAAACAAAGATGGTGAGCCTGTTCGTGAAGCGATAGAGCCTTGGCCTCATCAGAGTCTTCTGAAATCGTTACGTGCGGATGCAGAGTCACTTCGGAAAATGCTGCTGATCCGTCCGGACGTTCGTTCATCACACCCCGGGCGTCGTCTTGATATTCGGTGACTACTACCTTATTGACGGCACAGAGATGAAGATACGAAAGCATGTGACAAGCCGAGAGACTTGCCACCAGGAGATCCTCGGGATTGTACCGTGCGGGATCGCCGCGAAATGCCGGATCAGAGGATGCAAATACCGGTGGCTTTCCGGGAGCTGTAATCGTGTAGTCGCGCTTGTAGGTCGCGTAGGTCTTTGTGCCTTGACCTTGATTTCCGGTCCACGCAACTTGGATCTCATAGTGGTGCTGCTTCATGATCCCCCCTTTGAAGTCCGCGGGTCAGATGCAAATAACTTACCCTTCGGTCCAGAATCTCTCACTCAAATACTTGTCGCCGGAATCGCAGAGGATGGTCACGACTATGGCCTCCTGCCCTTTCCGTAGTTCAAGCTGCTCAGAGATTTTCAGGCTCCCGACGATGCCGGCTGCGCCAGAGATTCCCAGCAGCAGTCCGCAATCGCGGCCCACGCGCCGGCACATCGCATAGGAATCTTCGGTTGCGATCCCAAGATTTTCATCCGCCAGCAGCGGATCGTAAATTTTCGGAACGATGGCGCTGGCCATGTGCTTGGCGCCTTCAATACCGTGGAAAGCGGAATCGGGCTGCAGCGAGATGCAGCGGATTGAGGGATTGAGTTCCTTTAGACGGCGCGACGTGCCCATGAATGTGCCGCTGGTACCGAGCATGGCCACGAAGTGAGTGATGCGTCCTTCGGTCTGCTGCCAGATTTCGTTGGCCGTGCCCAGGTAGTGAGCCATCCAGTTGGCGTCGTTTGAGTATTGATCAGCGTAGAAATATAAATCGGGATGTTTGGCCGCAAGCTCGCGAGCCATGCGAATGGCGCCGTCGGAACCTTCGCCGGGATCGGTATATAGAATGTTCGCGCCATATGCACCCAGAATCTTCTTTCGTTCAGCGGAAACATTTTGCGGCATGCAGAGCGTGACTGGAAATCCCTCAGCCGCGCCCAGCATTGCATAAGCAATCCCGGTGTTGCCGCTAGTGGCATCGAGCAGAGTCTTGCCGGTAACAAACCTCCCGCTCCGGCGGCCGTGAGCAACGATGTTGGCCGCGGCACGGTCTTTGACGGAGCCGCCAGGGTTGTGCCATTCGGCCTTGCCCAAAAGTGTCACACCGGGCAGGTGGTTAGTGAGTCGATCAAAGCGCAACAGCGGAGTATTGCCGATGCGATCTAGCAGACTCTGCCCCGGGCGCGGGACGGCGGGTTCCGTAGCATCCTGCGGCGGAAAAGTTTCCGCGTCCTTGGCTGAAGTCTCTCCCATATCGAACTATTCACTCGTGACTATCGTAATATGCAGGAAAGTGCGAAACACGCTATGTAGTATGGTGTCTTTAGATGACAAAGTTTGCAAGTCGATGCACCGCTAAATAACCAACGCACAGTTTGTGCGAAGCCTGCATCTAAGAGAGAGATTGGAATCGCAAAAAATGTCGAAAGCAATAGAAGCACGAACTTACGAGGAAGCGCTGGCCTGGCTGCGCGATCACGGTTTCGATGTGCTCGAAGCGCCGGGCACGAACGGACGCGTTTTCCTCCGAAAGTACAACGTCTCGGCCGCGATTCAGAAAACGGCAGAAGATGGCGTGAAGATTTTTGCCTATCCCGGATACCTGATCGGTAGCGAGATCTCGAAGCTGGTCAACCGCGGCTATCAGCAGTTCTTGAAGAATTCGAAGACGGAAATCCCGGCCACTGCCGACCATCTCAAAGCCTTGCAGTCATTTGCGGAAGAGCTGAAGGTTGCGCTTGGACTTCCCAGCCTATACAACGAGTCGCTAGGGACGGTGAGCGACTCCTACCACTACGATCGCCTTAAGGACGACGACAAAGCCCCGGTCGATCGGCCGAAGCGGCCCTGGGAAGTTGCCGGCAAGGCGGTCGCCGTTAAAAAGGGCCGGGCTTAGGCCTTAAGAGACACACTCCGAAGCCAAACCCACAGTCTCGTCATTGGAGGAGCGCAAGCGACGAGGGATCTGATTTCTCCGGCGTTCCGCAGGAACCCAGATTCCTTTCTCAAGCACTGTCCTCTGTCGCGAACTTGTGCGAAACTGGGCGCTCTGCCGAACCAGATCTGGAGGGTTACATGGGCATCAGGTTCTTCCCCCGGTTGCTTTTTTTCTCCTGCCTTTTACCGATCCTGTTCGTCGCAACGCGCTCTCAGGCCGGCGCCCAAGACGAAGGAGGAGTCTATGGCAATTACGCGAAAGCCATCGAGCGCGTGTTGCGTACACAACAGGAAGCCTGGAACCGCCACGATCTGGAAGCCTTCATGGCAGGCTACTGGCATTCACCGGAGCTGACCTTCTTCTCCGGCGGCAAGGAGCAGGACGGATGGGAGGCAACGATCGAACGTTATCTCGCCAAGTATGCCAGTCCCGGCCAGGAAATGGGGAAATTGGAATTCTCCGGTCTACGCGTCGAAGTGCTGAGTCAGGACTCTGCCTTTGTTCGCGGTTCGTGGAAGTTGACCATGTTAAACGGCAAGACGCCGCACGGATTGTTCACGCTCGTGTTCCGCAAGTTCCCCGAGGGATGGAAGATCGTGCACGACCACACTTCTGCGGCCGAATAGGGCTTTCGAGCGGCTAGCTTCGTCCCATTCCTTTGTCCATGGCCTCATTGGCCAACCGGTCGGCGTCGCGATTATGTTCGCGGAGAGCGTGACCTATAGAAAACCATTCCAGTTGAGCAATCAATTCTTTGGCGCGGGCATGTAGATCTTTAAGCGTCGTGTTCTTAACCTTGTAGATGCCTTTGATCTGGCGGACCAGTAACTCGGAATCGCTGATCAGCTTCAGAGCTTTGGGCCCATGCTCGATCGCATATTCAAGCGCAGCGATCAGGCCCTGATACTCGGCGAAATTGTTGGTCTGGTGGCCGAGGTATTCGCTGAGCTGTGCGACTTTGCGTCCCGACTGATCCTGGATGACTACGCCATAGCCGGCTGGGCCGGGGTTGCCGCGCGCGCCACCATCGCTGTGGGCGATCAGATAGTGCCCAGGAGGATTTTCGCGGTGGGAGTCCTCGCGATGGGAAAAGAGCGGTCCGGTTCCGACGCCGCGGGCTGAAGGCATACACCCGAGTTTACAACGGCCGCCGTCTGCGAGCTTAGCGGCCAGCGGCGAGGCGCGTGGCCAGGCGTGCCGGCAGGTTGGCGGAGAGGATCCGATCCTGCGCGGCCTTCAGATTGTAGGGCGCACGGTGGAAGTGGACGACCTGAGCGTCCGTATCGAACAGGGCGAAGGCGGCACGCCAGTCCCCATCGCGCGGTTGTCCGACCGACCCCGGATTGATCATGTAACGCGTGTTCTGCTTCAGCTGCAGCGGGACTGACTCGGCTTGCCCGAGGGTACGGTATTCGGGACGGAAGCCATCGGCACTGGAACCATTGGCGAAGAATCCGCCCTGCAGGTGGGTGTGGCCGAAGAAGGTCAGCGGCGTTGTCAGAGCAAGGAGGGGGACCAGCGCATCGCCGATGGAGACGATATAGGCGTCTTCATCGCCGGGCGAGCCGTGAACCAACTGCGCCTGAGGAAAGCCTTCCAGAGAAAGCGGGCCCTGCGGTAGGGCGTGCAGCCACTCGTGATGCTCGGAGGTCAACTGATCCCGGGTCCAGATCGCGGCGAGGGCGGCCAACGGATTGAAATCGTCCAGTTCGAGCAGACCGGTCGCCGCCTTGTCGTGGTTGCCGCGGACAAAAACCTTCCCGAGGTCGCGCGTGCGCTCGATCACCTCATTGGGAGAAGCTCCGTAGCCCACGACATCACCCAGATTGGCGACGAAATCGAAAGGCGGAGCTGCCGCCAGGCAGGCTTCCAACGCTTCGAGGTTGGCGTGAATGTCGCTAAGCAGCAGTATGCGCAATGAGCACCAGACAAAGTGGCGATTATAGAACGAGCGGGAACGGAAGCGATACAGATGCGGAATTTATTCCGCCTTCGTTATTTCGCATTGACCACCGGGCAGCGAGCCCAATGGCGCCGAGCAACCTCTAGCAGGGGCGGTAAGTCGCGGGAGCACTCGGGAACCCGGAATGCGCAGCGTGGCTCAAACGCACACCCAGGAGGCATGGCCTGCAGCGGTGGGACGGTGCCTTCGATGGTGCCGAGCGGTTGCCCACGGTCCGTCTTCAGGTCGGGGACCGCGCGCAGCAGGCCGCGAGTGTAAGGGTGTGCCGGCGCCTGAAAGATTTCGCGCTTAGCTCCGAGTTCCACGACGCTACCGGCATACATCACCGCCACGCGATCGGCAACTTGCGAAACCACGGCAAGATCGTGCGAGATAAAGAGCATGGCGAGGCCGAACTTGGCGCGAAGTTCAGCCAGAAGATCGAGGATCTGGGCCTGGATGGTGACATCGAGCGCAGTCGTGGGCTCGTCGGCGATCAGCAACCGCGGGCGGTTCACGACAGCCATCGCGATCATCACCCGCTGCCGCATGCCGCCGGAAAGCTGGTGAGGATAGTCGCGCGCTCGGCGGTCCGGCTCAGGGATGGCGACATCGGTCATGGCTTGAATGGCGAGCCTGGCAGACTCGCTCCTCGAACGCGCGCCGTGAGCCCGCACCGCTTCGGCGATCTGGTCGCCAACCCGCATCACGGGATTGAGCGCGGTCATGGGCTCCTGAAAGATCATCGCGATCCGTGAGCCGCGGAGTTGGCGCATGGAGTTATCAGGCAAAGCGGGGAGATTGCGTGTCGCACCGTTCTCCGAGAATAAGATCTCGCCGGAAACCCTGGCCTGAGGCGGGAGCAGTCGCATGATGGCCAGAGAGGTGATGGACTTGCCGGAACCGGACTCACCAACCAGGCCCAGGACTTCCCCTGAAGGTATGGAGAAACTAACGTCGCGAACGGCGGGAAGGGCATGTGTGGGGACAGGTGCCCCTTTGGCTTCGCTCAGGGCAGGCCTCGGATGCCCGCCCGCCCGCAAGGCGGCGGGGAATTCGATGCTCAAATTTCGAATCTCAAGAAGGGGAGCCACGGTGCCATGGTAGCAGCGTCGCAAAACCCTCGCCTGCGGCGACGGGACAACCGAGGCGGCTGCCCCACATGAACCATTCTGTTTTCCAACTGAGAAGTTACTGTCCCAAAATCAACGGCAACCCATTCTTGCTGTTGCCGATGACGACGACCTTGGAATTCGCGCTCTTGGCCAGATTCTCGGTGGCTTCGATGCCCTTCCACTCCAGTAGCGACGGCGTAATGCCTTGCGCCACGATCTGTTGGAAGTCGCGGACGCCGGCGGCCTCGATGCGCTTGCGCTGCGCCTCTTGCGTTTCTTTTTGTAAGCGGAAATTCATGGCCAGCGATTCCTGCTCGGCTTGCTGTTTAGCCTCGATTGCGGCTTTCAGCGTAGCCGGCAGCTGGATGTCGCGCAGCAAAACGTTCTCCACTGTCAGGCCGCGCTGATTCAGCTGGGCGCTGACCTGATCGTAAATCTGCTTGGCCACCATCTCGCGCTCGCCGGTGTAAAGAGCGTTGGCGGTATGCGACGCGGTCGCTTCACGAATGGCAGAGCGGAGGGTGGGTTCGACCACCACGTTTTCGTAATCGGCGCCAATCTTCTGGAAAACCTCGGCGGCTCGGTCGGGGTTGAGATGGTAAATCAACGACGTATCCAGGCTCATCATCAGGCCCTCGCTCGAAGGCACGCTTGCGGATTCCTTCAGCGTCTGAGTCTGGATGGAAAGTTCATTATTAGTCTTCAACGGATTGATCAGGTGAATGCCCTCGCCCAGGGTGTCGCCCGCCTGCACCTTGCCGAAGAGCGTGAGCACTCCGACGTGACCCGTGCCCACCTTGGTTACGGCGCTGAATAGCAAAATCACCAATAAGAAGGCGATCGCTCCTAGTCCGATCAGTCGCAGGAGTCCGCCGCTGCCGCCGCCACCGTCGATAATTCTGCCCCGAGCCGGATCAAAAATCGTCATGGTAGTCTCTCCCTTGTCTTTCTCTTTCGTCTTGCTCTTTCGTCTTGGGCTTCATTTTACGGCAGGTCGTGTATCAGCGTATTCGACTGCCTTGAGGGTCAAACTCGGCCACTCCTGAATCTTCCTGTTCTTCGCCGCATCTTTTATCCTTAGGCCTATGAGCAAGATTCACATCCCTACGCCCCTGCGGCAGTATGTGGGTAAACAATCCACCATCGACGTTAAAGCCGGCACGGTGGCCGAGGCAATGAATGCACTGGTGGCGGAGCATCCTGACTTGCGCCGTCATCTGTACACCGAGGACGGCAAACTGCGCGCCTTTGTCAACCTCTACGTGAACGACGAGGACATCCGCTACCTGCAGAAAGAGGCCACCCCCGTGAAGGAAGGTGATAACATTTCGATTGTGCCTTCCATCGCCGGAGGCGCGGTCTGATTGCTGAGTTTGCAGGGTTCACAGGTCATATTCAGAGATCGTATTCGAGGCATCAAGCGTTGAAGCCTTCCGCCCCAAATCGCTGTTGTATGTGTCCTGCCTGTTGTTAGCTCCCAGATTCTGACGATTCCGGAGCCCGCAAATTCAGATTTCCACTGAGGACTTTATGGCTACCATCACTGAGATTCCCGTGACACTGAGCAAGGACGAAATCCTGCGCTACTCGCGCCACCTGATCATGCCCGAGGTGGGCATGGAGGGGCAGCAGAAGCTGAAAGCGGCGCGCGTACTGTGCATCGGCACCGGAGGCCTGGGCTCGCCGCTTGCGCTCTATCTTGCCGCCGCGGGCATAGGCACGCTCGGCCTGGTCGACTTCGATGTCGTGGATTACACCAACCTGCAGCGCCAGATCATCCACTCGACAGCCGACGTGGGCCGGAAGAAACTCGATTCCGCCGCCGACAAGTTAACCGCCATCAATCCATTCTTGAATCTGCAGAAGTTCGACATGCGGTTGAGCAGCGAGAACGCCCTCGAACTCTTTCGCGACTTCGACATCATCGCCGACGGCACTGATAACTTCCCTACGCGTTACCTGGTGAATGATGCCTGCGTGCTCACGGACAAGCCGAACGTCTACGGCTCGATCTTTCGCTTTGAAGGGCAGGCCAGCGTCTTCGCCACCAAAGATGGCCCGTGCTACCGCTGCCTTTATCCCGAGCCGCCACCGCCGGGTCTGGTTCCATCGTGTGCGGAAGGCGGAGTGCTCGGCATTCTGCCCGGACTGGTCGGCGTAATGCAGGCGACCGAAGTGATCAAACTAATTCTCGGCGTAGGTGAGCCGCTCATCGGTCGTCTGCTGCTGATTGACGCGCTGGGCATGAAGTTCCGCGAACTCAAGCTGCGGAAAAATCCCGAGTGCCCGGTCTGCGGCGCCCATCCCACGGTGACGAAGCTGATAGACTACAACCAATTCTGCGGCATTCGTGGGGAGGAAAAGCTGGTGGGAGCAGGGCTTCCGGAGATTCAAGTAGAAGAACTGAAGCGGCGTCTCGACGCGAAAGAAGATCTCTTCGTGCTCGATGTGCGCGAGCCGCACGAATATCAGATTTGCAACATCGGCGGACATCTGATTCCGCTGAACGATCTGCCCAATCGCGTGCACGAACTGGATTCCAGCCGAGAAATCGTAGTCCACTGCAAGATGGGAGGACGCAGCGCCAAGGCAGTAGCCTTCCTGCAGCAGTCAGGCTTCACGAAAGTTCACAACCTAGCGGGCGGGATCACGGCGTGGTCGGATCGGGTAGATCCGAAGGTTCCGAAGTACTGAAAAGCAGTGGCCGACGGTCAGTGATAGGTTCCAGTCTGGGCGATCGGGAAAGGCTCGACCTAGGTCGTGCCGCAATTCCGACAAAATGATCTGCGGCATCAGTTGTTAAGGGAGGCTGCCCGCCGCAACCTGCAAGCATCAATGGGAGGCTTGGGCGGTACTCGGCGAACTTCCCAGAAGTTCTTGGTGTATTCCAGTCGAGCGAACGCATCAACAGCATAATTTGCACCCACGAAACCCCCGGTGATAACATCCCGCTTTTCGGGAAAGGAGCGTTCCCATGAGACGGTTTGCAGGGGCCGCTTTGTTGCTAATTGTCACCACCCCGTCGTTCGCCAAAACTCACAAAGACATGTATTCGGTCTCTTGCGGCACATTGTGGTCCGCGGTGAAGGATACGCTCCGCAACTCGGGCAAGTACGGAATCTTGGGACTCGACAACACCGAGATGACCGCCTCGTTCTCCATTGGAATTGGTGCGATCGGCCAGAAGCGCATCAATTCTGTCGTTCTTAACGCGAAGGGGGACGCCTGCGAGATGGTGGTCCAGTCTGGCTTCAGCGGCCTTACGAACGACGACGCGGGTGATTTTAAGAAGCGCGTCGATAAATCCCTGTTAGCGCAGCAGCAACCGTCACAGCCTGCTCCTTCCGCAAAGCCGGAGTCCCCAACTAAGTGACGCACCTGTATTTGCGCCCAGACCGGGCATAATAGCGTCTCTATTGCTCTGGAAACGAGAAAAAAGGGAGCACAGGTGTGCCCCCTTGATGGTTCTGGAATGTGTCGCATTAACTACTCGAAAAGTTACTTGCTCGAACCTGACTGCATGCTGTCGCTGGCTTCACCCAGCTCCAAGGCAAATCTCTTGCCCTCGAAGCGGAGGCCGGCCAGTGTGTTGGGGCCGCTGTCACTCTTTCGGGTCACGGCAGCATCGCTGGCGGCTGGCGCTTGCAGTTCAACCACGCGGGCTGGCACTTTTGCCACCACGTCCTTGCCGTGCAGAATGCTAAGTTCCACGTTCGGACCGCTACCCTCCCATTGGACCTTGTAATCGCCTGCTTTCAGAGTTGTTCCGTTCACGGTCACAGGGTTATTGAGCTGCAAACTGGCCTTGGTCGCGGCAAAGGCACTCGAGGCCAACAGCAAAGCCAACCCCAGCACCAGACTCTTCGACACGGTCGCGAACTTCATAACTGCTCCTTTTTCTTCCCCGAATCTCGTCGGAGAACGGTTGGGGCGGCCCGGTTCACGACTTGCGCGAGAAAACCATTGTGTTTTGCCGCGAATCGCCTACAATGCAGCGGTTGGGGTTCAGCCGATAAGCTCAGCGGCTAAACCGCTGGGCCGGTCGTGCTGTACACGGGGGTTTTCTCACCTGGGCCGCCAAACCGAGTGTGAGAGAATCCCCGAACCCCGCAAGAATCTGCGTTAAACAATGCCGCCGGCTTCACCTCTGCGCCGGGTGCCTGCACCCACTACTACGGAGTTGCTCCACGGAAAGTTCCACGCTTTCTCCGCAGAATATGTTCTGCTAATCGTCACACTCATATGGACGGCGAGTGCGCACTTCCGGTAGCAAAAAACCGCTATGAATTCTTTTTCACAAGCATAAGTTTCAAAAAGAATGGAACAGCAGTCGTATGTTCTGTCTGGCAGAATCCCGGAACTAGCACCATACTGTCTTCGTATTCTCTGGTGTCAATAGTCCCGAGAGGGATGTTAAACACAGATTGTTCTTATTGGGTGACGTAAGCCGGCTTGATACGAGGCGCTTTCGAGCGAACAAAAATAGTGATCGAACTTGTGCATCTGCGCAAAGAATATGACAACGTGCTGGCCGTCGACGATTTGGTCCTGAGCATTCCGCAAGGGGAAATCTTCGGATTGATTGGTCCGAACGGCGCGGGCAAGACAACCACGATCCGCACGACTTGCGGCCTGTTGGTTCCCACGCTGGGGCGCGCGTTGAACGCGGGCGTCGACGTTGCGCAGGAACCAGAGAGGGCGCCTGGCTTCAGCAGGCTAGGCTTAGTCGGCGTCGCCGTGCTGGCGCTCGACTGACCAGATGTTGGCCTGGTCTTTTTCAAACGGGTAGACGTGCACCATCCAGTTGAAGATTACGGGATGGAAGGTTCCGCCCGCGGCATCGCAGGCTTCCTGCGTGCTGATCGATCCCTTTAAACCGAATTGCGGATGCGGCGCAAAACCTTCCCCGCGACGATCCGGAGGCGCGAGGCAGAGGTTCACGTGCTCGTGCCATTGCGCCACGCTGAGTGGAATGCGCTGGTCCAGTTCATCTTCGGTCAGGCGCTTGGGTGCGGTATACATCACGCCAATCAGTTTGTAGTCGTCGCCGTGCTTTTCATACAGCAGCGACGTCGGGTGCTCGGGATTGAAATTGAAGGCTGCTTCCGCAGCGTACCGGTAGTTAGTGAAGTGATACATCTTCTGCGGGAATTCGGGATGGAAGATTTTAAAGCCTTCGGCCAGGGCAACGTGGTAGTCGGTGTAATGCGCGGAGGCTTTGCGAGCTTCTTCCACAACTACCTTGGCGCGCTCGGCGTCGCCTGGCTTCGCCGGACGCAGGGCCGTCATCTTCATGTGCGGGCCCATGTCCATGTGGCCTTCCATGGAATGCATAGCGTGCGCGCTTGCGTCGCTGTCACCCATGGGCATGTCTTTCATGTTCATATTCGACATGTCATGACCCGGCATATCCATGCCGGGCATGCTCTGTTGTGCACCCGCAGGTGCGCTATTCGCGGCAGGCTGCTGCTGGCTCCAACTCAAGACGGATAACATGAAGAGCGAGGTGACAACGACGATTCGGTTGCGCATGGAAATCTCCCTACAGTCAGTTTGTATAAACACTGGCGCAGCGGAGTTGTTTCTGCAAGAGAACTCAGGTTACCGGCGATTACAGAGGTAATGATCTTCGGTCAAGAAGTCGACCTACTGCAACGGCTCGGAAACGTGTTCGTGAACGGTCAGCCACTTGCCGTCCTGATTCTCAAGAACTACGGTCCAGCGGAAGTTACCCATCTCGACCTTCCCGGCTTTCGTCGTCATCTGCTCGCTCACCGTCGCAGTCGCCCAGACGAGATCTCCGTGCGGATGGATGGCGAGGTCATCATTCAGCGTGAACTTCGCGCTCTTATAGGTCGACAGGAGAGCCTTCGACCCTGCGGCATATTCGTCCCAGCTGTCGTACTTCAACGGGGCAATGTCGAAGAAGGTGTGCGGGCCGCTGGCGTAGAACTTGGCGGCGTTAGCCGGGTCGAGTGTGGCCCAGTTATCCCAGATCCTCTGTAGGTAGGCTCTGTCGGGAGGGGCCGGAGCCGCGGATTTCTTTGCGGATGCCTGAGGTGGCCGCGCGAAGGCGGAAGGAGTGAGAGCGAGCACGCACAGTAAAAGGGTGAAAAGGCGTTTCATGGGGTGCCCTCCAGCGTTGGTCGGAAGATTCGGCGAAATTCTCGCACAACAGCCCGCAATCTGCCAAGAAATTGAGTCAGCTCGATTTCCATTTGCTCAGCATCGAATAAGCCGCCCAACTCAACAGGTACCACCACAGGGTCCCGAGTGTGGCGAACCAAAACAGAAAGTTGTCGTTGCGCCATCCCAGCATTACGAGTATCAATGAGAACGGAAAGTCGAGGTAGATCATGTAATGCACGCCCGATTCCAGCTTAGCTAGCGAGATGATTACACAGGCGCCCAGGTGGAGCAGCGGCAGCGGCAACAGATAAACCAAACTAGGGTATTTGGGGCTCGGGTTCACCGACGCTCTTCTTTATTCAACTTTATTCAACTGCTTTCACGATAAGGCCATCGTCAATACGCTTCGTCGAATCCTACTTGTGCAAAGCGCGCATTGACCGATTTCCACAGCACACGCTAGAATGGTTGAGTTTGCCTGTACTCGCTGACCCGTTCTGGGGACGCTCGCTCCGGTTTCAAGCGCCGCGGCGGAAAACACAGCAAGCAGAAGAAGTTCAGCAAGACGTGCAGCGGGAAGTTTGTCCGGGCGTTCTGCGGATCCCAGGGTTGCGCCCGTGTGCGCATGGGTTCGGCGGGATGCTGACTTTCACCATATTTTGACGGAGGCAGACGTATGTACGCGGTTATCCGCGCCGGCGGCAAGCAGTACCGGGTGGCACCCGGGGACGTGATTCGAGTGGAGAAGCTGGCTACGGGCACTGATGGCCAGGTGGAGTTCCCCGACATACTGGCGGTGTCGGGTGGAGAAGGCCAGATCGGCAAGCCGCAGTCCGGAGCGCGAGTGGTCGGCCAGCTCGTGGAAGAGGGACGTGGCGCGAAGATTCTGGTTTTCCACTACAAGCGTAAGAAGCAATACAAGAAGCTGCGCGGACACCGACAATCCTACACAGCTGTGCGCATTACTGAGATTGCTTTTGACGGGCAGAGCTTCAAGGCTCCCGAGTTGGCGAAGAAACAACCGAAGCCGAAAAAGGCCGCGGCGCACGAGGAAGGGCACGAACCCGAAGTGAGGGCAGCCAAGGCACACTCCAAGAAGAAGGCTGCGCCCAAGAAGAGCGCCGCTAAAAAGGCTGGACCGAAGAAGAAATAAGAAACCAGGGCAACATGCCCTAGCCACAGCCGATGGGAACCTTTCGGCTTCGCTCAGGGCAGACTGCCGGCGCTACTTTCCGAGGAACTATGGCACATAAAAAAGGACAAGGCACTTCGCGAAACGGCCGCGACTCGAACGCGCAGCGGCTGGGATTCAAGGCATTCGGCGGGCAGATCGTGCCCGGCGGGACCATCATTGTGCGGCAGCGCGGCACCCGCGTGAAACCGGGGCTGAACGTTGGCCGCGGCAAAGACGATACTCTGTTTGCCAAGATCACCGGACGCATCAAGTTCCTGAACAAGGGCTCGATGGGCAAGTTCGTGATGGTCGAACCCATGGAGGTTGCGGAGTAGTTCGCTCCCGCCGCCGGCAGTCGCGGGCGGGGCGCCCGCGCCACGCAGCCTCGCCTTCGGGACGAGGCTTTTTGTTTTATGACGTAATGGTATCTGTCTCACCATATTTATCTCAGCATGTTCATCGACGAGGCAAAAATTCGGGTCAAGGCGGGCGATGGTGGCAACGGCTGCATGGCCTTCCGGCGGGAGAAATATGTTCCTCGCGGCGGCCCCTCGGGCGGCGACGGGGGCAAGGGCGGAGATGTGATCATGGAATCCAGCGAGCGGCATAACACGCTGGTGCATTTCCGTTTCAATCCCGAATACAAGGCGGAGCGCGGGCGTCATGGCGAAGGCTCGAATAAAAGTGGGCGCGAAGGGGAAGACATTCTTCTCAAAGTTCCGGTCGGGACGATTGTGTTCGACGAGGAAACGGGCGAGAAGGTTTTCGATTTCTCGGCCCGCGATCAGCGCGTGGTGATTGCCCGCGGCGGCCGTGGTGGGCGGGGCAATGCGCGTTTTGCAACATCCGTTCACCAGGCTCCACGCGAGCACGAGGATGGACGTCCCGGCGAAGAGCACAACTACCGGCTCGAATTGAAGTTGCTGGCGGATGTGGGACTGGTCGGCTATCCGAACGTGGGTAAATCTACACTGATCTCCCGTATTTCAGCAGCTCGGCCGAAGATCGCGGACTATCCCTTCACCACCTTGCAACCAAATCTTGGCGTGGTGGCGGTGGGCGATCCGAACAACGAAATCAGCTTTGTGGTCGCTGACATTCCGGGATTAATCGAGGGCGCGCATACGGGTTCAGGCCTGGGTACCCAGTTCCTGCGGCATATCGAGCGCACGCGGTTGCTGGTCCATCTGGTTGATGTTTCGGAGGCGAGTGGACGTCCTGACATTGTGAAAGATGTAGAAGTGATTCTCGGTGAGCTGGCCAGCTTCGGGGCTCATCTGGAAGCGAAACCGATGATCATGGTCGCGTCGAAGATTGACGTGGCGAACAAAGACAAAGTGGCGGCGCTGAAACGCTACTGCAAGAAACACAAGCTGAAGCTCTACGAAATTTCAGCCGTGACCGGCAAAGGAATCGAAGAGCTGAAGTATGCCATGGCCAAGGAAGTGGATGCTTTGCGCGAGCAAACGCTGACATCTAGTACCTAGCACCCAGTACCGAGAGAACCGGTTTAACTGGGTGCTAGGCACTGGGTACTTGATTCACGCCCGCGGCAACTGCGATCCGTGCTGGAAGTGATATTGAAGAATCTTGGCGGCCAGGGCGGGAGGCATTTTCTCGCCGTTCGCCTCGACGGTGCGTACGACTTCTCCTTTGCAAATCACTTCGGTCGGCGAAAGCCCGGCAATCTCCGCGGGCAGCACGAGGTTGATTTCCAGGATCACATTTGGTTGCAAGGGATCCTCCGCCTGAAACAACAGACCGGAGCGGCTGATGTTTCGTGTTTCTCCGGAGTGCCATTTTTCTTCGTCGAGACGGCGGTACTTTAAGGGCAGGTGAAGTTGAAAGCGTTGCGCGCGCGACGAGGGCAGTTGGTGCAGCCCTTGCGTCGCCTTGACGTGAGCGGTTTGAACTGACATAGCAGCCTCCAGGGGGAATGGGGTTGAATCGAGCACTTCGCGAACTTTGCTTTTCAGGTCGCGAAGGGTAAAGGGTTTCTGGAGGAGGCGTACACCTGCGTCCAGCGTGCCATTGCTGCCGATCACATTTTCGGTGTAACCGGACATGTAGAGCACTTTTACATTGGGGCGAATTTCCGAAATGCGCTGCGCCAGCTCGCGGCCGTTCATGCCAGGCATGATCACGTCGGTCAGCAGCAGATGAATCATTCCTTCATGGGCGACTGCGATCTGCATAGCCGCTGCGCCATCCGCCGCCTCGACGACACGATAACCCTGCTTCTCGAGGAATTGCCTGGCGAGATAGCGCAGGTTGGTCTCATCCTCGACCAGCAGGACGGTTTCCGTGCCTGGCTCGGTTGCGGTGGATTCCGCGGGAATGGCGACCTGGGCGGGAGCCTCCACCGTGTCGGCAACGCGTGGCAAATAGACCTTGAAAGTCGTGCCCTTGCCCGCCTCGCTGTAAACCCAGATGTAACCGCCGCTCTGCTTCACGATCCCGTAGACCGTGGAGAGACCCAGACCTGTTCCTTTCGGGCCCTTGGTGGTAAAGAAAGGCTCGAAGATGTGGGACTGGGTTTCGGAATCCATACCGGCGCCGGTGTCGCTGATGGCGAGCATCACATAATTTCCCGGGCGCAGGGGCGCGTGGAAGCGGGCGTAGTCCTCGTCGAGCGACACGTTTGAGGTCTCTATGGTCAGCTTGCCACCAGCCGGCATGGCGTCGCGCGCGTTCACGGCGAGATTCATGATGACCTGTTCAATCTGCCCCGCGTCGGCGCGCACCGTGCCCAGGTCAGCTGCCGGAACCATCATCAGTTCGATGTCCTCGCCGATCATGCGGTTGAGCATCTTCAGGTTTTCCGTGACCACGCTGTTCAGGTCAAGAATCTTCGGGGCCAGCATTTGCTTGCGGCTGAAGGCGAGAAGCTGGCGGGTGAGCGAGGTCGCCCGAACCGCTGCGCTGGCGATTTCCTGGGCGGGACCGCGCAGCGCTGGATCGGGGCCCAGGCGATCGAGCAGAAATTCCGAGTAGCCGGAAATCACCATGAGCAGATTGTTGAAATCGTGCGCAACGCCGCCAGCGAGTCTGCCTACCGCTTCCATCTTCTGTGACTGCCGGAGCTGCTGCTCCAGCGCACGGCGCTCGGTCACATCTTCGGCAAACAGCTCGAAGGTGCGCCCTTTCTTGCCGTCGGAAACTGCGCGGCCGGAAACGCGAACCGCTGTGCCCGTCCCGTCCTTTCGCTTCCACTCGACGATAAGCCCATTGAAGGGCGTCGCCGAGAGCAGATAATCCGCTAATTGGAACCACTGTTGTGCATCCGCGTAGAGTGCTCCGAGGTGTATCCCTGCCAGTTCGTTGGGTGAGGAATATCCCAGCATCGCCAGCAGCGCCGGATTCGCGTCCAGCAGTTTGCCTGCGGAATCGCAGCGGCAGATCCCGTACGGAGCGTTGGTCACCAACGACCGGAAATTTATTTCGGAGCGCCGCAGACCCTCCTGGGCACCTCGCAGGGCCGCGTTGAACCAGCAGATCAGCATCGCCAAGACAACGAACAGAGTCAGCCGGATCATGGTGGACCGGTATTGCGCGGGCGTGTGTTCTCCGGAAAATGAGAAGTAAGCGCTGACGGTGAGCGCGAACGACGTGGCGACCAACCCGGGCTTCCAGCCGCCATACCACGCGCTCACCATCACGGCGACGGCGAATACCGCCAGGCGGCTTTCTGCGATGTTGGGAAGCAGCAGTACTGGGATCAGCGCCAGAGTGGTGCTGAGTACCGCGACTCCGTAGCGCAGGATAGACGCACGGGCGGGTTGGATGCGAAGTAGGGGGAGGGTTACTCGCATGTAAACCATGCTAGTCCCAAGTTTATGAAGGCGCGAGATTACAGGAGTTCATTCCGGATTCCCGAAACTCCCGCTTCTTGAGCGGCCAACTGTGGGCCAAACAGACATCTCTGACGATGCACCATTGGCCAATGCCCTCGAACGTTGGCGAGAGCCAGGAGACGCGGCCTGGTTTGACAAGGCAGCGAGCCAAACGCGCGACGCTTCGTGCCGCTCGTCCAGATTGCTTTCGTATTCGCTCAGGCCAGGTTCTCATCGCGCAAGGAACGCTGGTTCGGAATAAGAATCGAAATGTTGAGCTTGCCAATTGAGCCTGCAAACGAAGACACTAGCGGCTCATGAATATCGGTCTTTTCGGCGGTACTTTCGATCCCATCCACCGTGGACATCTGGCGTTGGCCCGAGCGGCACGGGAACGCTGCAACCTCTCTCGCATACTGTTCGTGCCCGCCAACGCTCCACCGCACAAGCAGCGCCAGCCGCTGTCGCCCTTCCCGCATCGCTATGCCATGGTTGCCTTGGCCACGGAGCAAGAGAAGGACTTCGCGCCATCGCTGCTCGAGGCGCCTGAGAATCTTGAGTTGGCCAGCGCGGGCAAGGAAAAGACACGCCCGGCAAAGCCGAACTACACCGTCGATACTGTCAACCGCCTTAAGCAATCGTTCAAAAAGGCAGATCAACTCTTCCTGCTCATCGGCATCGATGCATTCGAGGATATCGCGAAGTGGCATCAGGCAGAGGCACTGTTTCGGGAGTGCGAGTTTGTGGTGGCGAGTCGGCCGGGATTCTCGCTGGCCGACGTGGCGAATGCCTTGCCCTCGAGCCTGCGCCCGCGGCAGGAAGTGACGCGTCCGTTTCAAAAACAGGCTGCTACGGGGGACCTGGTGCTGAAGGGCGTGACCGTTCATTTGCTCGACCAGGTTTATGAGCCGATCTCCTCCACGGCCACTCGGCAGGCCGCGGCCGCCGGCAAGGCGCTTGGCCGCTTCGTGGAACCTGCGGTTGCGGATTACATCAAGAAAGTGGGACTGTATAAGGGGCGTTAGCCGTTTGTCGAAACCGGCTGTCGGTTACAATTGAAGATTCAACCTGCGCCGAGCCAACGAACTGAGCAACTGAGCCAACGAACGACGACCAACCGACTCTCTGCATGAAGAAAAGCGAACTGAAGCTACAAGTGGCAGCTGCTATTCAAGCCTGCCTCGACAAGAAAGCCGAAGAAGTTTCCATCCTGGAAATGGAAAAGGGGTCGGGAGCATTTACCGACTACTTCGTGCTGTGCAGCGGCACCAACCCGCGGCAGGTCCAGGCCATTGCGGAAGAAGTGGAGATGCGCCTGAAAGCGGCAGATGTGCGACCGGCGCACGTTGAGGGCTATCGGCAGGGCGAATGGATACTGGTCGACTATGTTGATTTCGTGGTGCACGTGTTCTCGGAGAAGGCGCGCAAGTTCTACGATCTGGAGCGCCTGTGGAAGACCGCGAAGCGGCTGGAACCCTCGGAATTGAAGCCGAAGCCCAGGTCGAAGCCAGCGTCGAAGGCAAAGACCAAGCCGCGCAAGCGTACTGCTGCGGCCGCTCGTCGTCGTAAGAGAGCGTAGTCTCGTTGCCGGCTATCCTTTGTGAAGATCAAAATCGCGTGGGTGGGAAAGACGAAAGAGCCGGCGATCCAGTCGCTGACGGACGAGTATCTGAAACGGATTTCGCGTTACGTGCCGGTGGAAGGGCTGGCGCTGCGGGATGAGGCGGCGCTTCTGCAAGTGTGCGGACGGTCTCCGCTGGTTAAGGCGAGCAAAACAGCGAACTCTGGAAAGTCGACCCTGGTGCTGATGGACTCCCAGGGTAAGCAGTTCTCGTCAGAAGAATTCGCGAGGTTTCTAGAGGATTATCAGGATCGCAATCCGCTGCCGCTAATGTTTGCCGTGGGGCCAGCCGATGGATTCAGTAAAGCGGCGCGGGAAGCGGCGCAGCATACCATCTCGCTGGGCGCGATGACGCTGGCCCACGAACTCGCTCGCGTGATTTTGCTGGAGCAAGTCTACCGGGCGTTCACTATTCTGAAGGGTCATCCTTATCATTCCGGTCATTGAATGAGCTGCCGCATAGCTGCGCCACGTGCTCACTGCGTGACCGTGGCCTGGTAACTGACGGTTTGCCAGCGCCCGTTACGGCGGACCCAGACGCGGGTGTAGCGGTAGGGTCCGCTGAAATCTTCGCCGAGTTGGTGGCCTTTTACATCGGCGCGAGCGGTGACGACTGCGGTATCGCCATAGAGGCGGACTACCATGTCGGTGACGCTCATGGACTCGTAGCGAAGCTGACCGCTGCGGCGGGCAGAAATGGTTTCTTGCTTAGTGGTGACCGTTCCCAGCGGGGTGATAGCGACGTAGTCGTCCGCGAGTGTGTGCAGGGAGAAGTCGGCATCGCGCCGGAGGCTGGCTTCCTTGCATTGCCGCTCCATCTCAACGATCTGGCGAATGGTTTCCTGTTCGCCGGAATCGAAGCCGGGTCTGGGGTGAAGGGCGACGTGCTGGGCGGAGAATGCAGGCACAGCCGTGAGCACGCAAAACAATAACATTAGACACTTGTTGATCACGAGGAGACCTCCGCAGTCTGCCAGCGGACAGAGATCTGCTTGCACCCGGGTACGCAGGGTTGGATGCGCGAGTTCCGTGGAAAGATCGTACTTTCACAAAACCTGTCAACTCGTAAGCGCGTCATGACCTAGAAAGAGCAGTCTTCCGGGCGTTTTCGGTGCCTTTTTTGGTCTGACCCGACTTTCCCGGAACTTAGTTCGCCAACCCTCGTATATAGAGACTATAGGCGGGGGTGTGTATGAAGTGTCTGGTTTTCTGGCTTGTCTTGCTGGTTCCTGGCTGGCTGCAGGCTCAGCAGGCTAGCGATACGTCGACACGGTATTCAGGACATTCCGCACAACACGAGTTTATTTCAGGAGGCACGATTCGCTTGCACCTCGAAGCCGGCGGCTACACGATCCGTCCGGGCGACTCTGAAAATGTCATCGTGGACTGCCGGGCTCCTTCGGAGGAACAACTCAAGCGCGTAAGGATAGAGATCAAACGGACAGGCGACAGTGCCGATGTTTACGTTTCTGGAACTCCAAACAACAATTTCCAGGCCACTATCGAGGTTCCGCGCCGTTCCAATCTTTGGGCCAGACTCTCGGCTGGGGAACTGATCGTTGAAGATGTGGAAGGCGATAAGGATGTTCGAGTTCTTGCGGGCCGCATTCAGATCGACGTTCCGCACCCTGATTTGTACGGTCACCGCGATGCCTCGGTGATGACCGGCAGCATCGAGGCCTCTGCTTTCGATGTCTCGAAGGATGGTCTGTTCCGGTCATTCGAACAGGGCGGCCCGGGGAAGTACCGGCTGCATGCTCGTGTGATTACGGGGGAGATTCAACTGCGCGGGAGGAAGTCAACGAAGGGTTAGGGAGTGATCCCGAGCACTGTCGAGCTTCTCTCGATAGGATAGCCAAGCACTGCTCTTCCGGCTTGAGCATCGTTATCCAGATGAGTATTCTTCAAGCCATCCTTCCAAACCATTCTGCCAAACCATCCTTCCAAACGAAGATACCTCCCAGCCATCTGTCGTTCGGGGGGCTTTCTAGTAGAATCAAGCATCCTCAGTCATGGCTGACGTACGTCGCGGTCTCATTATCGTGAACACTGGGCCCGGAAAAGGGAAGACGACTGCCGCGATGGGGACGGCCCTGCGTGCGGTGGGCCAGGGGATGCGGGTGCTGATGCTGCAGTTCCTCAAAGGCTCGTGGCATTACGGGGAACTGGATGCGGTGAAGGCTTTCGGAGACCGGTTCGTGATGAAGCAGATGGGGCGGGGGTTTGTGAAGGTGGGCGCGGAAAAGCCGGACCCCGAAGACTTGAAGATGGTCGAGGAGGCGTGGGCGGAGGCGGAGAAGGCGATCCATTCGGGGGAGTGGGATCTGGTAGTGCTGGACGAGATTAATTATGCGATCAGCTATGGCATGCTGGACGCTGCGAAAGTGGCGGAGAGCCTGAAGAAGAAGCCAGAGATGGTGCATGTGATCTTGACGGGGAGGAACGCGCACCCCACAATTGTCGAGGCCGCTGACACCGTGACGGAGATGCGGCAGGTGAAACACGCCTACGAGAAAGGCGTGATGGCGCAGCGGGGGATTGAATACTGAAATTAGCGATTTTGTAAATTTCTTATGGCTTGGTTCAAACGTGAATCCGGGGAACTGAACACTTCAGGTGCGAAGACGGTTCGCACTGAAGGGTTGTGGGTCAAGTGTGAGAGCTGCCGGCAGATCATTTGGAAGAAGGATCTGGAAGAGAATTTGAATGTGTGTCCGAAGTGCGAGAAACACTTTCGCATCGATGCCCGGACGCGGCTGGCGCTGCTGCTGGATGACAATGAATATGAGACATTTGACGAGAATCTTTCGTCGACCGATCCGCTGAAGTTTGTGGATCTGAAGCCGTACTCATCGCGGCTGCGGCAGGCGCAACACGACACCGGGCTGAGGGATGCGGTAATCAACGCGCGAGGCAAGCTGCTGGGACGTCCGGTGGTCGCCAGCGTGATGGAATATGCGTTCATCGGCGGCAGCATGGGAGCGGTGGTGGGCGAGATGATTACCCGGGCAGTGGAGCGGGCTCTGGATTCGAAGACGCCCCTGATTATCGTGTCGGCTTCGGGCGGGGCGCGGATGATGGAGGGGGTGGTCAGCCTGATGCAGTTGGCCAAAATCTCTGCGGTGCTGGCTCGACTGGATAAAGCGAAGGTGCCTTACATTTCGGTGCTGACCGACCCAACTACCGGAGGCGTGACCGCGTCGTTTGCCATGCTGGGGGATTTGAATATTGCCGAACCTGGCGCCTTGATTGGGTTTGCCGGGCCGCGGGTGATCGAGCAGACGATTCGTCAGAAACTGCCACCCGGCTTCCAACGCAGCGAGTTTCTGCTGGAGCATGGCATGCTCGACGCGGTGGTGCATCGCAAGGAACTCAAGCCTTATATTGGGCGGGCGCTGGAGTTTATGGCAGCGTGAGAACAGCTGTCTGCTCCCAGCTTTGAGCTGTCGGCGAAACCAACGCGGCGATCGCCGTGATCCTTGGCCCTTCGAATCTTCCCTTCCAACTTGATAGTCTAAAGGCACAAGCTGAGAGCTGATGGCTGAGAGCTTCTTTATGTCCTACGAAACCGCAGTCGCTCGCATGTTTGCCCTTGGCCACGAGTTGGCGCAGATGCCTTCGCAAAAATTCGATCTGGCGCACGTCCGCGTGCTGCTGGCTGCGCTGGATCACCCGGAGCGGCGTTTCCCGAGTGTGCTGATTGCTGGAACGAATGGGAAGGGTTCGACGGCGGCAACGGTGGCGTCAATCTTGCGGGCTTCGGGAGTGAAGACGGGTTTGTACACTTCGCCGCATCTGGTGCGGATCAACGAACGCATCCAGGTAAACGGCGAAGAGATCAGTGACGACGATTTTGCGTCTCTGCAGGGCAAGGTTGATAAGGTTGCGGAGGAGTTGGTGGCGCTAGCCGAGTTGCCGTGGCATCCCAGCTTTTTCGAGATGATGACTGCGATGGCGTTCGAACATTTCGCGCGCGAGAAAGTGGAGCTTGCGGTGCTAGAAGTTGGCATGGGAGGGCGGCTTGACGCTACCAACGTGGTAGAGCCGCTGGTCAGTGTGATTACCGATATCTCCCTTGATCATCAGAAGTTTCTGGGGAATACGGTGGGCGAGATTGCGCGGGAGAAGGTGGGGATTATTCGTCCCGGAGGCACGGTGGTGACGCTGCCGCAGCAGCCCGAGGCGAATGATGTGATCGGGAACACGATTCTGGAATTGGGGGCGCGGGCAGTGAATGCGGTTCCTTACGTGCCGCCGGTCTCGCCGGGTAGCACTCAGTACCTAGTACCTGGTGCCGAGCAACGCGACTTTGTTTATCGCTATCCGCTTGCGGTTTTAGGTGAAGAGATTCTGGTGGAGAGTCCGTTGGTGGGGCGGCATCAGTTGCGCAACGTGGCTTTAGCGATTGCCGCGGCGGTGGAGTTGAACCAACAGGGATTCGTCGGCATCACAGCTGAGAGCATTGAGCGCGGCGTGCGTGAGACGCGCTGGCCTGGGCGGTTTCAGATGATCGCGGCGCGGCCGGGATGGCCTGAGATGGTGATTGATGTGGCGCACAATCCGGCGGGCGCGTGGGCGCTACGGTCGGCCCTTTCGGAGAGGTATGAGGACTGTCCGCTGATTTTTGTTTTCGGGGCGATGCGGGATAAGGCAATCTCGGAGATGGCCGAGATTCTTTTTCCCCTGGCGGAGGGCGTGATTGCGACCCGGCCTGAGAATCCGCGGGCGGCGTCGCCGGAGGAGATTCAGCAGGCGGCGTCGCGGACTGGAGTCGAAGTGGAGGCGGTAGAAGACGTGAAGCTTGCCCTGGAGCGAGCTCGAGTGCTCGCGGGCCCCGGGACCGTGATCATAATTACGGGATCGATTTATCTGGTTGGCGAAGTGATGAGCATTGGTGCGGAGGTTTAGGGGAGCGCATGCCGGCAGCAGCAGTTGGATAAGGAAGCCCAGATCCTTCACTTCGCAAAGAACGCTTGCTCAGGATGACAAGGAACATCGGTTTTCCCCTAGAATGGAATTGTGCAAGAAGTGAATTCATCTTCATCGGTGGAAGTGGAACCGGGCAGGGAGGCGGCGCCGGCGGTTGCAGTGCCGCGAAGTCCGCATGAGATTCCCGGAAAGAGGTACGGCTGGTTGAGCCGACTACGGTCGTACTTCATTCTTGATCCGCTGGTGTGGGCGTACACGCTTGCTATGGGAGTGCTGGCGCTTCCCGGCGGTTTATTTGACCGGGATGGAAAGCGGCTGCACTGGTTTTCGCGGGCCTGGTCATGGCTGATCATGAAGACGATCTTGTCGCCGGTGAAGGTCACCGGTCTCGACAAGATCGACACGTCGAAGCCCCATGTCTACGCGGTGAATCATGCCTCGGCACTGGATATTCCAGTTTTGTACGTTAATCTTCCATTTCAATTCCGCATTGTTTTCAAGAAGGAATTGCTTTCATATCCGATAGTGGGTTGGCAGTTGAAGCGGTCGGGCCAGGTTTGCATCGACCAGCAGAAGCCGACCAATTCGATTGCGGCGATCCGGTCGGCGGTGAAGAGTTTGAAAGCCGGGATGCCGCTGGTGATTTATCCCGAGGGCGGACGGACTCCTGATGGCGAGATCAAACCGTTTCTGCCGGGAGCTTTTTTTCTGGCGATCAAGGCACAGGTGGATATTGTGCCGGTGGCTTTAGTCGGGACTTACGAACTGCTGTCGATGAATACTTACCATATCAAGTGCCGGCCGCTCGAGATGCGGGTGGGCGAGCCGATCTCGACCACCGGGTTGACTATGCGAGATATGGAAGCTGTGTCGGCGAAGGTGAAGAAGGCGATGGAGGATTTGTACTACGCGCCAACTACGCTCTCGACCTAAATTTGCCCTAGCTCTTCGTTCTGCCGAAATTCAGATCAAAAAAATTTCCAGATCAACCTCCTAAATTATTGAATTCAGGGAGGTAACAAGGCCTCGATCTGGTTGAGATCGGCTAAAATATTGAATCTAAGGATTTTACCCGCAAAATATTGCGGACAAAGGATTTAGATTGCCCAATTGAATTTTCAAAGAACGGGTGCTTATTTGGGTCAATCATGACGCAGATTGCAGGTGAGGCGCAAGGTTGGATGTCACATACGGCCTGTGGATTTTGTGGGGCGGTTGTATGGCTTGCTCACTTCTCGCAGAGTACGCGAGAAATAGGGCACCCGGCGTAGCATCTGTCTGCTTGGTTCCTTCCACGCCGGCCTCGAGCTATCGGAGCTGAAAATTCACCACTATCTCCGTAACCACCTCTACGGGAGTTCCATAGAGCATATAGGGCCGATAGCGCCACTGCTTCACGGCGTCGATGGCTGCAGGTGCCAGCGCGGGATGTCCGCTCACAAGCGTGAGTCCTTCCACCGAACCGCCCTTACCGATGAGCGCCCTCAATACGACTGTGCCTTGAATGTGCGCCTCCCGCGCATCGGGAGGGTAATTTGGTTGCACTCGGTGTGCGAGGAGTCCCTGCTCAACTCCTTTAGACACTCTGACCCGCGTCGTTTGTCGAGCCGGGCTTATCTGCGAGACGACGCCGTTCACACGCTCATCGTCGTCGTTGAGGACAAACCTGAAAGAGGCCGTTGCACCAACGGCTATCGCTTTATCGCCGTTGATTACCGGCTTGAACTTCCACTTGCTGACGGTCTCCTCGACGGTCCTAGCAAGGATCGGGTCCCCTTTAAAAGTTCGGACACTGGTTACGTCGCCGGTGTCAGAAATCCCAAAAGAGGCGACAACTTCGCCCTCAATCTTTTCTTCGCGGGCTTGGGTAGGATAGGCCACATTTGCGACTGCTACGGGCTCCAGCTCGTATTCCGGCGGCTTAGAGAGTGATTCCTGCCCTGTCGGGGGCGTGACGGTTGATGATGGAGCGGGCTGTGCTGTCGTGGCGGCAGAATCATTGCCCTGGGCCGGGGCGGAAGGGGTCTGGGTCCAAGCCGCGGCACAGACGCAGAGTCCAAGCGGGGCTATTTTGCGCAAGATCCACATCATTGTCGGGAATTGTATCTCAAAGTGTTGTTTGGCTATCGGTTCGGACCGTCTCGCCCTAACAAAACCTCGCCGTAACTTTTCTCGCTCCCTACCGTTATCCCTGTGTAAGACTACTCCGCGCGGAGAATCTGTTTGAAGGCTCTGACGGCTCGGAACAAAGAACGCCAAGCGGACGAGCGGCTTCTAGTCGAGGCGGCGCAGAAGGATCCTGCGCGCTTTGCGGAGCTTTACGAGAATAATTTCGAGCGGGTGTACGCGTATGTGGTGCGGCGGGTGGGGGATCGCGCGGAAACTGAGGATCTGACCTCCGAGGTATTTCATCATGCGCTGGCCAATCTGCAGCGGTTTGAGTGGCGGGGGATTCCGTTTGTGGCCTGGCTTTACCGGATTGCCGCGAATCTGATTTCGGACCGCTGGCAGCGCACGAATCGGGAGCAGGTGGCGGACGAGCCGGGACTGATCGAAGCTGCACCTGCCAGCAACGCAGAGTTTGAAGAGGTGGAGCGGCGAGCTACTTTGTTTCGGTTGGTCGACACGCTGCCCGCTGAGCAGCAGCGCGTGGTGGTGTTGCGGTTTGTGGAACAGAAAAGCATAAAGGAAGTGGCGCAGGAGATCCGCAAGACCGAAGGCGCGGTGAAGCAGTTGCAGTTCCGAGCGCTTACAAGTCTGCGGGCGCGCACGGAGGGTGCCGATGCCTAAGCGCTCTCTGAATCCGGGACGCGGCGACGCAAAGAAGGTCGAGCAACTGAACCGGGCCGTAGAGTTGTTGTTGGCGCGGACGGACGGCAGGCCGGCAAAGGTGGATGCCGCCGTTGAGCCGCTGGTGCGCGTGGCGGGGGCGTTGCGCGACCTGCCGCGGGAAGAATTCAAAGCACGACTTAAGTCCGAATTACTGGAAGGGAGAAAAACTATGAGCACCGTTGCTGAACCTGTTGTCGCCCTACATACGATTGCGACGCCAAGATTAGTTTTTAAAAATGCGGCCAAGGCGATCGACTTCTACAAGCGAGCCTTTGGCGCGAAGGAAATCATGCGCTTCGAGGTGGGAGGCGGACTGCCGCATGCCGAGATCAAAATCGGGGATTCGTCGATCATGCTTTCTGATGAGTGGCCGGAGGGAGGAAGATTCAGTGCGGAAACGCTGGGCGGGACTCCGGTGCAGATGTCGCTGGTCGTCGAAGATGTCGATTCCTTCGCGGAGCGGGCCGTGGCTGCCGGGTTGGAGACGATTTTGCCGATTCGCGATCAGTTCTACGGCCACCGCGAGGGACGCTTTGTCGATCCTTTCGGTTACATGTGGAACATTTCCACGATAACGGAAGAAATGTCGGT
>DATHMS010000162.1:0-33210 GCA_035486795.1 Candidatus Sulfotelmatobacter sp. | reverse complement strand
CGGGCAGGGAAGCGCTGGCGGCGGCGATGGAAGAGCTCAGGTAGGGCGGCGGCTTTCCGCTCGCGGCCTACTTCGGCGCCGTCAAACTTGCCGGCTCGAGCCCCAGACCCGCTCCGTAATATTCCGCCAGGGCACGCCGTTCGTCTTCCGTGAGCAGCCCCGCGATGGTGCGCATGGGCATGTTGATGTCGTTGGCGCGGCCCCCACTCGCGAACGCTTCCAGTTGGTTCAGCACGTATTCGGCGTTCTGGTTGACTAGCAGCGGAGCCCCGGGACGGTAGCCGACTGGACCGTGACAAGCCTGGCACGGCGGAATGCCACGTTCTCCATCTCCGAAGGAAACCAGACGCGATGCGATGCCGGCACGAATGGGATCAGGCCGGGACTGCGGAAAGATTCGATGGTCGCCAGGATCGGCGAAGGCGGGGAGCTTCGCGAAATAGGCGACGACGTCCGCTAGGTCCCGAGGCGAAAGTGACTCCGCGATCGGGTTCATCTCGCGGGATATCCGCTTATAAGATCGAAAGTCCTCCAACTGTTTCCAGATTGCGAGCCTATCGATGCCTGCCAGGTTCGGCGTGTAACCAACGGCGCTGAAGCCTTCTGCTCCGTGACAATGGTCACAACGCCTGGCGAGGAGCATCCCACGGAAAGCGTCTCCGCGCGAGGCTGCCGCTAGCGTTTCCGGTGTCCATGCGACATACGACGGAATTCGATCCTGAGGATTGGCTCGCGCCTGGAGCAAGAGCGCACCAGCAGCCGTTGCAGCAACCAGGGTGATCGCCAGCGCAATCGCCGCGCTGAGCGACCACGGGAAACGTCCCTCGTAGCGCAGGAATCCTCTAATGTGCTGCACAACTACCCCTTTCTTCCGGCTGTAAAGCAGGGAATTGTTCGCGGGGAACAACTTTCAACTCGGACCGCATGGCGTAATGTCCCGCTCCGCAAAACTCGCGGCAGGGCATTTTGTATTCGCCCGGACGCGCGAACTGAAGTTGTGCTTCGCTGATCGTGCCGGGCAAGACCTTGACTTTATAGTCGGTGCCATCGAAGGTAAGCGAGTGGACCGCGTCGGCGCTGGTGATGCGAAGATGAACCGGAACCCCAGCCGGAATCAGAATGCAATGCGGGATGAACAGGTATTGCTGAGCGATCATGCGCACGGTGACCGAGCCATCCGGATCCTGCTCCGTTCCGAGATTATTCTCGACGAACTCTCCCGCCAGGTGAAGGGACAAAGCATCGACATGGCGCGAGCCCCTCAGCCAACGCAGTAGCGGAACGTCGATCAGATTGTAGCGAGTGGCTGGGATCAGACACAGAACCAGCACGGTCAGCAAGATCGTTCGTAGCTTTCGCCAGTTCACAATCGGTTTTGCCGTTAGGACGATTGGGACGGGCACGAGCTTACTCGTGCCCTCAGGTCGCTAAGAGTGTACCCGCGCTTCAGAGCCTGAGGTAAATCTTTTTGCGATCGAAGCTAAGCCCCGCCGAGTTCCTTCAGCACGGCGCTGCAGCGTTCGCAGACTGTGGGGTAGGCCTTGTCCTCGCCGACGTGGATCGAGTAATTCCAGCAGCGCTCGCACTTGGCTCCATCTGCTTTTTTCACCTCGACATGGACGTGACCAGTGCCGTTGCCCGAGCCCTGAGTAAGCGTTACCGCGGAAACGATGAATAAATAGCGGAGCTGATCTTTATAGCGCGCCAGGAGCGAGTAGGCGGGATCGGCAGCTGTGATCGTGAGTTGGGCCTCTAGAGGCTTGCCGATCATCTTGGCGTTGCGCGCGGTGTCCAGAGCCTTCATCACTTCTTCGCGTATCGCGAGCAATGCACTCCAGTCCTGGCGCTGAGCGGGATCGTCCACGGCGGTACCTTCGCCGAGTAGATCGACAGCCGAAGGGAACAGCGCCAGGTGAACGCTTCCCACGCGGTTGGGAAGTTTGGGCAGGTGGCCCCAGACTTCTTCTGAAGTGAAGCTCATGATGGGAGCGAGCAGCCGGGACATGGCTTCGCCGATGCGCCAGATCGCAGTCTGCGCGCTGCGGCGTGCCTGCGACTTGGGCGCTGAAATGTACAGGCGGTCTTTGAGCACATCGAAATAAAAGGCGCTGAGTTCGGTTACGCAGAAGTAATTTACGCGGTGGTAGATGCGGTGGAAAGCGAACTCGTCGAACCAGCGTCGCACATCGGCAGCCAGGCTCGCGGTCAAACGCAGCATGTACTGGTCGATGTCCTCGAGCTTTTCAAACGGGACCGTGTCAGCCTGCGGATCGAAGTCATAGAGGTTGCTGAGGACGTAACGGAATAAGTTATTGCGGATGGTGCGATAGGTTTCGGCGACGCGCTGCATCAACAGCTCGGAGCCGACCACGTCTTCGCGGAAGTCGACGGAAGCCACCCAGAGACGCACGATCTCCGCGCCCATTCGATCGGCGATATCGACCGGATCCACGTCGTTGCCCCGCGACTTCGACATGGCTTGGCCTTTTTCATCGAGCGTCCACCCCGGCGTGACTACGCCTTTGTAGGGCGGCGTTCCGTGCGTGCCCATGGCGCAGAGCAGGGACGACTGGAACCAGCCGCGGTATTGGTCGCCGCCTTCCAGGTAAAGATCGGATGGCCAGGGATATGTCGCGTCGTTGTTGGCCTTGTCGGCGATCAACGCCAGATAGCTCGCGCCAGACTCCAGCCAGACGTCGAAGATGTCAGTTTCTTTTTCGAACTTGACGCCGCCGCAGTGCGGGCACTTCGTGCCGGGGGGAAGAATCGTGTCCGATTCCGAAGTGAACCAGGCGTCAGCTCCCGAGCGGGCAAAGAGTTCGACAACCTTGCGATTGATTGCGTGATCGTTGAGCGGCTTGCCGCAGCCCTCGCAGAGAAAAACGGCGATGGGAACGCCCCAGACACGTTGCCGCGAGATGCACCAATCGGGGCGGGTGGCGATCATGTTCGAGAGCCGTTCTTCGCCCCACGCCGGGTCCCACTTCACGCGCTTGATTTCTTCGAGGGTGCGAGTGCGCAGCACGTCTTCTTTCGACTTCCCGCCGGGCATGGGCGTTTCCATCGAGATGAACCACTGCTCGGTGGCGCGAAAGATCACGGGATTATGGCAGCGCCAGCAGTGCGGGTAAGAGTGCTCGGTTTTCTCCGCATGCAGCAGCGCGCCGCGGCTCTTGACCAAGTCGATGATCGGCTGATTGGCTTCCCACACGCGCTTGCCTGTATATTCCGGCAGGCCATTGCGCAGGATGCCTTTCTCGTCAACGTTGCTGGTGGCATCGAGACCGTACTTCACGCCGGTGAGGAAGTCCTCCGCGCCATGCGATGGTGCGGTGTGGACCACGCCAGTTCCGGTGTCCATGGTGACGTACTCGGCCAGGACGCCGAGGATCTTGCGGTCCAGGAAGGGATGCTGGAAGTTCAGGTATTCCAGCTTGCGTCCGGGAAAGTGAGCAAGCTCGCGCGGATTCGCGAGATTGCACTTCTCCGCGACATCCTTCGCCAGCTTCGAGGCTACGACGTAGACCTCGCCGCCGGATTCGAGTGCCACATATTCTTCATCCGGATGAAAAGCCACAGCCATCGAGGCTGGCAAAGTCCAAGGCGTGGTGGTCCAGATGATGGTTGAAACTTTCTTTCCTGCCAGAGCCGCGTCTATCTTCGCGGGATCGTCGAGCAGCGCGTACTTCACCCACACCGTGGGGCTGGTGTGGTTCTCGTACTCGACCTCAGCCTCGGCAAGGGCGGTCTCGTCGTGCATGCACCAGTAGACGGCGCGCAGGCCTTTGTAGACGAAACCATTCTCGTAGAAGGAGAAGAAAGTCGACAGCACTACCGACTCGTACTGCGGATTCATCGTGGCGTAAGGCCGGTCGAAGCGGCCGAAAACGCCGATCCGTTTGAACTGCTGGCGCTGCAGGTCGAGGAACTTCTGCGCGTACTTGCGGCATTCCGCGCGCACGTCCGTGGGACGCATCTGCAGCTTCTTGCCACCGAGTTCCTTATCCACCTTGATCTCGATGGGCAAGCCGTGGCAATCCCAGCCCGGCACGTAGGGAGCATCAAATCCCGCCATGGTCTTCGATTTGACGATGAAATCCTTCAGACACTTGTTCAGCGCGGTGCCCAGGTGGATGGGTCCGCTGGTGTAAGGAGGGCCATCATGCAGAATGTAGGTAGGCGAGCCTTTGCGGGCCTCACGGATGCGCTCGTACATGCGCGTCTGCTCCCAGCGGGCCAGCATTTTGGGCTCGTTCTGGGGCAAATTCGCCTTCATGGGGAAGGCGGTTTTAGGCAGATTGATGGTGGCTTTCAGGTCCAGCGGCACTCGGTTGGGTTCTCCCAAATGATTGAATCTTTTCATTATAGGGAGAGCCGATGGGAACGTCCATGCGCCAGAACCCGGGAACCAGTTCGTTTATGGGGGGCAATTTCATGAGAAGGACACGGCCCAGGGGAACTTGAAATACACTTCGTAAAGGCGGACAGAAGAGGTACAATTTCACTAGAAGCCGAAGGTCCGGGAGTGGATCCCGTCCTTCCGGCGGCGACCTCTGGTCCGGAGAAACCAGGGCAACAACCAGAGAAGAATTAACCGAGGCAACTTGTTGGAAAGACGGATCATCTGTGTAGAGGGTACGTCTCCGATAAAGCTTGCCGTTCATTACTGCGAGAACGAACCCGGGAACAATGGCATCCACTGAAGTAAATCCGAAGATCGATCCGAAAACCGAGAGCGAGCCAGAACTTCAACTCCTGCTCGCTCCCGATACATTTGAGCCCCTGTGGAAGTCGCTTTTCGCTGGGCTGGACGAATTCTTCTTCCCTAAAAAGCTTCCCCCGCTAAAGCTCGAATCGAAGCCCATCCCGGTGAAGGATATCTGGGGCTTCTACAACTATAAAAAGAATGGCGCCCTGGGTTCGACGATCGCGCACGTGATCGTAATCGCGTTGATTATCGGCGGCACGATCTTCGCGAGGCGCCTGGTGATTAAGGTCGAGGCCAAGCCGCAGGTGACCGAACTGGTTGATCCTGGCGATTACATCCTGAAACCGGCGAAGACGCAGGCGGGTGGCGGCGGTGGCGGTGGCGACCGCGATGTGCTGAAGGCCTCGCAGGGAAAGCTGCCAAAGTTCTCAATGAAGCCGCAGCTCACTCCTCCGGAGGCGGTGATTCGGAACCTCAACCCCAAGTTAGCGGCTGAACCCACGGTGATGGTGCCGCCTGATATCAAGGTGGCCATGAACAGCATGCCAAACCTTGGCGATCCGAAATCCACCGCCGTCATTCCGTCGAACGGAACCGGGGAAGGCAGCGGCATCGGCTCGGGCGAGGGCGGTGGCGTTGGCTCGGGAAACGGGCGCGGCGTAGGTCCCGGTGAAGGCATGGGTATGGGCGGCGGTGTTTACCGCTCTGGCCGGGGCGTCACTCCACCACGGCCGATCTACTCGCCTGATCCCGAGTTCTCCGAAGAAGCGCGCAAAGCCAAGTACCAGGGAACTTGCACTCTGATGATTATCGTTGGCACTGACGGTCGGCCCACGAACATTCGCGTAGTGAATTCGCTGGGCATGGGACTGGACGAGAAGGCCATCGAGACGGTCAAGACGTGGCGTTTCGAGCCCGGGCAAAAAGATGGCCACGCGGTGAACGTTGAAATGGCCGTGGAAGTTGATTTCCACTTATACTGAGTTTCTTTCCGGCGTTCCCGGTTCCCAAGTCAGAAGCTAATCCTTCCGCAATACCGCAAAGTGCAACAGCACTCGTTGGTTAAACCCCAGCCTCTGATACAGCTCAATCGCGCGCACGTTGTCTTGCCGAACGTGCAGAAGGGGCGTTTCTCCACGGGCGAGGATGCGATGCATCACCTCCGCCATCAGGATCCGCGCGTAACCGTGGCCGGTGTGGTCAGGGTGGGTGCAGACCGCGCTGACTTCGGTGTAGCCGGGAATCTTCAACCGCTCCCCGGCCATGGCAACAAGTTTTCCGTCGCGGCGAATTCCCAGGTAGGTGCCCAGGTCGTGAGTACGTTTGTGGAAAGGCCCAGGCTTGGTGATCGCGGTGAGTGCCATCATGTCAGGCACGTCCGCCGCGCTCAGCTCGACGATCTCCGGATCGGAAGACGAATTCGAAGGCGGGACGCCGTTCCCCTCATAAACCATTTCCGGCATCGGCGCGCCGGCGACAAAACTCCAGCCCGCGTGGGGCTGGTAAGGCGCTTCCAGGAACAGCCCTGTTGTCTCTTGCGAGGCCACCAGTCCGGCGAGCGACTCGTAGCCTCCAGCCGTGGGCTCAGCGAGAGCAGCGAGGGGTGAGACTTCCGGCGTGAACCTGCGGGCCTGGTTGAAGCACTCTGCGAACTCTGCCTGCCGCGAGGTCAGCGCCTTCCAGATGATGTTGTCCAGGGGATGCATTTGCTTAGCGTCAGCTACCATGATTTGACTGATCTGATTTGACTGATTGGGAGACGTCTCGGATACAGTAATTCTGCAATGCAGGAAGGCACTATCCGAACCTTGCGGGTAAAGGTGAATTGTCGGCTTCTGTTTATTCCTTCAAATCCACATGCTGAACGTCTTCAATCGCATGCCCGAGGAAGCGCTCACCCAGGCGTCGGAATTTCTCTACGGAGTCCGTGGCGAAGAATGTGAGCCGCGGATGCTTCCGGCGTTCTTCATGGACGGCCCGGGTCAGGGGCAGAAGCCTCTCCAAGCAGTCGGCAACGGCCCGGGCTGTGGATTCTGCGGAATCCACCACGCTGACATGCGACGGCACCAGGCGATGCAGGAGCGGCTTAAGCAGCGGATAGTGAGTGCACCCGAGAACCAGAGCGTCTGCCTCGCCGAAGCTGTCAGCAAAGGCTTCACTCAGGTAAATGCGCGCGACTTGTTCGGTGACAGGGTGCTCGACCCATCCCTCTTCCACCAGCGGAACCAGCAGCGGACAAGCCTTCTCCCGCGCCTCGATCCCCCGCGCCTCTAGCGCTTTCCAGTAGGCGTGACTGCTGACTGTGGCCTCGGTGCCCACGACAACGACTTTCCTGTTCTTGCTGACGGAAGCGGCAGCCTCCGCCCCGGGCTCGACCACCCCCACGACCGGCACATGGGCCGCTTCCGTAATGCGGTCGAGCGCGAGCGCAGTCGCAGTGTTGCATGCGATGACCAGCAACTTGGCTCCGTGAGCCTCAAGGTAGTGAGCGGCTTCAACCGCATAACGCGCCACGGTTTCGACTGACTTGGAACCGTAGGGAAGACGGGCGGTATCGCCAAAGTAGAGGTAATCGGCGTCAGGAATAAGCTCAAGTAAAGCTTTAAGTACTGTCAGGCCGCCGAAGCCGGAATCAAATACGCCGATGGTGGGTCGCCGCTGGGTCATGGAATGGAACATTCCGATCATAGCAGTGAGCGCACGGGACCATAGGTGGCTGGATTTGTTCCGGGATAAGGTTTATTTGGACGCCATCCAGTGCAAGACTGCAGGCACAAGGTTGCTGTGGAAAGTCCCTTGCACGGTAAGGTCATGCGCCATGCCCTCGATTTCAACGTAACGGGCGTGCCCGGGGTGGGTCTGATTGACGATTTGAGCGATGGCTTCGCTGTCGGCGCGGCTCATGATGGTGTCGGCGGTCCCGCGAATGACCAGAACCGGCGACTCCACGGCTTGCCAGATCTGCCCCAGGTTCAGCGCCTGCAGTTGCTGATAGAACGCGGCGGGGCGGCCATATTGACCATCGGGCGAGTCGTACCAGAAATCTCGCCACTCTGGATGTTGGGCGAGAACCTGGCCGGGAGTCATTCCCTTCGTCAGATACAGCTGGTAGAAATCCGCAAACACTTTGACTGCGGAATTAACTTCTGCAGGCGATTTTCCAGCCTTAATAAGGCGGAGCCGCTCCAGTTCGAGCATGTGCTCATACCATGTGCGTCCCCAGGAACTGGCAGAGATGTATCCCCGCACCAGATGGCCGCTTGCAACTAGCGGGGAGAATCCGCCGCCATTGCTCAGGCCGAAAACGAACACCCGGCGCGGGTCGATGAAGTCATACTTGGAGATCGATTCGAAGGCAGCCTTCCAGCCCTCGAGCTCACTTTGGAAATCCGCTTTGGAGCAATCACCTTCGCTTTCACCGACCCCAGGCTTGTCCATGCGGATGGTGGCGTAACCCGATTCTTCAATCAGGCGGATCATCAGCGCCCCGAATCCATCGTTGCCGGCGCCGTCCGGGTACTCCATGCTGTCGCAACTAAGCCAGCCGACAAAGAAAATCAGCGGGACCTTGCCGGGCACATTTCTGGGACGCGTCACGAAGGTGCGGAGCTTTTGGCCTTTGCTGTTGGCGACCCAGCCATAGATAACGTCGGCATTAGAGAATCTCTCACGATGCGAGGTCGACTCACCGGCCTGGGCTGAGGTTAGGGTACTCAGGCAAGCAAAGATGAGAGTGAGCAGAGTCAACCGGTAACGCCAGTTGTGGCGGTTCATGGGATTTCTCCGTCGGCTAGCCAGTCAAGAGATGCAGACTTCGCTGAGACGCAGGGACTCGCCGGAGGTTAGCGGTTCAAGCACATCTGTACCTTCAGCGGGCGCGAAAAGAATCGTCTCTGGAAGCGCTGGCAAGATCCGGGACCCTTCCGCAGCATGCCCCCGGCGGAATCGGCGCGCCATGCGGACAAGTACGCGGGTGTCCGAGGAAGGTGCAGATTTTGTCGGTAGCCTCGGGCGAAAGGATGTGCTCGAACTTGCAGGCCTGCTGCTCGATTTCCGATTCGCTGTCCATGGCCAGGCTGTCGGTAAAAAGGCGCTCGGCCAGGCGATGGCGGCGGATGATGCTGCCGGCGCGTTCGCGGCCGCGAGCCGTGAGTTCCACGATCAGAGTGCCATCGCCCAGCGACGCGGCCACGGGTTTTAGCGCTTCATGGCAGGGATTCACGAAAGGCTTGTGATCGTGAGGCTGGGGCGGATGCGGCGTGGAAACTACAAACCCCATCTCGATCATCTTCTCAATCGCCAGACTCACGGGCAGTGCGCCGTGGACCTCCATGCGCTCGACTTCGGCGATCTCGCCGTGTTCAGCCAGCACCCAGAGCTCTTCGAGCACTTCGTCGAACTGCTCTTCGTCGGCCATCGCAAAAACTTCCTGCGACTCGATCTTGCCGTGGTGGAATTCGATGCGGCGGTCGGCCAGCCGCGCCACGACCGGATCGTGCGTGACCATCACGATTGTCCGCCCTTGCTGATGAAACTCGCGTAGCAGCCGCAGCACGATCTCTTCATTCAGCGCATCGAGATTGCCCGTTGGTTCATCGGCCAGAATAATCTTCGGATCATTGATCAGGGCTCGCGCGATGCATACACGCTGCTGTTCGCCACCGGAAAGCTGCGATGGCAAGTGATGGGCGCGATCGCCCAAGCCGACCCGGGTTAGAGCTTCAATTGCCTCCTTCTCATCGGTCATGCTGTGGAAGTACTGCGCCAGCATGACATTCTCGACGGCGGTGAGGAAGGGAATCAGATGGAACTGCTGGAAAATGAACCCTATCTTCTCTGCTCGGACTCGATTCAGATCCGCCGAGGAAATGCCGGCAACACTCTGGCCATCGAGCCGGATTTCGCCGGACGTCGGCCGATCAAGGCATCCGATCAGATTCACCAGCGTCGATTTCCCCGACCCTGATGGCCCCATGATGGAGAGCCATTCGCCCTGCGCTACATGCAGGGAGATGTCATCGAGAGCATGAATGGCGCCGTTTTCCCTGCTGCCTTTGGGAGAAGTGGGCTCAGTTCCTGACGACTTAGCGGGGTAGAGTTTGGTTACATTCTTGATCTGAATCATTTCACTCTCCCCGCAGGATGACCGCCGGCTGCACCCGGCGCAACAACCGGATCGGGAGGACCGCCGAAAGCAACGTCACCACTATGCTACCAGCCAGAACAAAGGGCAGCACACTGAAACGTGGCGCCACGGGAGCATGGAAGTTCACCCGGCCGATCCATGCCGCAATGCCGATACCCAGAACAAATCCGATCACAGCGCCGGAGGCGCCCAGCGCCGCCGCCTCGGCAGCAAAAAAACCATCCAGTAAGCGGTCGGAAGCACCCAGCGCCTTCATGATGGCAAAATCGCGGCGCCGGTCAAAGACCCAACCCATCAGCGTGGAAAGGACGCACAAAGCGGCCGTCAGAATAATAAGCGCAGTGGCGGCCAGCAGCGTGGCGCGAGTCTTGCCGAGAACGCGCGCTTCACCTTCCATAATTTGCCGCACCGGGCGCACATCAGCAGCGGGAACCGCCTGCTCCAACTCGTGCATGATCGCGGAAATCTCCTCCGGCGATCCGGTGGCAGCGACCTCTATCGTTGAAGCCTGCACGCCCGTCCAGGAAACAAAGTCCACCAGTGAAAGATAGACGCGACTGTCTTCGGCGGCGCCGGTCCGCACCGTTCCGGCCGAGGTGAGGTGAATGGTGCGTCCCTGAAAGGTAAGGTCGAAAAGCTCGTTCTTAGGTGAGACGACGGAAAGTGCGCGCACGCCGATCAGCACCGGGTGCTGCATGTCTAGCGCGTCTTGTGCGCGAAAGGTAGGAACTGCCGAGGGCCATTGGCTCACCGACCACCACCGGTCGAGTTGCCGAACCCGGTCGAAGTCTGTGCCTGCCACGACAACCGGCTGGCCATCGCTGGTTCGCGCCACTACCAGCGCAAACGGAGCGACGACACCGCGCCCGGCAAGAACCGATTCCACGCGCGCAAGCGCGTCTGCGGGAAGGGAAGCGCCGTCCCTGCCCGCCAGGATGATGTTCGCGCCGTAGTTGCGGAACTCGCGGCGCAGCTTGGCCTGCACATCTACATAGAGATTCAACATTGCAGTGGCGACCGCAGAGGCCACGATCATGGCAAACAGCGCAGCGAGCGCGCGCCCGCGGCGCAGTACCGCGGCTCGTACCAGCATCCGCAGAAACATGGAAGTGTGTGACGATTGCTGGCGGCCGACGGCCAGGTCCTGCGCAGACTGCGAAAACTTCACAGTTCACCTCGCAGCGCAAACACCGGGTCAAGTCTTACGGCTCGGCGGATGGCAACGGCGCTTCCCGCAAAAGTAACCATTACTGCAATCAATAGAATCACGGGCAGCAGCACGGGCGGAATCGTGATCTGCGAATCGAAGATGGAGCGGCCGATCTGGCGGGCGAGCACTCCGCCAGCCGCGAAACCCACAAGGCCGGCGATCAAAGCCAGCAAAGTCGCTTCGGCAAAGAAGACGGAGGCAACCGCAAGCTTTCCCGCGCCCAGAGCCTTCATTAGCCCCACTTCTGCGCGCCGCTCAAACATAGCTGTCGCCATTGCGGCAGAAACCGCTAGCGCTGAAGCAAACAGCGCGGCCAGTGTGATAAGAAAGATCAGCCCCTCGATGCGCGTCAGCACCGCGCCCTCGTTCTGCGCAACTTGCCGAATCTGCTCGGCATGCGAGTGCGGAATCGCCTCTTGCAACTGAAACGCAATCGACTGCGGATACGGCGAGCAGTACCAGCGGTCATACACGGGCCCAGACATGCTCCTAGGGTCGCGGCGGGCCAGAGCGTCTTCGGGCTTGGTGAGGGCACTCACATAAACGCGGCGAACCGCGCCTGGTTTGCCGATAATCTCCTGGGCCAGCGCGATCGGCGCCACGATCTGGTCGTCTTCGCTGCCCCCGGTCGAGAGAATTCCGCTGACCTGCAACTTGCGGCCGGAGATCGTAGCCTCATTGCCAGGCTTCGCCGAAAGCCGTGCTGCCAGCCTTTCTCCGAGTAAGATGTCGCGGGAATCATCGTCGGGCCATGCCCCGGAAACTTTCCACCAGAGATGCGTCGATCGCACTCCAGTGGTGAACTCTTCCTTGCCAAAAGAAATCCGTTTGGCAAAGTAAGTGCCTAGCAAGGTGAGATTCTCCGTATGACCATCCCGCTGCAGCGTAACGTTCACCGGCAACATGGGCGCAAACGCGGTGATGTTGTTATGCCAGAACGTGCCTTTGATCTTAGGCAGATCTGCCTCGTTCAGAAAGGCTCCGTCGCTCGGCGGCTTCAAGTTCACGCCGCCGATTTCCACGTCCAGCGTGTCTTCCTCAGGAGTGATGAGCAGGTTGGCGCCAATGGTGCGCAGCTCACGATTAATCTTGTCGCCGATGTCGGTGGCGACCGCGATCATCGCCGTAGCTACAGTCACGCCCAGAGTGATGGCTGCGCCGGCCAGCAACTTACGCCGCTTCTGGCGCCGAAAGGATTCGTAGACGAGCCGCGCGAACATCCCTTACTGCTTCTCGAACATGCGGCTACCGGCCGCGATGTCCGCCTCTTGAATAATCACCGAGTCAGCAGTCTCGGTCGCTCTGAGCGGCACGGGGTTGCATCCCCCTTTTGCGCCCACCGATTGGGGATTGATGGGAGCGGCGCAGTTCTTGCAAACGACCCCGTTGCCTGACTTATAGAAGCCGACAGCACCGCAGATCTCGCAGGCATCGAAGACGGTGGCGACTTTGCCATCTGGCTTTTGATAGAGCCAGAATCGGATTGAGATGCCGTTCTCCTGTGTCTGGTAGCGGTGCAAGTCCCCATCGGAAACCTGTGCCAGGGGAATCTTTACTTCACCGTTTACAAAACTGACTTCTGTGGCCGGCGACAGCGCGCTCACGCTCTTGGCGTAGATAAACTCCGCCGTAACGAGAACGATGAAAATGAAGGAGAAGCCGTAAACGGAAGCCATCCACAAGCGCTCTTTGCGAGCCGTCCAGGCGGCCTTGCGTCGCGCGGCTGCCGACGCCGGTTCCGTCACAGGCTCGCGCCGCTTGGCATCGAACAATACCATCAGCGCAGCCAGCGCGAAGATGGTCACAAAGAAGAAGAGATCGTTGCGCACGATCGGCCCGATGATGGCCATCTCGCGCTTGGAAGAGGCGATCACTCCGCTTTCGGACAGCTCGTGCAGACCGGCGACCACCAACTGCAACGCCACCAGAAACAGGATCGCCGTCGTCACCCGGAAAAACTTCTGCAGGTTAATCCGCACGCTACCCTTCACGAACATCACGCCGAAAGCAATGGCTGCGATCAAACCCAGCAGCGTGCCCAGAAAGCTCATTAGTTCGGTGGAGTTCAGCGAGACGGCCGAAAGGATCAGCACGGTCTCCGCACCCTCGCGCAGCACCATCAGAAACACAAAGAAGAACAGGCCAACCCACGCATCGTTACCGGCCAGCAGGCCGACCTTGCCCTCGATTTCACCTTTCAACTTGCGCCCGGTGTTCATCATGAAAATAAACATGGTGACGACGAAGAAGGCGGCGGCCAGCATGATCCAGCCTTCGAACACGTCTTCGTTCCAGTTCAGCCGTGAAATCACAATCGCCACGCCGATGCTGCCCACAAAAGCGGCACCCAGGGCGGCATAGACAGCCTTGCGCAGATCGTTCCGGCCAATCTTGGCCAGATAAGCCAGCGTGATCCCGACGATCAGGGCAGCCTCGACCCCTTCTCGCAGCGTGACGATGAAAGCCTGAAGCATTTATGAGTGACCTGGGTTCCCAAAAACGTTCCTGCAAACGATCTTGAAAATGAATTTCAATTTCAACTTCAAGGATATGCCGCCAGCGGCGGAGGCGTCAATCCGTGGCGTCACAACCGTGAGTGATCGCCATCACACGGGGAAATCTGGGATTAAACGGAGTCCGCGGCGCGGCCGGCTGCTTACGTCATCCCGGCGGAGTGGGTCGGGTTTGCTGGCGAGCCTCAGAGAGAAACGCAGCGATTCTCAGCTCCAGGACTGGTGGGGCGGCGATTGACTTGGATATGTCCTCTCCCTAAGATTGCATTCCGAGGACGGCCCCCCTCCCCATGATCGCGCAGACCATCTCGCACTACCGCATTGTCGAGAAATTGGGCGGCGGCGGCATGGGCGTGGTCTATAAAGCCGAGGATATCAAGCTCGGCCGGTTCGTAGCTCTCAAGTTCCTGCCCGACGATGTAGCGAAAGACCCACAAGCTCTCGCCCGTTTTGAGCGCGAAGCCAAGGCTGCCTCGGCATTGAACCATCCCAACATCTGCACCATCTACGAAATTGATGACCAGCACGGGCAAGCGTTTATCGCCATGGAGTTTCTGGACGGCATCACGTTAAAGTACCGCATCGCGGGCCGTCCCCTGGAAACCGAGCTGATTCTAGCGCTTGCCATTGAGATTGCCGACGCGCTCGATGCAGCCCACGCGGAAGGCATCGTCCACCGGGACATCAAACCCGGCAACATTTTCGTTACCAAGCGCGGACACGCCAAAGTTCTCGACTTCGGCCTGGCCAAAGTCACGACCCCGAGCACTTCCTCGAGCCAGATTGCCGCTGCAAACACACTGACAGGGACCGTCGACGAGCCCCATCTGACCAGTCCAGGAACCGCACTGGGTACCGTGGCCTACATGTCGCCCGAGCAGGTGCGAGGCAAGGAGCTGGACGCACGCACGGACCTGTTTTCGTTTGGCGCGGCGCTCTACGAAATGGCAACTGGAACTTTACCGTTTCGCGGCGAGACCTCGGCAGTGATTTCAGAGGGAATCATGAACCGCGCTCCAGTTCCTGCGGTGCGGCTGAACCCCGACCTTCCTCCCAAGCTGGAAGAGATCATCAACAAGGCTCTGGAGAAAGACCGCAACCTGCGCTACCAGCACGCTGCCGACATGCGAACGGACTTGCAGCGGGTTAAGCGGGACTCCGAGAGCGGACACAGTGCTGTAGCAAGTTCAGCTATGGCGGTGTCAGAGGCTCCGGACGGCCAGTTTGCGAAGCTTTGGAAGATTGCGGTTCCCGTTTTGCTGGTCGCGGTGCTCGTATCGGGCGGAATTTACTACCGTTCGCACAAAAGCAAGCCCCTGACCGGGAAGGACACCATTGTTCTCGCCGACTTCGTGAACACCACGGGCGATGCGGTGTTTGATGACACGCTGAAGACGGCCCTGAGTGTCTCCCTGCGGCAATCGCCATTCCTGAATGTGCTCTCCGACAGTCAGGCTACGAAGACCCTGCAACTGATGAGCCGCCCCGCTGACACGAAACTCACGCCCGAGGTGGCCCGCGACCTTTGCCGGCGAGCCGGCAGCAAAGCCTACCTTGCCGGATCAATTGGCAGTCTGGGCAGCGAATATGTGCTGGGGTTGAAGGCGGTGAATTGCCAGAATGGAGACACGCTGGCCGAGGAACAGGCGACGGCGGCGTCCAAGGAAAAGGTGCTGGAGGCCCTGGGCGGAGCGGCCTCCAAACTCCGCAGCGAACTCGGTGAATCGCTGGCGACCGTGCAGAAGTTTGATGTTCCGCTGGAACAGGCCACCACCTCTTCGCTCGACGCTTTCAACGCCTACAGCACAGCTCTTGCTACTTGGGATAAACAAGGCGATCGTGCTTCACTCCCGCTTTTCCAGAAAGCCCTTGATCTTGATCCGAATTTCGCCATGGCCTACGGAGGGATCGCCACCATCTATCACAACCTCGGGGAAGACGATCTTGCGCGCAGCAACACAACCAAGGCTTACGAACTCAGAGACCGGGTAACGGAATCTGAGAAAGTCTCCATTGAAGCGCGATACTACTTATACGTAACCGGGGAAGAGGAAAAGGCTGCCCAGGTCTACGAAATGTTGGCACGGAACTATCCTGAAAAACCAGGCATTCCGAATCATCTGGCGCCTATCTATGGCGACTTGGGTCTTCACGACAAGGCAGTCGAGACATTCCGCACGGCGATTCGTTTAGACCCCACAAGAGCAAATGCCTACGCCGACTTTGCCACAGCGCTGCTCGCAGCGGGTCACGTCGACGAGGCCCGAGCGGTTCTGGCGGAAGCCGATAAGCGACAATTTCAAACCGACGTACTGCTCCAGGCCAACTACTTGCTCGCGTTCGTAAGCAGTGACAATGCGGAGATGCAGCGCGTTCTCGCGCGAGCCCCAAACGTCTCCGGAGCACGGTCACTGCTGCTCTACGAGCAGGCCAAGACAGAGGCTTACTACGGGCATTTCAAGAAGGCTCGGAATCTCTCGCAGATGGCTGGAGACCTGACGCTACACGAGGGAAACAAGGAATCGACTGCCAGTTGGTTGGCCGCAGCCGCTGTTCGCGAAGCCGAGGTGGGTTTCGTTTCGCAGGCGCGGCGCTATCTTGCACAAGCCGAAAAGATGAGTGAGGGCAAAGACGTTCAAGTCCTGGGGACCGTGCTCGCGGCCCGAATCGCCGACCTGCAGCAGGCGCAGAAGCTAAGCGAAGAACTGGACAAGAAGTATCCCCTGGACACCTTTGTCCAAAAGTATTGGCTCCCGGTAATTCGCGCTGCGCTGGATCTCCGCCAAAGGAGTGCCTCGAAAGCGGTCGACGATCTGGAGTCCGCGACAGCTATTGAATTAGGGGATTCTTACCCGCTCCCTCTTTATCCCCCGTACGTTCGCGGCCAGGCCTATCTGGTGACGGGTGACGCGAGTAAAGCGGCAGCGGAGTTTCAGAAATTGCTCGATCACCCGGGTATCGTTCTGAATTCCCCTCTGGGCCCTTTGGCGCATCTGGGACAGGCTCGCGCCTTCGCTCGAGGCGGCGACTCGGCCAAAGCGCGCGACGCCTATCGTGACTTCCTCGGTCTCTGGAAAGACGCCGACCCCGACATTCCCATCCTGAAGCAAGCGCAGGCGGAGTATGCGAAGCTGCAGTAGCGTGAAAATCACTGCCTCGTCTCTTACTGCGTTGACTTTTGGCGATGATCCGCAAAAACAGCCATGGAATTAATCATCCTCACAATCTTTTCAAGAAGGCGTTGGCCTCCTCCAACCGCGGAAACAACTTCTCCTCAGCCTGAAACTCCGCCGAATGCACGCATCGCCTGTTACCGCGCAGCTTGACGGGGTGCTTCAAGTGCAGCATTTCGTGGTAGACGATGTACTCCACGGCATAGCGGGGAACGCCGGCCTGATCAAAGATGCGGCTGATCACAATGGCATTATGGGCCGGATCGTAATGCCCAAGAATGCGGCGAGTCTTCGTCGGGCTCCAACTCATGCGCGGGCGCCCCAGCAGTCCATGAAAGAACCGCCGGTTCAGATCCTCAAAAACAGCGTCCAGATCGTAGGCGTGGCCTTTGGGAGAGCGCAACCGCTTGCGTCCACGCATCTGCCGCACCAGGTGCGCCTTGCTCACAACTTCATGGCTACCCACATATTTGCGATAACGCGCCGCGTGTCCGCGGTCGATGGGCTTGCGGTACATCTTGGCCAGCAGAATGTGGGCGATGGCCCGTATCACCCCCTCAGGCGCGCCTTCCAACAGATCGGAAAGCCTCACCAAAAGCCTGCCCTGGCGCAGGCGAATGGTGTTGTTGACGTTGGTGAAAGCAAAGAACTCAATCCTCAGCTCAGGCGGCACAGCGCCCGGACGCAACTCCCGATGTTCTTCATGAAAGATTTCCAGCAGCCCGGCACGCACAGTAGGCCTAGATTAGCACGGCCAATTTGATGGGAACTGGCAGGCGCGCGGTGCTTCTGCGTGCTCGTCTCACTCCGACCTGCTGGCAGAAGGGGTTGTATCGGGTTTCTTCCTGTGCTTCGCCGCTTCTTGCTGCTCGACGAGCAGCTTGCGATGATCTTCCACCGAAGTATCGAGCGTATCGAGAGCATCGGTGAGAATAAATTCGTATTGCTTGCTTTCTTCCGCCTTGACGCCGGCCGCGTCTCTCAGCGCCAGCAGTTTGGCCTGGAATTCGGTATCGGCATCAATGACTACTTTCAACGGCTTGCGAATGTCATTTTTCCGGTCGACGTAGGTTTCGATGTTGTCATTCAACTCGTCATAGATCAGCAGGAAGTCATCCAGCTTGTCATGCGTCTGCTGTGGCCGGTCTTTCGTCTTGGGGTCGCTGCGCATCTGCTCCAGCGCGACCAGGCGGTCTCGGGCAAATTTCACGTAAAGCGAGAGCCGTTGCTGGGGCTCCCAGCTGGCGTCGCGAATTTGGTCAATCTCTGGCTGGGTGAATGGGTCCCGGTGACGCTGGGCCACGGCCATCGCAGCCATCAACAACAACAGGCCCGGACCAGCGAGTGCTCGAAAACGGCGAGCTGTCATTTCTTGCCAACTTTCGGAAACATGGCGGTCAGCAGATCGTCCCGAATGCTCTGCAGGCGGTTAATCGTGTTTTGTATCTGATCCTGGTCGTCGTGGGAGACAGTGTGTTTGATGTCGTTGAGCTTGCGCACCATCTTGCGCAACGCGATCTCGCTCTGCTTTTCGTGCTTGTGCGACTGAATCGCATAGTCGCGCGCTGACTCAGCGTACGTGATGGCATCGCCCAGCGCAGCCTGCGCTTTCTCGCTGTCGCCGGCAATATACAGCCTGTCGGCTTCTGCAAGATGCAACTCGGATATCTGAATACACACAGGAGGACGGTCAGCGACGTCGGCACTGGCCAGACGTCCCTTCAGTTCTTCAATGGAAGGTCGCTCCCGCCCGTTCAAGCTGGAGGGCGCGACCAGCGCGGAGAATGCGAGACCCGCCGCCGCAACTCGCCAGAATCGCAAATAGTTCGTCCCGAACCGCATGGTCTCGTCCGTGGCTATTTCTTCGGCTCGATGGTTATGAGCCGATGTTTCGCCTGCCACTCCTGATCAGGATACTGCCCGTTGGCCGTCTTGAGGAAGAGGTGGTAGTTTGCCGCCGCATTCTTGAAATCCCGAAGATGATCGTAGGCCGACGCCCGCAGGAAATAGGTGATAGGAATCTCCGGGAGCAACTTGAGTCGGGCGTCCAGCGCACGAATCACCAGTGGGTAATCCTTATTCTCCCCGGCGGCGAATGCGAGATCACCATATGCTATGCCAAAATCAGGCTTGAGTTTCACGGCGGCTGCGAACTCCTGCTGGGCTTCCTGAAACTTCTTCTGTCGCAACAAATCCTGACCGAGCTCGCGATGCAGTTCAGCCTCGTTGGGGTGGGCGACAACCAGCTTGCGCCGAACCGTCTCGGCCAAGTCATTTCTTCCGGCGCTGCCATAAAGATTCCCCAGTTCGCGCAGCGCAGATTCGTCCCCAGGCGCAAGTTTGACGCCCATCTCCATCTCCGGGACAGCCGCCTTCGTGTTGTCCTCAGCCGCCAGCACCCGCGCCAGCTGAATGTGCAGGGCAGCAGAGTCCGCATTCGCCGCCAGCAACTTTCGCAAGTATTCCTCCGCTTCAGGGAAATGGTGCTCGCCCATGTAGATGTTGGCTAAACCCATGACCGCATCCGTCGATCGCGAGTCCAATGCCAGCGCCTGCTTGAATTCCTGCTCAGCCTGCGAATGATTATTTTCCCGCTCAAGAAGTAGCCCGGCAGAAAGATGCGGCTCGGCCTCTTTGGGTTGCAGCGCCGCCGCCTGCTGGTAAGCCGCAAGAGCCTCCTCCGGCTTCGTTTTCTCGATCGTCTCCCCCAGCGAGAGCCATGCCCGGTACTGACCTTCCGCAAGATGGCTGGTGGGCTTCAGACGGGTCGCTGCCCGCAGAAATTGCTCCGCATCCGGCTGGCTCGTCTTCGCCAGTTGCAGCCCGAGATTCAGATTTGACTCAAAAACATCGGGCTTTGCCGCCACCGATTTGCGGTAATCCGCAATCGACTCATCCAGCCTGCCCAAAGCATTTTCTACAAAGCCCAGATCGAACCACCCCACATAGCTCGCAGGTTCCCGGTCCACTAACTTGCGAAGCAAAGGTTCGGCGGCAACGAAGTCTCGTTTTTCAATCGCCTTCTCCGCCGCAGTCAGTTCGGCGGGCTGAGACGGAGAATCGTTATCCTCCACCTGGATGTGATGAACTGCTCGATGAGCCTGAGGTTGTGACGAGGACTGTGCTGAAGATTGCGAGGAAGGCTGCGACGAGGCTCCCGAAGCCGCGCTCGTATCCTGCGCTACCGGGCACACGCCCGCCGTCATCACCAGTAGGCAGACCGCGAGAACTCTACTTGCTCCCATTGGACCGCGACGCTCCGTTACCCTTGCCCGCGCTATTCCCATTCAGCAGGCGAGCCAGATACTTGCCGGTGTAAGAGCCGGGCACCTTCGCGATCGCCTCCGGCGAACCCACGCCCACAATCTTGCCGCCCCGCGCTCCACCCTCCGGTCCCAGGTCGATCACCCAGTCAGCCGTCTTGATCACTTCCAGATTGTGTTCGATCACCAGGATGGACCCCCCTGCCTCAATAAGACGGCGGAACGCGGCCAGAAGTTTGCTGACGTCATCGAAATGCAGCCCAGTCGTGGGCTCGTCAAAAATATAAAGCAGACGCCGGCGTCGCCGGCTTTCATCCCCACGCCCTGCGCCAGGCCGCCCAATCTCGCGCGCCGCGGGCTGCAAATGCGCTGCCAGCTTCATGCGCTGCGCCTCTCCGCCCGACAGAGTAGTCGCCGATTGTCCCAGCCGAAGGTATCCCAGCCCAACTTCGTCGAGCACGCGCAGTTTCTCAGTCACCTTGGGTACTTCCGCAAAAAACTTGAGCGCCTCCTTCACCGTCAGGTTCAACACTTCATGAATATTCTTCCCGCGGTAGCGCACGTCGAGTATCTGTGCCTTATAGCGTGTGCCTTTGCACTCTTCGCAAATCAGTTCAACGTCGGCGAGAAACTGCATCTCCACCGTAACCGTACCGTCGCCCTGGCAGGTCTCGCACCGCCCACCGGGAATATTGAAGGAAAAGTGGCCGGAGGTGAAACCTTGTTTCTTGGCCTCGGGCAATCCTGCAAAAAGTTCGCGAATGGCGTCAAACGCCTTGATGTAAGTCACCGGATTCGACCGCGGCGTCCTCCCAATGGGAGATTGATCGACCAGCACCACTTCGTCAATGAACTGATCGCCCTCCAGGCTTTCCCAGGTAGCCGCGCCGCGCGCCCCGGCCACTCCCGGCTGCGTCTTGGCTTCTCCCAGCGCCTGATAAAGAACCTGATGCAGCAGCGTCGATTTGCCCGACCCCGACACTCCCGTAATCGCCACCAGCATCCCCAGCGGAATACAAATATCGACGCCCTTCAGATTGTTCGCGCGTACGCCCTTAATCCTGATCTGTTGCGCTCCCGGCTGGCGCCGCACCGCCGGAATCTGGATGCGCAAGTCTTCAGCCAGATAGCGCCCTGTGAGCGAAGCCGGATTCCGCAGAATCTCTTCATAGGTTCCCGCGGCTACCAGCTTGCCGCCGTTCTCGCCTGCTCCCGGACCAAGGTCGAGAATCCGGTCCGCAGTCCGCATAATGTCAGGATCGTGCTCTACCACCAGGATCGTGTTTCCCAAATCGCGCAGGTCTTGCAATATCTTGATCAGCCGGTGCGTATCGCGGCTGTGCAGCCCGATCGAGGGTTCATCCAGAACATAGAGCGTCCCCACCAGCCGCGACCCCAGCGATGTAGCCAGTTGGATGCGCTGGGCTTCGCCCCCGGAAAGTGTCGACGATAGCCGGTCCAGCGTCAGATATTCCAAGCCCACATCGTTGAGAAAGCGCAACCGTTCGCGAATCTCCTGCAGCAGCCGCTCCGCGATGTCGGCTTCTTCCGCGCTCAACTCCACGCCGGCGAAGAACTTCGCCGCGTCCTCCACCGTCATGGCGCAGACGTCACAAATGTTTTTCCCGTTGATCTTCACTTGCCGGGCTTCCAGCCGTAGCCGCGTGCCCCGGCACTCTGGACAAGTTGAATATCCGCGATAGCGGCTCAAAAATACCCGGATATGCAACTTGTACTTCTTCCGTTCCAGATACTGAAAGAATCCACGCACACCCAGAAACTTTCCATCCCCGTCCAGAATGAGTTCCTGCTCTGCGGCGCCTAACTCCGCCCAGGGCACGTCGAGCGCGATGCCTTCCTGCTTGGCAAACCGCTTCATATCCGTAAACACCGGCCGGTACTTGGGTTTGTTCCACGGATCGACAGCGCCTTCCCCCAGCGATTTCGTCTTGTCGGGAATGACCAGATCGAGGTCGAAGTCAATCGTATTACCAAATCCCTGGCATCGCGGGCATGCCCCGTAGGGATTATTGAAGGAGAACAGGCGCGGCTCGGGTTCCTCGTACCGGCGATTGCAATTCTTGCACTCAAAACGCTGGGCAAACCGCAACTGCCGCGCCGGCTGATCACCGTGAGGAGGCAAGTCGAAAATCACTTCGCCCGCTTCCCGGTACGCTGTCTCCACCGCGTCCACGATGCGCGATCGCGACTCCGCGGAAACCGCAAGCCGGTCCACCAGCATAAACACCGGCTGATCAAATCGAATATCCAGCAGCGACTCCGGTGTCGAAAACTCAAACACCTGCCCCGCCTGATACAACCGATTGAATCCCGCCTTACGCAGGTCGAACAGCCGGGCCTTAAGCTGGTCGGTCAGCCCTGGATCTGGCGTGGCACCTTTCTTGGCGGATTTGCGCCCCCGCGCAGCCTTCTTCTCCACTTCCTGAGCGATGGTCACGGCCGGCTGCAGAGGAAACACCACCTGCACTCGCGTTTCAGGATCCAGCGCCAGCACTGCATCCGCGATCTCGTCCACCGTATCTTTCTTCACTTCGCGACCGCAGCTCACGCAATAAGTGCGGCCGACCCGCGCAAACAACAACCGTAGATAATCGTAAATCTCGGTCGCCGTTGCCACCGTCGACCTCGGATTCCGCGTCGTGTTCTTCTGCCGGATCGCCACCGCTGGAGCGATTCCATCGATCGAGTCCGCGTCCGGCTTCTCGATGCGCTCCAGAAACTGCCGCGCATAAGCCGAGAGCGACTCCACATACCGCCTCTGACCCTCCGCATAAATCGTGTCAAAGGCAAGGGAAGACTTGCCAGAACCGGAGACCCCCGTCACCACCGTCAAGGTATTGTGCCGAACCTCAAAATCTATGTTCTTGAGGTTATGAACGCGGGCGCCGCGAACAATAATGCTTTCCGTGGGTAGTGGGGTAGACATCGGGTAAGTGGTCCGGCAGCAACTCAATCCGCGCCGGGAGCGTTCCCAGCAGCCTCAGAGAGCGCTGTCGAACCTTTTATTATAAAGCAGAGCAGGAAAGCGCAATAGCCGCGAAGCGGCGGCATAAGTGCGCTCCACAGCTTGCCTGAGCGAAGTCGATGTGGAGTAAGCCGTGGATGGAGAAGGAAGAAAACAACCAAGAGCCCCGAAGGGGTGAAGAACAAGGCCGGCGGAAGCCTGACGTGGAACTCTAATCCTGTTCCTGGTCGCGCCGCTTTCCATACCGTAAAGCTAATCCAAACCCAAACACCATGATTCCAATTGGAGGAAGCAGCAGCACCAGCACCGCCCGGTTCAGCGCCTGCTGGCCCTCTTTCGGTGTGCTCCTTGCTGCCGCATTGCACATGGCACAGCCCTGCCCGAAACTCGGGGCCGTGCAGAAACACAGCACCGCCAGCAGCGCAAGAACTCGAACTTTGCCGTTAAGAACCTTCATCACAGTCCCAATTCTACTTCACGCCCAGCCGCAGAATGCGGTCCGCGTCCGGGAAAAAGAAGAAATACATAATCACAAAGCAGCCCGTCACCGCGATCACCAGCATCCAGCGCATCAGCGCCTTTTCAAACTTCAAGTGCATAAAGTAGGCGATAATCAGCGCCGACTTGATCACCGATAGCACCAGCAGCACTTCCAGCATGCGCACCGGCTCGAATATCTGCCGGTAACCGAGCCACACCTCCACCCCGGTCAGAAACAGCAGCGCGCCCCACACCCAGAAATACTGTCCCTTGCTATCGTCGTGCTTAGCGACATCGTGCATCGTGCGCTCCTCTTACCACCCTTGTCATCTTTACCGTGCTTGTCATCCTGAGCGCGTTCTTTGCGCGAAGGACCTGTGCAATTCGCAGGCGCCGTCCCACCCCTGTAGTTTCCATCCTCGCGGCCGGCACTAAACCTTCGTCGACATCAAGTACACCAGCGGGAAGATGAACATCCACACCAGATCGACAAAGTGCCAATACAACCCAGCCACTTCAACATCATGTGCGTCGTAGTCCTTACTCTTCAGAAAGAGGATGACGCTGGCAACGATCAGCCCAATCAGCAGCGCGTGAACGCCGTAATGAAAAACATTATCCGACGGAATCGCGAAGTAGGCCGCCAAGTAGATCACTCCCAGAATCGGCAGAAACCACTTCCGCAGCGCCACCACGCCCAGATAGATCACGCCAATCGTGACGTGCAGCATGTGCATGGCAGTTAGCGTAAAGAACGTCGCCGCGAACTGCGGCACGCCCGTCGAGATCCGGGCGTACTCGCCGGCTTCCTGCCCCGCCGGCTTCGGAAATGCGGGCAAAGTCAATCCTTCGTGGATCAAATGGGTCCACTCCATCCCGTGAAGCACAATAAACGCCGTGCCGAACGCCATAGTCGCCAGCAGCCAATTGCGCGTCCAGGCCCGGTCCCCCCGCTGCGCCGCAAACACCCCAAGCACCATGGTCAGCGAACTCGAAAGCAGGCAAGCCGTCATCACCGTCGCATTGATAATACTTTCCTTGCCAAATGGCGTCGGCCACGCGGTATAGATGCGGTTGTAGCTGAAGGCAAATAGCAGCGCCCCGAACGTGAGCGAGTCCGAGGCCAGAAACAGCCACATCCCAACCTTCTTCGAATATGCTCCGAACAACGGCGCTTCATATTCCCCGGGAAGCCCGTGCTGCACAGCAGCGGCGTCAGCCATTCTTCCTTTTCCCCTTTCTTTTGTCATCCTGGGGCGGACGCTTTTTGTCTGCCGAAGGACCTGGGCGAGCCGCGCGATGCGTCGCATTCTTTGCGACGCATTAATCGCGCGTTTGGCTCGCTACCTTGCAAGCGCTAATAGTGCAAAAACATAAACCCACAACACAGCCATGAAATGCCAGTACCACGCCACAACATCAACCACAATCCGTCGGTCCTCGATGGGCCGATGCAGCAGGGAAGTGATGCCCGCCCAGAACAAGGCAATGATCCCTCCCGTCAAATGCACCGCATGCACCGCCGTCAACAGATAAACAAACGAACTATCCGGATTGGTGTTCACGAAAAAGCCGCGGCTTCTTAAATCGCTCCACGCCATCCCCTGTCCCACTAGAAATCCCAAACCAAGAACCACAGTCACACCCAGCCAGGGATAGCTCCGTTCCTTGCCCAGAGAAACTCCCGGAATCGAGCCCACCGGAGCCAGCGCCGCCCGCCGCGCAATGCCTCGCCGCGCGCCTTCCATGGTCAAACTGCTGATCAGCAGAATTGCTGTGTTGATGGCGAGCAGCACCCAGGGCAACTGCACTTCACCCCAATCGCGAAAGTAGGTGCGGCTGGAGTCATCGAAACTCGGCAGCCCTCGCCGCACAACATAAGCACTGGTCAGCGAAACGAAAACCATGCTGACGGTTGCGATCGCGCAGATCATTCCCAGGCGCGCCCGGCGCAATCGCACCCCATAATTTGGAGAGCCCTCGCCTCGGCCCTCATCTCCGCCGCCGCCACCCGGTGGCACCGGCGGTTTCCGGTCGTGATCCAGATGATCAATCGGACGGGTTGGAGTGTAAGTCGCCATAAATCAAATGCATTTCGGTGGCACAGCGCTTCCAGCGCTGCGATCCAGCCCTATTTTCCTCGACGGGCCTTAGCCCCCGCCGTCAGTGCGCCGCCGGAAGACTTATCGGATCTGTCTGCATCACATAATCCTTGGGCGCGCCCGGAACTCCATACTCGTAAGGACCGTGATAAACCACCGGAGTCACGCCCCCAAAGTTGTCATGCGGCGGAGGTGTCGCAGTGGACCATTCCAGTGTCGTCGACTCCCACGGATTGTCACTCGCCTTCGGTCCCTTGAAGATGCTCCAGAACAGGTTGATCACAAAAATAAACTGCGCCGCAATCGTAATGATCGCCGCATAAGTCATGAACTGGTGGATAGGCATCAGCTTCGTCAGGTACGCCACTTCGGTATATTGCGAGTACCGCCGCGTCCCTCCCGCGATTCCCAGATAGTGCATCGGCATGAAGATGGCGTAGGTTCCGAGTAGCGTGATGAAGAAATGTATCCGTCCCCAGGTTTCATTCATCATCCGCCCAAACATTTTCGGGACCCAGTAATACGTCGCCGCAAACATGCCAAAGATCGCAGCCACGCCCATGATCAAGTGGAAGTGGCCAACCACGAAATAAGTGTCGTGCAATTGAATATCGAGCACCGGCTGCGCCAAAAACGGCCCGCTCAATCCGCCCGAAACGAAAAGGGAAACGAACCCGATGGCATACAGCATCGGCGTCTGGAAGCGGATTCGAGCCTTATACATCGTGCCCAGCCAGTTAAACGTCTTGATCGCCGATGGCACCCCAATGCACATGGTCAGCAGCGAGAAGGTAAATGCCGAGTACGGGCTCATGCCACTCATGAACATGTGGTGGCCCCACACCATGAACCCGAAAAATCCGATCGCGAGCATGGCGTAGACCATCGCCTTGTAGCCAAAGATCGGCTTGCGCGAGAACGTCGACAGAATCTGCGACGTCACGCCCATGCCCGGCAGAATCGCAATGTAAACCTCGGGATGTCCAAAGAACCAGAACAGATGCTGCCACAGCAAAGGCGAGCCGCCCTTATGCAGCATGACTTGTCCATTCACCACCACCAGCGGTACATAAAAGCTCGTCCCCAGGTTGCGATCCATCAGCAGCAAAATGCCAGCCGAAAGCAACACGCCGAACGCCAGCAGCCCAAGAATCGCCGTAATAAACCACGACCACACCGTCAACGGCATGCGCATCATCGTCATGCCCTTGGCCCGCATATCCAGCGTAGTCGTAAGGAAATTCAACGCCCCCATCAGCGAAGCTAAACAGAAGATCGCAATGCTCGTAATCCAAAGATCCGCTCCCAGCCCTTCCCCCGGACCAGCCTGCGGGATCGCGCTCAGCGGCGGATACCCCGTCCAACCATGCAGCGGCGCTCCTCCCGACACAAAGAACGCAGCGATGATCGTCACAAAGGCCACAAACGTAGTCCAGAACGAAAGCATGTTCAGCACCGGAAACGCCATATCCGGCGCCCCGATCTGAATCGGCAGAAAGTAATTTCCAAATCCCCCCTGCGGCGCCGTAGTCAGCACGAAGAACACCATGATCGTCCCATGCATGGTCAGCAGGCTGAGATAAGTCTCCGGCTTGATTTCGCCCACCAGCGGCAACACTGCGTTTGGCCACACCAGATGGATCCTCATCAGCAGCGACAGAAACATCCCGACAAACACCGCTGTGATCGCCAGAAAGAAATACTGGATCCCAATGACTTTGTGATCAAGGCTGAAAATGTATTTCCGAATAAAACCCTGAGGAGCGTGCGCGTGAACCGTAGCTGCGGTCGCCATTTATTGTTTCTCCGCCTCCCGTGCCGCCAGCCACTTGTCAAAATCCTCCTGGCTGACGACTCTTACCATGCCGTGCATCTTGTAATGACCCAGGCCGCAGAGTTCGGCGCAAGCAATTTCGTACTCGCCAATCTCCGTCGGCTTAAAGTGCATGTGGATGTTAAGTCCAGGCACTGCGTCCTGTTTGAAGCGCAACGAAGGCACAAAAAAGCTGTGAATCACATCCACCGACCGCAAACTCACATCCACCTCGCGGTCCACCGGCAGATACATTGTGCCCGTAACCACATCATCTTTCGCCGCTGGATCGGAAGTATCGAGCCCCACCGCAGCTTCGCCACCGGCCGACGGATCCATCAGCTTTACGCTGGTCCCGCCGTATCTTCCATCCGGTCCCGGATAGCGGAAATACCACGCAAACTGCATCCCCGTAACCTCAACCTGCACCGCTCCCGGCCCCGCCTGGTCGAAGCGCTGGCTCGCCCAAACCCGGCTGCCCATCAAATTCAATCCAATGAACAAAACCGTGGTCAGCACCGTCCACACCACTTCCAGCTTCACATTGCCGTGTGAATAGCTCACCGGCGGCGAGGACGGCTGTTCCCGGTATCTCCACGCGAAGTAACCCAGCGAGAGCTGCGCCGCCAGAAAAACGATCCCCATCAGCACCAGCGTGAGGGCGAATTGTCCGTCGATAAAACCCGCCGCCGCCGAAGCCCCCACGGGCAGCCACCAGGTCTTGGCGACAAAAAAGTATGTGCTGGCAAGAGTGATCACCCAGATAACTGCCATTAACGCGAGACCCATTCCCCAGTCCTCCCGGCACAAAACAGCGCGAAACGATTTTCCCGGCGCGGGTTGCCGCGCCCAACACTCTAAGCAACAGTCGGCGGCGAGTTTACCACAGCCCCTTGAGGATATTGCAATCGACTTATCAAGCAAGAAAAATCCGCCATGAATTTCACAAGCTATCCGCCTTGAACTACCCTGTGTTCCTCTGTGCCCTCTATGTTAGAGATTTCTCTTTCTAAACGTTCCCTAACCAGCAATCAGATCCGCAAACACAAACTGATCGCGCACCACAGTCTCGCCCACTGAAACCGGTACAACGGCATCAAGCATGGGCCCGGCATAGACAAAAGAATGAAATTCTCCGCGTTCCCCGCATGGATCCACGTCCTTAGGCAGAGCCGAAAGCAAAGCCCCATCAAACTCGCGCCCAGCGAAAGACCGGTCAAGTTTTCCCGTGTCCACGCAAGTCAACTTCGCTCGCGTGCCAGACGCAATCATCTCCTCCGCCAACGCACGCGTAGGCAGCCCCCACACCGGAAACACCGGCTGCAGCCCACTGTCTTTCAACTGCTTCTCCCGGTAAGCGCGCACATCTTCGAGGAACAAATCGCCAAACGCAACTCCTTCAATCCCCTCAGCCACCGCCCGGGCGCAGGTTTCCGCCATCAACAACTCGTACTGCTCATTCGAGCAAGGCCAGGGCAACGGCACGGCCCACAGGGGAAGCCCCACCGCCGCCGCCTGCCGCTCCACCAGCTCGCGTCGGACCGCATGCATCGCAACCCGGTCCGCCACTTCGTTGAAGGTAGTAAGCAGCCCGACAACGTCATACTCAGTACGCCGCCGAAGAATATGCAAACTCCAGGCACTGTCCTTCCCGCTGCTCCATGACAAAAGAATGCGCATGCTAGAAGACTTTCCTGTGTTGACTTACCCTGTGTTCCCCTGCGCCCCCTGTGGTAGAGATTTTGCGCTTGGTCGGTGCCAACCCACGCTCCAAGGTTCTATTTCTCACTCCACTCAGGCACTCTTCCGGGAGTCCAAGGCGCTCCGGCAGCCTCCATATCTTTCTCCAGTTTAGTCAGGTCAACTTCAACCAACGCTCGAAGCTTCCCCAGTTCCTCGGCGAACTCACCCGCAGCTATGTTGTAGTCGTCAATGTGAGTTTGGGTCGGCTTCGTAAGAGCAAAGCGTTCACCCTCGAGGATCGTCTCCACCCGATCGTTGATCGACGTCGGCACCGGCTCATTACGCTTCTGCATCTCCTGATCTCCCCGCAGCGCGCGCAGGATCCCGCGATTCGTCTGCTCGATCAAATCCGCAGCAGCACCCAACTGCTTCTCCGCCGCCGGCACTTCACGCAGCGCCGTGCGAATTGCCTTAAGCCGCGCTTCGACGTCGTCGGCCGTGTGCAGCGCGCCCGAGACTGCCCGGTAAAGCCGCGCCGCCTTGCGTTGAAACTCCTCCTGCGCCGCCCGGTCTCCTGCACTCAGCGCAGACGCGCCGTCCGCCACAACTTTGAAGTTCTGCGCCCCAGCCAGCTCGGTCACCACGCCATCCACCCTCTGGAACAATCGCACCGAGTAAGTCCCTGAAATTACCAGCGGCCCCTGCGCCCCGGCCGGCGCGAAGCCTTCTCCCTCTTCCGTGTTCTCGCGCAATGAAGGTGCTGAATATCGCAAGTCCCACGCGACCCGCTGAAAGCCCGAATCGATGCTGCCCTCAACTCGCCGGAGTGCCGCACCCGATTCGTCATAGACCACGAAATACACCTCAGGCTTCGCCTCCTCGGCCTCGGCCCGCAGCTCGTCATTCGTGGGATAAGGCAGCGTCTGGTTCTTCTTGGCTGCCGCCTTCTCGGTGTCCTGCCGTTTTTCCTTCTTCGTCTTCAGCTTCTCTTTCAAGTAAGCCGTAAACACCGCCCCGTAAGGCGGATTATCCGCCGTATAAAACGCATCCCCCTGAAACGCCTTCTTCGGACCGCCCAGCGGATGCCGCTCGATGTACAACAACGAATCCTTCACCGGAAACAGCGCCGCAGTCTGCTCCAGCGATTCGGCCTTGATCTGCCGCAACGTCGAAATATCGTCCAGCACATAAAAGCCGCGCCCAAAAGTAGCAATCACCAGATCGCCTTCGCGCGCCTGTATCACCATGTCGCGCACCGCGATAGTCGGCAACCCTCCCTTTAGCTGCACCCAGTGCGAACCGCCATCGACCGTAAAGAACGCGCCAAACTCCGTCCCCGCAAACAGCAGGTTGGCATTCACCGTATCTTCCGCAAACGCCAGCACCGGACCGTTTTCCGGCAGATTCCCCGCAATCGAAGTCCAGCTTTTGCCCGCATCGGTCGATCGCAGCAGGTAAGGTTTGAAGTCTTCATTCTTATGATTGTCGAATGCAGCGTAAACCGTGTTCGCGTCATACCGCGAAGCCGCCAGCCTGCTTACATAAGTCGTATCCGGAACCCCGGCAAACTTCTCATACTTGGTCCAACTCGTCCCGCCATCCGTCGTGACTTGAATCAGCCCATCGTCAGTTCCCACATAGATCAGCCCTTCTTTTTTCGGCGACTCCGTGAGCGCCACAATATTTCCATAAAGCGAAGTTGACTGGTTCTTGGCGACCGCGTCCGGCTCCCACACTCTCCCCATCACCGGCAGCTTGTTCCGGTCGATCTGCCGCGTCAGGTCGCCGCTGATTGCTTTCCATGTATCGCCGCGGTCATCGCTGCGAAAAAGTCTATTCGCCGCAAAATAAATTCGCGTATGCGAGTGCGGACTGATAATCACCGGCGAATCCCAATTCCATCGCAGCGGAGGTTCGCCCTTGCCCTCCTGTGGCTGCAACACCAGTTCCTGCCCCGTAGGCTTGTCGTAGCGGACCAGCACCCCGTACTGCGACTCCGAATAAACCGTGTTCGCATCCTCCGGATCCACTTGCGAGTGGAATCCATCGCCGCCGGTAGTGACGTACCAATCCGAATTCACAATGCCGTTAAGGTTGCGCGTCCGCGCCGGCCCGCACCACGAAAAGTTATCCTGCGTTCCGCCGCAAACGTTGTAGAAGGGAAGCGCATTGTCCACCGCCACGTCGTAGAACTGCACCGTCGGCAGATTCGCCTTGAATTCCCAGTCCTTGGCGTCATCCCAGGTTTCGTACATCCCGCCATCCGACCCAAACACCCAGTGCTTGGTATCATCTGGATCAATCCAGAGCGCGTGATCGTCTCCGTGATGATTCGTCTCCTCGACCTTACGCAACGTCTTACCGCCGTCCAGCGATTCGCGCATAGTCACATTCATCACGAAGATGCGATCCACGTTCTTCGGATCAGTCACTACCCGTGCGTAATACATCGCACCCGCATCGAATTCGTTCCGCCGCTCCCACGTCGCGCCCCGGTCATTCGACCGGAAGATTCCACCCTTGCCGTCGGGCGCCTCGATCGTCGCGTATACCACGTTCGGATCAGCCGGCGAAACCGCTAGCCCAATCCGTCCCATATCAACCTCGGGCAACCCGGACTTCAGTTTGTTCCACGTTGCCCCGGCGTCGGTAGATTTATAGATCGCACTCTCCGGCCCGCCATCGATCAAGGTAAAAACATGCCGCCGCCGCTGGTAAGCCGCCGCATAAACAATGTCCGGATTCGATGGATCAATCGCAACATCCACCACGCCCGTGTTCTCGCTGATCGTTAAGACGGCCTTCCAGCTCTTCCCTCCGTCCGTAGTCTTGTAAAGCCCGCGATCTCCGCCCGGCCCCCACAGCGGTCCCTCCGCCGCCACATAGACCACTTTCGAGTCCCGCGGATCAATCACCACCCGCCCAATATGCTCCGACTTCTTCAGCCCCAGGTTCGTCCAGTTCTTCCCGCCATCATCTGAACGATAAATTCCGTCCCCGTAAGACACGCTGCGCTGGCTGTTGCTCTCGCCAGTCCCCACCCACACCACCGCCGGATCGTTCGGATCAAGCGTTACCCATCCAATCGAATACGACCCTTCCTTATCGAACACCGGAGTCCAGGTCGTGCCATCGTTCACCGTCTTCCAAACCCCGCCCGACGCCACCCCCACGTAATACTCAAATTTGTCCTTGGGATTCACCGCAATCGACATCACCCGCCCGGAAGCCACGGCCGGCCCAATCAGCCGAAACTTCAGCCCCGAGAAAGTGTCCGCCGTCATCCCGCCTTTCTTCTCCTCACCTTTATCCTTGGCCTCGTCCTTTTTCTCCTCCTTCTTCTGATCCTTCTTCTGCACCTTCTTGTCCGCATCCTTGTCCTGCGGAGAGGCGATCAAAGTGGTGAATGCGAAGCAAATGGTTGCGAGAGCAATAGCGAGGCGTGATTTCACGAATGTCTCCAATCCAAAGATTTCCGAAACCGATATGTATACAGGATTCCGGCGAAAGAAGCATCAGGGGCTCGCCGAGTCACAACGCAATCCACCGCCTGCAGCCTAATCGACTGCGTCATCCCGAAGCCCCGCGCTTTCACCAGCGGGGCGAGTGATCTCCCGCGAATCACAGCCCGGACGGGAATAAAGCTGCGACGCTACGCTCACCCCCGCAGGTTAAAATCAGTCCATGCCAGCCAAGGCCCAAGGCCACGACACCCGCTACGTCAAGATGCAAAAGAACAACTGCTTCGTCTGCGGCATGAACAATCCCGAAGGCATGCGCCTCAAATTCATCCTCGATGAACCCAGCCAAACCTTCATCTGCCGCTTCCGCCTCGGCAAGCGCTACACTGGACCGCCGGGCCACTGCCACGGTGGCATCATCGCCTGCATCCTCGACGACGCCATGGGCAAGGTCAACAAACTCCACCACGTAGTCGCCCTAACCCGTGAAATGACGGTTGAATACCTGAAGCCTGTCCCGCTTCACAAGCCGCTGCGAGTCGAAGGCCGCGAAGTTAAAGTAGAAGGCCGCACCCACATCAACGCCGCCGAGATCCTGAACGAAAAGAATGAAGTCTTAGCCCGCAGCCGCGGAACCTTCATAGCCATCGACCCCGCAAAAATGTTCGCCAA
>DATHMS010000161.1:0-31171 GCA_035486795.1 Candidatus Sulfotelmatobacter sp. | reverse complement strand
ACCGAAGGTTCGCTCGTGACTTCGGAAAAAAACAACGTGAAGTTAGATAGCGGCACGCTGCTGCTTCTGCGGGTGAATCAATAGATCGAGGCGGATCCGTGCATCGCCATTCCGCAACTGCCCGACTTGTCGTTCAGTGGTAGCTAGTAGGCCCAGTAGGGTGGTGTTCCGCCGGGCGCGTTCTGGCCCTGGATGGCAACGAACACGTTGCGTCCGAAAAAGAAGGGAAGCCCCCAGTCAAATAAGTTGCCGCCAGAGGACGGACCACCCAGATCGGAGAGTGCAGAATCGTTTGAACTGAACAATGCGTCGGCACTTGCGATGCTGAAATTGACCGTGCCGCTAGTCCCATTCGTTCCTCGATTCGTAGCCGAGATATTCACCGTGCCCGAAGGGCAATAAAAACCTGATTCGTCGCCGCAGAGAGGCATCCCGGCGAGACCGCTGTCCAAGAAGTAAAAGCCGTTCGAACCGCTGTCAATGAAGCTCTCGTTGTAGGCCACGTTGTTATAAGTCGTGGTGAAGCTCCCACTGGAATCTGCCGTGTAGACAGTCGCCCCGCCCAGCGCGTTATTCGCTTCGGTTGCAATGCCAAACACTAGCGAGCCGCTCACGCTTGCTTCTTCTCCTCCGGAAACAGATGGCAGTTCGACGATGACTCCGTTGTTGTCGGTGGAGAACAACGACACGGGGTTTGGCACCTGTTGTGCCAGGCTCTGGCTGATGCCCTGGCAGCTCGAAGAGGGGCACTCATAATAAATGGATGTTGGGCAGTCAGGGCCGCAGTCCTGCGCAGACAGGCCGACCCCGAGGATACCGTTTGCGCCCAAGGTATCGAGCGTGTCCGACGAGGGCAATCCGAGATCCAGGCATCCAGTGGGAACGGGTGTATTGGTGCCGATTACTTCAATCGGCGCGGAGCTTGCCTTCTCACCGGCGATCTCCACGTCTGCTATTTGCACCGGTCCCCAGGTATAGCCGCTCACGAATGGAAAACATTCAAACACCGGATTTCCATTAGAGGCATTCTGCGGGGGCAGCGAAACCGTTAACGCAGAGGACAAGATCCTTAGCCCCGAGCTTCCCGTGTCGACCAATATGTTATCGACCGTTTGACATGTGGAGGTCCCGGGAACGCAAACGGTCAGGCTGGCGAAGGCTGCATCGTCGTAATCGCCAAGTGGGCCGCCGTTTACCGAGATCGACGCCACGTTTGTCCCGGAAGACGTGATGGTTTGGCTTGAAGTACTGCTGCTGCCGCCGCCTCCACACCCAACTGAAAACGCGCACGCCATGCTGACCGAGAAGATTAGGAACGCCCTCAGTTCTTTCATTGGATTTCCTCAGCGCGAACTCCCGGCGGCAGCATCTCAGGAACATAAGCCATGCCGGCAAATGCACGGGGGTGTCCCCCCATCTGCACAACCAATCCCGGCTGCTCAATCATGAGCGGTCGGCGTCCTCTCCGATATCCGCTTTGTGCCTTTGCTGCTTGAACGTACTGCTCGAAATAGCTGCCCAGAAGTTGACGCATGTTCGGCGGCCATCGCCCGTGCCAGGCCAACCCAAACACCTTTCCTGCAGGCGAGACATATTCCCTCACCACTGCTCCAGCACCCGCTTGAATCTCGTGGACGGTGTAGGACTCCGCGGCGATAGTCTGTCGCGTCCCCTGCATGTAAAGTTGATCTGCCTGGACCGAGGCGGTGTCTCCACCCAACGAAGCCCGGGCCGGGAACGCGGTAACGAAGATCGTGAGCATCGCTCCGGCCAGAAGGAGCTTTGAATTCATCGAGTGAGACCGCCGTTTATGCATGGTTCAACCTCTGCAACTGCGGATTGGTACGTACTGGCAGTTAGATTAGGCTTCCCTTTGGCGGGGTTGCACGAAAGTGGATGTTCGGGTCAGCGCTTTTCATGATCTATGGAGCTGCTGCCGACGCAGCGTCGACGACTCACGAATCTCCTTCTCGGAAACGAACTGCGAACCGGGCGCAGAAACCTGCACCTCTTGCAGGCTTGCAACACACGCGCCAGTCAAGCCCGAGGACGAGGACAGTTTCCCGTGGTATAAATATGAAGGGCTCGTCGTTCACGATCTCCTAATGTCTGCCGTTCGGGAACCTCGTGAACGCAGGCTTGTGGGAACGAGTGGCCACGAAAATTGGCGGCCACAACACACGAGCGAAAATAAGGTTATTGAAAGTTCCGAGAAGGCCAGCCCGTTTGACTTCCACCAGTCGATGCAAACAAAAGGCTCGGGCGCGTAGCTCAATTGGCAGAGCAACTGACTCTTAATCAGTAGGTTGAAGGTTCGATTCCTTCCGCGCTCACCACTTCTTTTCAGGCACTGCCATCCGTTGCCTTCTGTTTACACTCTTTTATTGCATTCTGCCCTCATTTCGATGTAGATTTTGAGGAACGCATCGTGGGGTAATGGGCATGCGGTCGATCTCGAAGCGGATAGCATGGCTTTCTCTAATGTTGACCTTGTGGTCGGCGTTGGCGTTTGCTGTGCACCACCATTCGAACCAGGATGAGTCTTCTGCTTGCCAGGTTTGCATTGCGGCGCATTCAGCGTCGCCAACAAGAACTTCCCCCACGCCGAAACCAGTATTCCGTCGTGTCGTCATATTCCGGTCGCAGCCAACTGCTGCCAAGCAGCACCTGATAGCCTTTGCCCTGTGTGTCCGCCCCCCTCCTAGCGTCTAAAGATCAAATCTAAGCCAGGTGTAAGCGCGGTTCGTTTCGGCGAACCGTTTCTTTGATCTTTTTCTACCAACTTCCAGGAGGAATCATGCTGGCTTCTTATAAGAAGTCGCGTCTCGCGACTTTTTTGGTGGTTTTCCTTTCGGCTTTCGGCATTCATGCTTATGCGCAGTCGGGCGGGAATTCTGGGTCCATAAGTGGCACCGTGCTCGACCCTACCGGCGCTGTTGTGCCCAATGCAACGGTCGAGATTCACAACCCGGTCAGCCACTTTGACCAGGCAACTACCACAGACAAAACCGGGAGCTTCGACATCCCGAACGTTCCCTTCAACCCATACCACATGACGGTGACCGCGACAGGATTCGGCAAGAGTGTTCAGGACGTAGAGGTTCGCTCGGTCGTGCCGGTCGGCGTTAGCGTGAAGCTCCAGGTGTCGGGTTCCTCCACGTCGGTGACGGTTGAGGCTGGCGCGGCGGACCTTGTGGAGAACGATTCGACCTTCCACTCGGACGTGGACAAGAGCTATTACGACAGGATTCCGCTGGAAAGCGCGTCTTCGTCACTGAGTTCGCTGGTTACACTCTCCACGCCGGGAATCGCCGCCGATTCCAACGGCCTCTTCCACGGACTTGGCGACCACGCGGAGAACTCGTTTTCCGTCGATGGCCAGCCTATTACGGATCAGCAGAGCAAAGTGTTTTCGAACCAGGTTCCTCTTGATTCAATCGAATCGATGGAAGTCATTTCAGGCGCGCCGCCGGCGGAATACGGCGGCAAGACCAGCGTTGTGATTGTGGCGACCACTCGCTCGGGCCAGGGCGTAACTCCAGCTCACGGCAGCGTGACCGCCTCGTACGGCTCGTTCGGAACATCGAACGTGGCGGCAGAGCTTGCTTACGGAGGCAAGAACTGGGGCAACTTCATCTCCGGAAACGGTTTGAACAGTGGAAGGTTCCTGGATCCGCCGGAATTCACCGTGCTGCACGACAAGGGCAACGAAGAAAACTTGTTCGACCGCGTGGATTACCAGCTAAACAGCGCCGACTCCATTCACTTAAACTTCGGCTACAGTCGGAGCTGGTTCCAAACGCCGAATTCGTTCGACGCCGAAAATGCGAAGCCCTGGAGTGGACTCAGCGGGGTTCTTCCACTCGTCGAGGACTATAACGGCGTAGTTCCTGTCGGCACTCCGACTGGCTCAGTCCCCGGTGTTACGGTTGGAACGACAGACCAGCGTTCCAAGATTGGAACCTTTAACATAGCCCCTTCCTGGACGCATGTGCTGAGTTCGCACGCGGTATCCACTTTTGGTGCATTCGTTCGCCGTGATGATTACAACTACTACCCAAGCAGTGACCCGTTTGCGGATCTGGGGCCGCCTAGTCTTCAGAGACAGTCGGTGGGTCAGAACCGCACGCTCACGAATACCGGACTTCGATCCGACCTCTCCTATGTCAAAGGGATTAACCAGGTCAAGGCTGGAGTCGTCTACCAACAAACATTCCTCGATGAGAACGACACCCTCGGTATCGTCGACCCGACCTACAACGCACCCTGCTTGACTCTATCAACGGCCGCGGTCCCTGATGTTCCGGTCCCGGGTTTCACCGATCCCTCGCAATGCGCGGCCGCCAACCTCGCGGAAAATACTACTGCTAACCCGAACGCGTACCAGACGGTTAACCCCGCCTCGATTCTTTACCCTTATTTCAATCCGATCCTAGCTTCCTACGATTTGACTCGTGGCGGAAGCTTGTACACCTTTAATGGCCACACGGACGTGAAGGAGCTTGCTCTGTATGTCCGGGATGTGATCACCAAAGGAAACTGGTCCTGGAACCTCGGCTTGCGTGGGGACTTCTACAACGGTCTCTCCACTGCACGGCAGGCCGAGCCTCGCGTCGGGGCTGCTTACAATATCAAAAAGACCAACACGATTCTTCGCGCATCGTACGCGCGCACCCTGGAATCGCCATTCAATGAAAATCTGATCCTTTCCAGTATCGGTTGCGAGAACCCAGTCTTAGCCCCGCTTCTTCTGTGCAGCGGTCTTTCGAGCGGCGCCTTGAGCCCGGGCTTTCGCAATGAATTTCACGCTGGGATCGAACAGGCGTTTGGAAGGTATCTGGTCTTTTCCGGCGAATGGATCACAAAATACACGCACAATGGCTACGATTTCAGTGTGCTTGGCGACACGCCGATCACATTTCCCATCGAATGGCACAACTCAAAGATTCCCGGATATGCGGGCCGGGTGAGCGTGCCCGACATCCATGGCTTCTCGGCGTTGATGGTATTTTCCAGCGTGGCGGCGCGGTTCTTCCCGCCGCAAATCGGGGGCGCTGGTGCGACCGTGGGAGCCCCGGGAGCTCCTTTCCGCATTGACCACGACGAAAAATTCAACCAGACCACCCACTTGCAGTACCAGCCTTGGAAGCGCGGCCCGTGGGTCGGGTTTAACTGGCGCTACGACAGCGGTCTGGTGGCCGGCAATGCGCCGTGCTACGGGGCAAATGCAAATAACGATTGCCCGCAGTCGACCACCATAGGCACCCAACCGGCCGTCTTCCTGCAAGATGTTTTCGGAAACCCCTTGAGCGCCGATCAGGAGTTCCAGGCTGGGTTCACTTGCAATGGCATCCGTGCAACCCCGACCACTCCGCTGCCTTCCCCGTGTACCGCGCCACTTGGATCCAGTCTTATTCAAGTGCCGGCGAATGGAACCGAGGACGATGACCACAATCCGCCCCGCATCGCATCGCGGAACCTCTTTGACCTCTCGATCGGGCATGACAACGTGTTCCATGGAGACAAGTACAAAGTGAGTGCGCAATTGACCGTCATCAACCTCGCGAACAACTATGCGCTCTATAACTTCCTTTCAACCTTTAGCGGGACGCACTATGTGACGCCGCGTTCGCTCACGGCGGAGGTCGGTTTCCACTTCTAGAAATGTGCCCGTCACAGGAGGGCAGTACGATCGAAATCGTACTGCTCGTTCCTCGTGTGATCGGGGTTCGGATCCTATGGAACAGCCCGAGCACGCTCTTGATCTCACTTCCCTTGCACATTCATTGAGAAAGCGGGTTTAGAATTAGGAGACGCAACCGACCCATTCAACCTTCAACTCATACACCCAAGAAATGAGACAAAAGGAGAATCCCAATGTCATACGTGAACGTCGGTAAAGAAAACTCCAGTGACATCGACATCTACTACGAGGACCACGGCTCCGGTAAGCCCGTTGTCCTAATACATGGATATCCGCTGAGCGGTGCTTCATGGGAGAAGCAGTTGCCAGTTCTTTTGGACGCAGGCCACCGCGTGATTACTTATGACCGCAGAGGGTTTGGCAAATCCAGCCAGCCAACCACGGGCTACAACTACGACACCTTCGCCGAGGACCTGCACAAGCTCGTGACGCACCTCAAGCTACATGACTTTGCGCTCGCCGGTTTCTCGATGGGTGGCGGCGAAGTGGCGCGTTATTTGGGGAAATATGGATCGAAGGGAGTAAGCCATGCGGTGATTATCTCGGGGGTTCCGCCGTTCCTGCTGAAAACGCCGGATAACCCGGAGGGCGTGGATGGCAGCGTCTTCGAGGGAATCCAGAAAGCCGTCGCCGCAGACCGCTATGCGTTCTTCACCGAATTTTTCAAGAATTTCTACAACACGGACCTTCTGCTGGGCAAGCGTGTCAGCGAACAGGTTGTCCAGGCAAGTTGGAATGTTGCAGCCGGAGCTTCAGCCACTGCCAGCCTTGCCTGCGTGCCGACGTGGCATGAGGACTTCCGCAAGGACCTGAGCAAAATCGATGTGCCCACGCTGGTCTTTCACGGCGATGCGGACCGGATTCTGCCCATCACTGCCGCAGGACTGCGGACTGCCAAACTGATCAAAGGCGCCGGGCTAGTTGTCGTGAAGGACGGACCACACTGCATTACTTGGACCCACGCGGAGGAAGTGAATTCCGAACTAGTAAGCTTCCTCGGGAAAGGGGCTGCGCAGCGAACAGTCTCGGCGTCCCAGGGCAAAGCAGTCGCGTAACTGAACCGTTCTTTGAGTGCAATTTCACAGAGGGTGCCGTCTCCGGGCGGCGCCCCGATCTTGCGTTCCACCCGCATCTTCATGCTGGAGCCCTACGCTTGTCTCCGTTCTCAGCGCTGAGCCTACGGCTAGAAGCCCTAGTCCTCTCAGATCGCTATAATTACTGACGCTCATGGACTGGATTCCGGCCACCATTCGCTGGTTGTTCGATTCGGAGCGTGGCGCAGCTGACCGTCTGATTCCGCGGTGGTTCTTCCTGCGGGCACTTGGCTGCATTTATTTCTCCGCCTTCTTCTCGCTGGTTTTCCAGATCCGTGGACTTATCGCCCCGGATGGGATTCTGCCGGCAAACGAATATCTGCGAGCGTTGGCGCAGCAACTCGGCTACGGCCGTGGCCTATGGGTTGCGCCCAGCGTGCTGTGGCTGGCGAGCGGCCCGCACATGCTTACGGCCTTGTGCTGGGTGGGCATGGGCGCTTCGGTGCTCCTAGCCCTTAATGCGTGGCCGCGCGGAATGCTGGTCGTCTGTTTTGTGTGCTTCCTTTCATTCGTTAGCGCGGCGCAAGACTTTTCCAGCTATCAGTCGGACGGCATGCTGCTCGAGGCGGGATTTATCGCGCTTTTCTTTGCTCCGCCCGGATTGCGCCCCGGCTTTGGAATTGCATCGCCTGCCTCGCGCGCCAGTTTGTTTCTGCTGCAATGGGAATGGTTTCGCATCTACTTCGAGTCCGGGGTTGCGAAAATCATCGGTGGAGATCCCGAGTGGCGCAATTTTACAGCGATGGACGAGTACTACCAGAACGGTCCGCTGCCCACATGGATCGGCTGGTACATGCAGCATCTGCCTCACTGGTTCCATGCATCGACGGTCTTCGCGACACTGGCCCTGGAACTGGTTTTGGTTTGGATGTTGTTTCTGCCGAGACGCTGGCGACTCGTGTGCTTTTTTATCGTGACTCCCTGGCAACTCGGCGTGATTCTCAGCGCCAACTATACTTTCCTGAACTACCTCGTCCTGATCTTGGGATTCCTCTTGCTGGATGATCGCTTTCTGCTGCCGTTTTCCCCCCAGCGATGGACGAGATCTCTAATCGCTGGGACGACTGCAGCGGGGACCGAGGGTAGCGCGCCAGTTCTCGAGAGCCGGAAATCCCACGAAGTGATTCGAGTAGCGGAAGAAGCGCGGCTATCTGAGCAAGGCAGGGCGGAACGTTGGACAAACACCCTCCGTCGACACCTCGGTGTGGTGAAACTGTCTCTGATCAGCGTTGTGCTGGTGTGGATTTTCTATGCGACGACCGTGGAATTGATCTGGATGTTCTCCCCGCTACCGCTGCCCACAGTGCCGGTAGAGGCGCTTGAGCCGTTCCGGGTCGCGAATCGATACGGCCTGTTTGGCATTATGACCCGGGGCCGATACGAGATCGAGTTCCAGGGTTCCGACGATGGAAAAACCTGGGTGGCGTATCCGTTTCGCTATAAGCCGCAGGATCTGAGTGCGCCACCCGGAATTTACGCGCCCTATCAGCCGCGATTCGACTGGAACCTGTGGTTCGCTTCGCTGGGCTCATGGCGGGACTATCCGATTGTGCCCCAAACCGAAGTGCGGCTGCTTTCCAACGACAACGACGTTCTTAGCCTTTTCAAGAGCAATCCTTTCCCGAGTCGGCCACCACGCGAAGTGCGCGCTGTGCTCTGGCAATATTGGTTCACCACCATGGCCGAGAAGCGGACGCAAAGTTTGTGGTGGCGCCGTCAATTCGTAGGACCTTACGCTCCGACGGTCGAGCGCGCATCCGATGGGAATATCCATGTCGTCGAATGGCCTACGGCTGCTCCGCGCGAGTGAATGTCGCGGGCAATCGCGCATTTCTTGCTAACTACCGTTCTGTCTGTCCAACTTGGATAACGCCATCTTGGCCGCATGATATCCGCACATGCCATGCACTCCTCCACCGGGCGGAGTGGAGGCGGAACAAATGTAAATATCGCGCGCCGAGGTGGCGTAATGCCGCCACGTCGGTCGAAACAAGAACTGACGAATGTCCATGACGCCGCCTCCAATATCCCCTCCTATGAGGTTAGCGTCCATGCTCTCAAGGTCGGCGGGAGAAAACACTCGCCGCGCCAAGATGCATTCGCGGAAGCCGGGAGCGAAACGCTCGATCTGATCCTCGAGTCTCTCAAGCAGGTTTACCTTGGACCCATTCGGCACATGGCAATAAGCCCAAGCCGTGTGTTTGCTTGCTGGAGCCCGTGTGCTATCGAAAAGACTCGGCTGGGCCAGCAGAACGAACGGACGATCGGCGACTTGTCCGATCCGGACTGCTCTTTCCGCGGCAGCAATCTCTTCGAAACTTCCGCCAAGATGCACCGTCGCCGCTCGCAGGCACTCGGAGGCTTTCCAGGGAATAGGCGCGTTCAGCGCGTAATCCACTTTGAAGACGGCGGCGCCATAGCGGAATTTTGCCATTCGCCTCTTGTAGCTGTCAGAGAGTCTTTCTCCTCCAACGTTGACGAGCTGTCGCGGAGTCAAGTCGCACAGAAACACGTCATATTTCGGAAATACGTTCGTCAATGCCGCGAGACTCTCGACCGGCGATGAGGTGATCACCTTGCTTCCCAATGTTGAGAGAAGCCCGCACAGGGCGTTTGTGAGTGACTGCGCGCCCCCGCGAGGAATCGGCCAACCCACGGCATGTGCCGGCACTGCCATCAGGACTGCGAACGCCGCGCTCAACGGTTCGTCGAGGCTGAGGAAAGAGTGGGCAGCCAAGCCTGCGAATAGTGCCCGGGTTCGTTGCTCACGAAATCGATGAGCGACTGCTTGGGCCGGCTGTAGCGCGACCATGCCGAACCGCGCCATCAGACACGGATGTTTGGGCGTGAACGAAACCGGCCGCAGTATCTCTGGAGCAAATTCAGGCCAGCGTTCGACGAACGGACGCATGAGCTTGGCCCACTCTGGTCCGTCGATCCCAAGGGAATCTTTGGTTGCGTCCAGATCACGTTCCAACATCACAGCCGTGCCGTCATCGAGAGGGTGAGCCAAAGGAGCTGGCGAGTGAATCCACTCCAAGCCGTGGTCGATCAGGGGCAGCGAAGAGAAAAATGGCGACCCCGCGCCCAGCGGAAAAACTGCCGATCCAAAATCATGCCGAAAGCCCGGTAAAGTTAGCTCCAGAGTGCGCGCTGCCCCGCCCGGCGTCGACTCCGCTTCCAGCACGTCCACCTGGAGCCCAGCTTGAGCGAGAACGATCGCTGCTGCGAGTCCATTCGGACCGGCACCGATTACGCACGCCTTACGGCCCATCGTGAGTCACCTTGATGCGACATCACAAAGATGTTCCGTCCTAGCATAAGTTATTCCCGAGGCAGCGTGGGAGATTCAATCTCCGCAGCCGGCGAGACATCGCGGGCTCAGTCACAACCGGGTCAAAGGGTGCCATGGCCCGATTACTTTAACAATCAAATTCCGTATTAAGATACCGGTCAACCCGCGTCGCAGCAGATTGGGTGGCATGTGACGGATTACAAACCAGAAACGAGAGATCTCAGGTGAGACTGCTTACGACATGAAAAAAATGTTCCTTAACTCGCGCGGTTTGCGCGCCGGTTGGCGTTTGCTCATTTTTGTCGGCATTGTCGTGGGCCTCGGGTTCCTCTCGAACTGGATCATTCCCAGGATCTTCCATCCCAAGGAGCGATCGTTCCTTGATCCCGTAGGCACTATCTTGGACGAGCTGCAAACGGTCATCGAGGTGGTAGCCGCGACATGGATTATGGCCCGGATCGAGCGCCGCCGGTTCTCTGATTACGGAATTCCCGTACGCAACGCCTTCGGAAGATACTTCTGGGTTGGGATTGCTTGGGGCGGGGTTTCCACTTCTTTGCTCGTGGGGTTGATTGCAGTCTTCGGCGGCTATCGTATTCTCGGGCTCGCAATTCATGGCAGCGCTCTCTGGTACTTCTCAGCGGTCTGGGTCGTTGCCAACCTTCTGATTGGGTTTGCGGAGGAGCTCCAATTCCGCGCCTACCTCCTCACCACGCTTGCCGATGGTATCGGTTTCTGGGCGGCGGCCATTCTGCTCTCCGTTGGCTTCGGCGCGCTGCACTATTTCTTCAAGCCGCACGAGCGCTGGGAAGACTTCGCCTCCACCGGGCTGCTCGGCCTGTTCGTGTGCCTCACGTTGCGCCGCACCGGCTCCCTGGCCTTCGCCATCGGTTTTCACGCTGCCTTTGACTTTGCCAACCTCTTTGTTTGGTCGGGACAAAACGCTGGCGAGTATGCCGTTGGCCACCTTCTTGAAACCGTCTGGCCGGGCGCGCAATGGCTAACCGGCGGCCAGCTGGGCCCTGAAGCCAGCTGGATGGTGTTTGTGGTTATCGCTCTGATGTTCGGGATTTTTGATCGGCTTTATCCGCACAAGAACTTTCCACTCTGAGACCGCGAACTAAGCTTCAGCTAGCAGTCGGGAGCGGCCGCGTAGCTCACGCACTCATTCTCGTCGCCCACATACCAGCGAGCAGACATGTCGGTCTGATCTGCGAAGGCTGTAAACCAGAACGTCCATCCGAAATCGCCAAAGTCGATGAGTTGCCCGAAGCCGATCTGGTCGGCCACGTCGTTGGAATTGCAGGTTGTCCCATAATAGAGAATTGCGTTGAACGGATAGCTGCCCGGATCTTCCGCATGAACGTCGACTCCCTGGTAGCTCTTTCCGCTCTGCTTGTACCAGCACCCCTTGAACGTGGCATCGGGGTCCGCGGAGTTTCGGGTTACTTTCAAAGTGAGCGCTGCCGATTCGGACGTCCCCCCATCACTTGCCTCTACGGTGACGGGATAATTTCCAGTTTGAACGCTGCTCTCTACCGTCAGAGTGAGTTTCGAAGTTCCAGAACCCGGTGCTCGAACGGTCGTCGGGTCTAAGCTGGCCGTTACGCCGGCGGGCTTTTTGGAGACGCTTAATTCCAGCGCTTCATCGAATCCGGAGGACGCCTTGGTGGTGACCGTGGATGATCCTGATTTCCCCTGCTGCACCGTCATAGTGGCTGGCACAGTTACACTGAACGGAGCAGTCGAATCGGTGGTGACGCCGACCGCATCAGCCCGGCTGGAAGTCATCGCGCCGCCGTTGCCGCTTACAACTGCGTTTGATCCGCAGCCCGTCAGTGGGATTAAAGCACACAGCGCACTGGCCATTAGCAAAACCCAGATCCGCATTCTATGAAGGAGCCGCATGATCCTAATCCCCTTTCTGGTCGAGCAATCTTGCGCTGGCTCAACTTTATTTCACTTTCAGCAGGGCTTGAGAAGAGCTGGAAGGTACAGCAACCTCCTATATGCTGGGGTGCGACCTGCTGAAGAAATCTGTTCTTCGAATCAAACTGTCTTTGATTCCTGAAGGATGATCCGCAGTTCGGAAGCGATTTAAGACCGCCCGGTAGGAAGGTTTAGCTTTCGAAACTTCGCCGTAACATCACTGGCCCGGAGCAACGGGACAATTCTCTGCTTCACGAAAAAGCGTCCCAGACTGAACTTCAGTCGTGGGACGCAAGTTTCAAGTTTTCAAGCTAACCATGAAAACAGCCGCTCTGAACAACCCCCATTGTTCAAGTGCTGTTCAACGACAGCCTAGATTTAGCGAGAGGCATTCGTAAATGGCACATGCGTGCGGTGAACAGTCACGTTCAGGCCATTTCGCAATCGGAAAGAGCGTCCTAACTTGTACTTGCTGGCGGCTGGGCGCTTCGGATAGCGGTGACAATGCTCACTCGTCTATGCTTTCGCCGCCAGTCTAATTCCCTGACACAGGAACTTCCCAAAAGTCCGAAGTTCTTTCCCGCTCGGTTTCGTTCCACGCATGTCTCAAGACGGAGGATGGGGTTCGTGAGACGGGACACCGCTGATTCCATCGTTGGTGCTACAAGTTGACGGGACTCCAATCTTTCGCGTTCCAACGCGACCTCCATACCCATGGACCCACTGTCCAGCCAGTCATGCATGTACCAGCGGTGACAATCGGCTAGATCCGTTTCTTGTAGTACGCTTCGGGAAAGAAGTGGTTTGTAGTCGAGCGTGCACCGGTTCGCAGACCCTGCGGCCCGGGTTGCGGCCGCTCATTTCTTATGGCTGAACAGGACTGGAACACGAGCGAAAGTAGCGCCGGAGAGGCTCGCCGCCCGACGAAAAAGCCCTATCAAGAACCTTCATTCCGGCACGAGCGGGTTTTTGAAACTATGGCGCTGTCTTGCGGCAAAGTCCAACCCACTAATTTTTCGTGCCATGCTATGCGAAAGAATTCGTAGTTTGCAGTCGCCTACCCCATCCCGGCTGGAAACTAGCGAAGATCCTAAGCTTGATCTTGCCGCCGAGATGCTCCGCAACCGCGGTGTTATTCACCTGAAGGCATGGGGAGCTAGCATGCTTCCCTCCGTGTGGCCAGGCGATCTGCTCACGATTCGAGGCGCGGGGTACGACGGAATCGTTCCCGGAGACATTGTGCTGATCAGACGCGACGACCGCATCGTGATTCATCGACTAGTCGCCAGGCACCCAGCGCAGGATCGCTTTTCATGGATCACAAGGGGCGACGCCATGTCCCACAACGATCCGCCCATAGCACAATCCGAACTGCTGGGCCGAGTCGCCAGCATTCACCGTGCCCATCGCAGCTTCATTCCCAGCCGGCGAGTCTCGCTGTTCCATTCTGTGCTGGCCTGGATGCTGTGCCGCTGGGACCGATTCCGCAATCTTACGTTGCGTATTCATGCGGTGCGTGCGCAGGCAGACCCAACGCGAGTCCGGGGACTTGCACGGAATCTCATGAACGGGCACGGGCTGCCCCGCGACTCTCGAGCACATACTCCACATTCATGACGACGACCTACTGCACAACCGTACCAGAGACCGTATCCATAGAGATCGGTGGAATCGCGATCGCCCTGCGCACGCAGGATCCCTCATTTCATCGGCTGATCGAGAATCGATACACGGGTTTCGTCGGAGAGTCGCCGAAATCACAGCTCGAATTCGACATCGACTTGTGTGAGCTATCGGATTCCTCACCTGACGATGATCTGGAAGTGAAGATCGATGCTGGCGAATGGCTGCTAAAGCGGGGCGACTTCCGCGCACGTTGGAATCCGGAAACCAGCCGCGGTCAGATCCGTCAATCGTGCAGCCCCTACGCTATCGATTGCGTGTTGCGTATTGTTCACACTCTCATCCTGGCGGGTCAGGGAGGTTTCCTGGTTCATGCCGCCAGCGCAATTCGCGGCGGAAAGGCTTTTCTGTTTTCGGGGCTTTCCGGCGCGGGCAAGACCACGATCTCCCGCCTGGCGCCTCCCGATGCCACGCTTCTCACCGACGAAATCTCCTACGTCCGGCGCGAAGGCAATCGCTATATGGCCTACGGAACCCCTTTTGCTGGAGAATTGGCCCGGGTCGGCGAGAACCAATGCGCCCCGGTCAGCGCCGTCTTTTTGCTCGAGAAAGGTTTGCAGAACCGCATCGAACCGGTGGGTCCCTCAGAAGTCATGCGGCGACTGCTCAGGAACATATTGTTTTTCGCCGATGATCCGGAGCTGGTGAAACTGGTTTTTCAGTCGGCGTGTGAGTTTGCTAGTTTGGTTCCCATCCACCGCTTAACGTTCGTGCCCGACCAGCGAGTGTGGGAGATTATATGTTAATCGCCGGAGAAATCATGATGGCCGAAAAATACATCGCGCGCAGCAAGGCCATCGCGGCCCGCCTCGTAGGCGGCGAAATGATGGTGATGTCGGCCGTAGATTCGACTTTCTTCACGCTCAATGAAGTCGCTTCCGCTATTTGGCAGGCTGCAGACGGGCGCACACCGTTGTCGAAAATCGTCACCGGCAAAATCTGCCAGGAATTCGATGTTGACCCTGAACAAGCCCAGCGGGGGGCCGACCGCTTCGTCGACGAACTTTCACAACACGGCATTCTGCTGGTCTCTGATCAGCCAGTAGTGGAGATTGATTTCTCCGCGTCTCCGGAGCGCGGATGAGCCTGCTGGCTGAGATGAATCAAAAAGCGCTGAATCTTGGCTTGCCCATCAGCGTCCACCTAGACATCACTTACCGCTGCAATGAGCGCTGCGTGCATTGCTACCTCGATCACGACGATCATGGCGAAATGACGACGGCGGAGATCGTCGATGTGCTTGAACAGATGGCCGATGCCGGAGTCTTTTTTCTCGCCCTGAGCGGCGGTGAAGTTCTCATGCGGCTGGATTTCTTCGAAATCCTCGAAAGGGCGCGGCAACTGTTGTTTAACGTAAAAGTAAAGACCAACGGAGTGATGATCCACGAAAAGGAAGCCGCGAGACTTCGCCAGCTCGGGGTCGAGCAGGTACAGATCAGTGTTTACTCGCACCGCCCGGAAGTCCACGACGCAATCACAAAACTCCCAGGGTCACTGAAACGAACCGTCCAGGCGATTCGATTCTTAAAATCTCAGGGATTAAAGGTCACCGTTGCCAACGTTCTCATGGCGGGCAATTTCTCCGACCAGTCCGGTGTGATGACTCTGGCCCGCGAACTCGGAGTCGCTTACACTCTCGATCCCACGATCACGCCAAAGATGGATGGAGACAGATCCATCCTCGCCCTGCGAATTCCGGGGTCCGAACTCAAACAGGTCTTGCATAACCAGGAACTGGTGGGCAACGTAGAAGAATTCTGCGCTCCTCCACCTGCCCCCGGCGAAGACGTTATGGATGGTTTCCCCTGCAGCGCCGGTCACACCGCCTGCTACATTTCTCCTTACGGCGATGTGTTTCCCTGTGTGCAATTTCCTCTTCCCAGCGGTAATGTGCGGCGGCAGAAATTCCTCGACATCTGGCACAATTCCACGCAGTTGAAAGAAGTCCGCTCAATCCGCGCCCGGGATCTTCCGACGTGTTCAACTTGCACCCACGTGGGCACTTGCACACGTTGCCCCGGTTTGGCCTATATGGAGGGCAACATGCGCGGCCCGTCCACGGCAGATTGTGAGAAGTCTTTCCAGAGAACAGGCATCCCCTCGGCGAACATGTTGGCACGTGCGCGAGCCGGTTCCGCGGGTCCACTGATTCAAATCCAATCCCTCGCTAACCCGCTGCAAAACCAGCCCCTTGTGGGAGAACAAACCCTCCTCACCGCCTGAAGATCGGGCCCACACCACGTAGGTCACACCACCTCTGACTGCCGCTAAGCGCGTTAAGTTACCGAAGTAAGACCCAAGATTCCCGGAATGTAAGCGAACATAAGCATGGCACGAGTGCCGAAATTATTGAGGAGAAGAAAGCACGATGCGAGGGTATGCATTCCGGTGGTTCTGCGTGGTGGCTGGGTCAATTCTGCTGGGCATGCCGCTCTTGGGCCAGGCGAGGATGGAGAGTACTTCACCGGGCGACACGACCCACGAACAGACCCACCTGGGGTATCCGCAGGACTGGAGTTCGCCACACTTGTTGATGCCGGGCGCGCAATCCGAAGATCTGCTTGCGGCGGGAGCGCGCGATCCGCGCTATGTTTACAACATGGTGATGCGGCAAGTGGCAATGGAGAAATTCCGCTACGGACTGCACCGCCCTCCGCACAGAACGCAGATCGACTGGGCGGTTTCGCTCGAGAACGGATACGTGCCGCAGAACCAGTTTCCCGCGAAATATCAGTTTGACGTGGTCGCCGAGAACTGCAACGCCGATTACATTGTGTTTGGCCTGACCGTGACTTCAGGAACACAGGCCAACCTGGTCGGGATCAACAACTTGTACACGGGAGCGACTCCGGCGTGCAATAGCGGATCGCCCTGGGTGGCTTTTGCCTACAACACCGTGACGCAGACCGGCGGCCAGATCGAGACTTCGCCCGCGCTCTCGGCCGATGGAACTAAGGTGGCATTCGTCGAGAGCACCAGCACAGGTTCGTACTTCCACGTTTTGGTGCTCCCTAATCCGATTCCCACGCCGCCGGCGCAGGATGGAACAGTGTTGAGTCCGCTCACTCCCACGTCGTGCACGACACCTACGACGGCAGGGTGCATGACCACCCTCACGATCGAAACCAGCGCGACGAATTCAAACTCCTCGCCTTGGGTGGACTACAACACAGATACGGCCTACGTCGGCGCCAACAACGGTGTGCTCTATAAGATCACTCCAGTATTCGGCGGCGGCGCGCCGGCGCTGGTTAGCGATCCCAGCAACTGGCCGGTCGCGGTCTCGACCAACAAGTACAACACGACGTTGACAGCGCCGATTGTCGATGACAATGCCGGCCTGATTTTTCTGGGAGACGGAGAGGGATACCTGTATTCCGTAAAACTAGCCAGCCCGGCCAAGACTTACGCAGCGCAGCAGACCGTCGGATGGGCGTACGACGGGCAAAGTGACGGCAGCGGAGACCCAGGAACCGGGATAGTAGACCCGCCAATCGCGGTGACAGATCCCGCCAATCCCACAACCGATCAGGTGTTCGCCTTTACCGGATGCAGCTACGTACTGGGCATCGGCGGAGCGGTTACCCAGCTTCCCGCGAACTTCGCAACCGGTTCCCCCACGACCAGCAACACTGTGGACCTCGGATCGGCGACAGGGAAGGGCGACTGCACAGGGAAAAACGTTCACGCTGGAGCGTTTGATAACTCCTTCTGGCTAAACGGGTCGACCTCAGGGCACATGGTCGCTTGCGGATTCGTGCAGTCCGGAGGCGTGCCGGCAGAACCACAGATGTATGTGTTCCCATTCGCGAGCCACATCATCACGAGCACGGGCGAAACCACCTTTGTGATCGACACCACCAAGGGAGACGAATGCTCGCCCCTGACCGAGTTTTACAATGGAACGACGGACCGCTTGTTCTTCGGCGTCGGCAGCACAACCGATGGATACTTGAAGAGTTCGACGATTACAACTTCGTTGACGGCACCTACCACCTGCACCGCCGGTGCCTCAACATCCAGCTGCGTGACCTCCCCAGGCGCTCTTGGAGGAACCAGCGCGATCGTGATCGACAACCAACTGTCGAACGGTGGGACGAACATCTACTTCTCGACCATCGGGGCGGGGTCCGTGAACGGGCAACAGTGCAATGTGTCCGGCGGAGCTGCAAATCCCCATTGTGCCGTGAAGCTGACCCAGTCAGGATTGCAGTGACGTCTTTATCAGAGACAGCACCACGTTTCCAAATCCCGCACCAGGTTTAAACATCCGCCAAATACTGCGTACGAGTTTTGCCGAAACGCAGGACAGCCCCGCGATGCACAAAACCACCAGCACCATGCGAACGTGCGTCGCTGCTGACACTGAGATCCCGATCCCGGTTCCAACCGCCAGGTACGCTGCCAGACATGCGGGGCACTTTGGCAACAGCACCAGAATGCCGCCGGGAACTATCAACCTGGCCGCATCGAGGCAACGACGTGCAGGTGTCGCAAGACGCGGACCGCCGTCAGCGATCCGCGCCTCGCCCCTTGCGCGGTTTGCTCCGCTGGAGACAAATTCGCAGCAGGCGTGGGTGTTCACGACTGGTGCTCCTCCGAGCAGCACGAGGAGCCCGCGCCCTTGGAAGCAACGTACAGCGCTTTTGAATCGACGGAGTAGCCCTCAGCGTATCGATCGTGATGTCGCACCCATGCCATAGTGAAAGCCAATCCATCCTCGTCCCGGCCTTTGGGTGTCAGATCGAGAAAGTTGTATGCGCCTACCAGGATGTCAAGCCCGCGCGCGTAAGCGGAATAAGTATGGAAGATCTCACCCGCATCGTTCTTGTAGAAGACGCTTGCTCCCGGCGCTTCCTCGCTGGGAAACTCAACCGTGTCGTAGTTGTAGTTCACCTTTCCGCTCGCCATTTCCTGTTTCGTAAAAGACACGCGGTAGTCCCGGTTAAAGTCATTGCCGAATGACGACACCCAGTGGAACTGCCAGCCCATGCGCTTCTGGAATGCCCCGATCTCCGGCATTGGCGCCCGCGAAACAACCGCCAGCGTAACATCCCGGTTCGCGAGGTGCACCAGGCTCCCGTCGAAGTGATCGGCCAGATACGAACAGCTGGGGCACCCCGCTTCCCACCCCGGACCGAGCATAAAGTGGTACACAATCAGTTGGCTTCGACCGCCGAAAAGGTCAGCGAGACTCACCTTCCCGTTTGGCCCGTCGAATACATATTCCTTTTCAACCTTCTCCCACGGCAACTCGCGTCGTTGCAGGCTCAGTTCGTCTCGTAATCTGGTGAACTCCTTCTCTTTGCGGAGCAACTCTTTGCGGCTCGCAATCCATTCTCTTGAGGAAACAACCTCGTGTCCTTGAATTCCCGCGTTGCTAGCAACTGTAGTCATTTGCATTCTCCTATGTAGTAAGTTCGATTTTCGCCTTGCTGTTTTCCGTCACAAACGCCGCTTGGCGGCTGCCGTCTTCTTCGCTACCTCGACTTTGTTCGCTTTCCCCCTCCGCTATCTTTCTCGGCGATTTCCTTGATTCGCAGCAGTTCGCCCGACCAGAGCTCCTGAAACGGCCCCAACCATCGTTCATAAATTCGCCGGATAGGGACCACATTCAGCGAATTCACCCGTCGCCGTCCTTCCTCGCGCGTCTGCACCAGATGCGCCTGGCGCAGCACCTCGAGATGCTTCATCACCCCGAAGCGGCTCAAACGCGGGAACACTTCTACAATCTCGGTCGTGGTCCGCGAGCGATCTCTCAGAAAGTCCAGAATCGTCCGCCGCGTCGGGTCCGAGAGCGCCTTCCAAACCGCATCGAGTTCGTGCGCAGGACCAGTCGAGGTTTCCCTCACCGCGAGTCGCAATCCTTTCTGATCTCGGCCAGCATGTGACTCCAGCCCGTGCCCACGCCCTTGCGGTGTTGAGGATCGATCATGCCGATCGCACGATGCCGCAGTACGACTCTGCAACCATCTCCCACTGCCTCAACTTTCACTTCCAGGTGATTAATCGCCGGATACGACATAAACATCGGCCCGCTCAACTCCAACAGCGTCGGGGGCTTGAGAACCTGCACAAATCCCCACAAGTGCCCGATCCCGTTTCCGCGATCGCGGTACCATCGCCCACCCGGTTTTGCCTCCAGCAATAGCTGCAGCGATTGCCCCTCGGGATTGGTGTTGCCTTTCCCCAGGCGATGCAAAACCGCTGCGAATGCCTTTTCTGGTTTGGCTTTGATGTCTACGTGTTGCTCAAGGTCCAGCATCAGATCTTCCATGTTCATACGTTTCTCCTCGCTAGGTAGCGGTGCGTTTCTCTTATGTGAGCATATAGTAACGTTAGCGGATAGTCACGTCAAGAGATATTTTTGCCTTCGTGCCATCTCTCATGCGCGTGTTCAGTAAATCAAGTGAGGTTCAGCGGGAGGCAGTTCGGGGTGCAGGTTCGTCAAACAACAGAAACGGAGGGAGACGTCATTGATTCACTCCGCTGGCGAGGTAGCCGCCATCCACCACCAGCAGGGTGCCGGTTACAAAGCTGGAAGCGTCTGAGGCAAGAAAGATGGCGGCCCCAGTCAGTTCCTCCAGTTCACCAAAACGCTTCATCGGAGTGCGGATCAGCACTTCCTGTCCTCGCGGAGTGCCCATCACCAACTTCTCGCTCAACGGGGTGCGGAAGTAGCCCGGCGCAATCGCATTCACGCAGATTCCATGTCGCGCCCATTCGATGGCGAGCGATTTCGTCAAAGAGGCCACGCCCGCCTTACTCGCGCAGTATGCCGCCACTTCATAAAGCGCCAGGAATGAGCCCATGGACGCGATGTTGATGATGCGCCCATAGCTGCGCTCAATCATGTGTCGTCCGAAAACCTGGCAGGCTCGCAGCGTGCCTGTCAGGTTCGTATCAATGAGCTTGTCCCAGTCGGCCTCCGGGAAGTCTAGAGTAGGAGCGCGCTGGTTGATCCCGGCGGCGTTGACCAGGATATCCACTTTGCCGAGCGCCCGGACCGAAGCCTGTAGCACCTTCTCCAACGACCCGCGGTCGGCCACGTCGCAACTCACACGCAGTGACCGGCGGCCCATGCTCTCGATTTCGTCCGCAACCACGCTCACGAGTTCCAGGCGTCGGGCGCAGGGCACGACATCGGCGCCGGCTTCCGCTAGTCCACGCGCCAGAGTGCGGCCGATTCCGGAACTTCCTCCGATCACGACGGCTACTTTGCCGTCAAGCTCCAGTTGCTTATATCCCATGCTTCCTCAGAGTCGATCTCCGGCGTCGTGCCAATTAAGCATCACCAATTAAACATCACGAGTCAAACATGGTGCCATCCAGTTTCCGGTTGATCAGGAGATACTGCAGACAAACACTCTGACATCTGTAACCTTCACGGCGTCTCCTAATGCCGCCAGTGTACTCAAGGGCTCAGATTCGCCGCACTAGCCCCTGATTCGTTGCCCGCGTGTTGCGCACCAGCAGCAAGACCAGAATCATGCCGGCGAAGGGCACCAGCCCCGCGATAATCACGATCGGATCAAAAGAATGAGTGCCGGTAGCCTGACGGGCGTCGGAAAAGTAGCCGATGAGTTTGAAGGCCACAATCGTTCCGATGCCTGCCCCAGTTCCGCTCAGTCCGCTAACGGATGCCACCGATTCGCTGTTATACAGGTCCGAAGGTAGCACGTTCGCCATTGTGGTGAAACCTGCATACGTAAACGTCGCAACTGCGAACAAGAGCGCGATCAAGTAAAGATTGGTCGTGAAAATCGTGGGAATGAGCATGGTCATTCCCACTCCACCAAAAACAATCAGCGCTTTGCGCGCCGCGCCCAGCGGCCATCCACGCTTGATCAAATAGCCGGAAGCTCCACCCGCGAAGAAACTGCCCAGATCGGCGGCGATGAATGGGATCCATACGGCAATTAATCCACTCCTCAGTTCGATGCCCTTTGCCACCAGGTAAATCGGGAACCATTCGGCAATGAAAAAGTAGACTGGGTCGGTGGACGCCTTCGCGATTATGACGCCCCATGTCTGCGGCAGCTTCAACAGATCATTCCACCGGGGTCGGGATTTGCCTTCCTGGGGTGCGGCCGATTCCTGCTTGTCGGCGACGATCATCTCTAGTTCAGCGCGGCCAATACGACCGTGTTCTTCTGGCGGGTAGTACAGCCATCGCCAGACGATCAGCCAGAGAAATCCAAGAATGCCCGGAATCATGAACGCCGGGCGCCATCCCCAGCGAAAATAAATCCCCAGCACAATAAAGGGAGCAACTGCTGCGCCGATCGAAGAACCACTGTCAAAAAATGCGGTGGCGAGCGCGCGCTCACGCTTGGGGAACCACTCCGAAACAGCTTTCGTTGCTGCCGGCCAGTTAGCAGATTCTCCCGCACCCAGCAGGAAGCGAAATCCGGCAAAGCTGTAAAAGCCGCTCGCGAGCGAAGTCAAAATAGAAGCCACGGAATACCAGGTCACCGTGAAAGTCAAGCCGCGGCGCGTGCCGATGCGGTCCATGAGCCGTCCGAAGACGGTCTGTCCGATCGAGTATGCGACCCGGAAGGCGATGGCAATGTCCGCGTAGTCTGAGTTCGTCCAGTGGTAGTCGAGCTTGAGATACGGCGCGAGAAGCGAGAGAGTTTGCCGGTCAATATAGTTGATGACCGTGGAGGCGAACAGCAGGCCGCCGATCCACCAGCGCAACGAAGCGATCGGCTTCCCGGTGGTCACCATGCGTGATTCTTCGCGAACAGCGCGTCAAGAATTAACCATTACTTGTGCTTCATCGTTGAGCGCATTCTGCAAGGCCGGGCCAAGGAGGGCAGCCGAGTCCTTATCCAGATAGACGGTAGCGTCAGGATGCGTGCGCAGAATCGACGCCGGCGCCATCGGGCTGATCGCGCTCTCAAAGCAAGCCTTCACCGCTTGCGCCTTGCGCGGACCGGGAACGACTGCCAATATTTCGCGAGCTTTTAGAATCTGCCGCACCGACATCGAAATTGCTTGCTTCGGTACCTGCGAAATGTCGGCGAACCAGGCCTCGCCCACCTGCTGCTGCCGGCAAGCTTCATCCAGGTTCACGATGATGTAGGGTTGTTCTGTCTCAAAGTCGGCCGGCGGATCGTTGAATGCGATGTGCCCATTCTCGCCAATGCCAAGAAACGCGATATCCACAGGCTTCGATGCCAGTTCCTTTCCTGCGCGCCTTACCACTTCCATCGGATCAACGGCATCCCCGTCGAGCAGATGGTAACTCGCAATTCCGGTCTTCGCCACCAACTGCTCCAGCAGCATCTTGCGGAAACTTCCCGGATGAGTGACGGCCAAGCCGATGTATTCGTCAAGATGGAAAGCTTCCACCTTTGACCAGTCGACCCCCGGCGCCTTCGTCAATGCATCCAGAAACTCGAGTTGAGAGGCAGCCGTCGCAGCAATGATCCTCGCCTGGCCACGGTCCGCGATGGCGCGGCGAATGGCCGCCGCCGCCTGTTCAGCGGCTGCCTTCCCTAGCACGGCTCGATCATTGAATACTTTGAGTAGCATGAAAATGCTCCAGCTGCGCCGCGAGGCTCAATGATGGCAGTTGCTGCGGACCGCGATCAGCGAAACCTGCTCTAGGTCAGGGTAGTGCCCATCCTTGTCAGGGTTGCGCTCGGTGGGGGCGATCTGCTCGATCACTGTCCGCGCCGGCAGCATACCGCGGAAATATTTCCCATACACTTCATCGAATGACGGCATGTCCGCCATGTTATCGAGATAAACATTCGTGGATACAACCTGGCAGAAGTCCATATCGGCCTCTTCAAGATTATCCATCAAGTTGCGCATCGTCTGACGAAGCTGGACTGCCGTAGTGGAGGTAAAGACTCCGCCGTTCGCTCCGGGGATAAAACCACTCTTCGCGGAACAATACAATGTGTCCCCGGCAAAGACGCAGGGGCTCGCCGTAGGGCTGGGCGGCATGTTCTTAGGCCGCACGGCGTGTCGCTGCTTCAGATCGCGAACCGCAACGCCGGTGTACTCGATTTGCGCTCCGCCGGGCAGGCTCGAGACCTCGATCGTGGCGCGCGCCGGAGTGTTACCAAACTCAAACCGGCTCGCATAGTGTTGATTCATGACCCGTGCCGGAAAATTCGCGGTCAAGTACGGATTGACGAAAACCATGTGGCTTAGCTCAAGCCCGGCTGCTTCTACCACTGCTTTCATGCGATCGAGAGCGAAGTCTACCTGGGCAGCCGGATCGTCTGAACCCTTGTCGCCCGCCAGAGCAGCAGCAGGCATCGCCGAAACGAACAAGCGATCATGCGTGAGAATGCCCGGCGAATATGGTTCGTTCGACTTATAGTCTGGTGGATAGATTGCCCGCTTGTCCGTGAGACTGCGCACCGCAACCGCATTGACTTCAATTGCGGGGTCAGGCAGCCCCGCAACGCCGAGCACAGCCCGCGCCGGCGGAATCTTCCCAAAGAACTCTCTGTAAACCCGGTTCATTTCTTCATACTGGCTGATGTCGGTGAGGTAGACGGTGGTGTAGACAACGTGATCCATCGTCAAGCCTGCCGCCTCGATAGCGGTTTTTAAGTTATTGAGCGCTTGCCGAGACTGCGCCGCGAAAGTTGCGGGCAGCGCACCGTCCACGCCGCGAGGCCCCTGGGCAGAAATGTAAATGTAGTCTCCCGCATCCATGCTCGATGGGGTAGAACGGTGGGCCTCAGAAGATTGCTGGGTCGGTCCTGGCGCGCCTGCCTGCGCTTGTGCGCCGACAGCGAACAACAGCAATCCAACGAGAAATAATTTCATCCAACCTCCCGCAAATATCCGAAACATGTCTACGAGGACTGCGATCCTATGCCGCCTTGCTTGCTTTTTGCGCCGCTCCCAAAATGCCGCGCAATCGTTGTCCAACGATGACCTCTTCGCCCGGCTGAATAGTCATGGAAACCAGTTCGATGTGGGTCGCTTGCGGCCGCTCTTTCCTGGTCGGGTTCGGCTTGCCCTCGTGAACCGCTTTCACCAGACTCGGATTATCCGCACCAAGCACTTCGATGACAGGGTCGCCCTCACGCAGAGCCTGCACGCAGTCAGCGATGGTATATCCCCAAGCCTTCTGATCCCAGGAGACTTTCAGCGTAGGATAACGGTTCCCATCATCTGGAATGTAGGTGTTCGTCTCCACCCCCGGCACCGTCTCGACCAGCTTCCTGATCTTGTCCACACGATCGTTCCATTCGCGGTAGAGTTTCTTCTCATCCAGACTCAACCAGGTTTCAATCGCGGTAAGGCAGCCGATCATTTCTTCTTTTCCAACCTTCATCGGACGGCACACGGCTCCTTCGCGCGGACTGGAGTTCATGACGGCGGCCTCGATCAGATCTTTTCTTCCTAGAAGCACCCCGCTGCACTGCGGTCCGCGCAGCCCTTTCCCGCCGGAAAAGGTGTAGAGGTCAATTCCCATGCGAGCGTACAGCTTGGCATTGTCAGCCGGAGGAATGCCCGCCGCATCATCGAGCAGCAGCGGCACCTTATGGTCTTTCGCGATCGCAAGCTCCTTCTGCAACTCGTCACCCAAATGCGTGGTGTAGATCATGAGGGTGTTTTGATTAATGGCGTTGGTAATTTCTTCCGGCGAATAGGCGAGCACGAGTTTCGCGCCGGTCAACCGGATCGCGCTATCAAAAGCGCTCCGGCCGCCTGACATAATGACTTCGTTCTTGAGGCCAGTGGTATCGGGAAGTTGCCAGATGAGCTTGTCATCAGTGCCTGCCATGCATCCGGCAGTAGCGACCGCCATGGCGCCTGCCGCCCCCGAGGTGATCATTCCTGACTCCGCGCCGGTGAGTTCCGCCAACCGCCGCCCGATGGCACGTTGCAAGTCCAATACGTTTACAAAATACTGAGCCGCTTCGATCTGCGCCTCGCGAACTTCAGGAAACTCCAAAGACCCGCTAAGGTAGGTCCAGGTGCCTCGGCAATTGATGACAGTCTTGACCCCCAGACGGCTGTAACAATTCTGCCGCATATCTTTGCCTACTGCGCTGGCCGCCTTGGCGTAAAGGTCCGCCACAGCAATCTGGCTCAACAGTGGAGCGGCCGCTGCCCACTTCATGAATGATCGACGGCTAGGTTTCATGGCATACATTTCGACACCTCCGAGACTAAAAAAGATTAGCTACCTACTCTTCATCCTCATGCAATGGAACACGCGCTCGAACCGCCAAAATGTAAGCCTTGGCCCCCGGTTTGTTCTGGTTGTAGAAGCCGACGGTGCAGTTGGGACGAAAGTAGTAAGCGTCTCCCGCCTTGGCGGGATAGCGGCCGGCGACGCCGTCCATTCCGCTCCCCGCAACCATTTCCCCCTGGCCGTCCATTACTAGATAAATTTCCTCCGCCGCTTCGTGATGGTGAGGCCAGTTCGTGCCTCCCGGTGCAAAGTCCATCCAGAAAAAACTGTCCATCACGTAGGCCTCATCGATCAGGTCCCGCTTGCCAGCATGTAATCCAACCAGAAGCTTGTACAAAACCGAGTTCGGATGGCCGCTGACAGTCTCCTCTTTGGCATCTTCCAGGCTCGCGATCTTGGGATGCGCCAACGGGGCACTGATCGAAATCGATGCGGGGATTTTGAAGCCCATGACCAGCACACGCACCGGCAGGTCCGAATTGTTAGAAAGCGAATGTTTTGCACCCGGAGGCAAGTAAGTGAAGTCATGCTTGCGAAGCCCTTGGACCTCATCTTCGTAGTGCAGCACGCCGGTACCCTCGACTACAAAATAAATCTCCTCCTGGCGGTCGTAGCGTACGGTCTGGCAACTTCCGTGCGCATCCAGAGTGACTTCGCCGAAGCGTGTTACGGTTTGGAGAGATCGATTGTCCTTGTCACTCTCCCCAAACATGGCCCTGTAGTGGCAACTTGGAGAAGTGAGCTCGGCCTTGGCCTCAACTAGATCGGGAATGTAACGATGCAACCATGTGGGATCGATTGGCCGGTCTTGCGCCAGGAGACAGGGTGCCACTAAGAACGAAAACAGCAGCAGTTTCTTAAGCGCTCCCGATTCCAAGATAAATTTCGTTCTCGCGTGGCCTTCAATCCTGGGCATGAGGCTCCTCATCCTTCCCCGACTGGGCTTCGCTCAGGATGTAACTCACTAGATCACTCAGTTCGGCGGCGCTGAGCCGATGCGCATAATCAACCGGCATGGGATCTCTGCTTTTCCGCTGGATCGAGACCAGGCTAGACTTCATCAGCAGGTAAAGCCGGCCATCTTCATCCTGCAGCTGCAGAGACGCATTGTCTTCATTCCGAATCGTTCCGGAAAATTTGCGACCATCTCGAGCAGCCGCGGTCACGGTCTCTCGCTGTTCCCCATTTGGCCTCAGAATCGCATCGCGAATCTCATTCCCCCGATGATCTCGTGCAAACCCTGCAAGGTCTCCAGCGACAAACTGTCCTCGGCTTCCGATCTGGTGACAAGCCGAACACGCGCCTTTCCCGAGAAAAAGATTCTTGCCCCGCACTGGGTCGCCCGGCGCGGAGTCCCCGGTGGTCTTGCCTTGCAGCAAACGCATATAAGCAACCACCGCCTGCACATCCTCTTTGCCCAAGCTCGGGAACCCGGGCATTCCTTCTTCCGGAATCCCATCGTGAATCAAATCGAGAAGCTGCTGATCCGAGAGTGTCTTTGCATCGGACCGGTGGACGATGTCAGGCGCATGCTCACCGCCAAGCCCGTCGAGCCCATGACAAGTCGCGCATTTCCCTTCGAAAATGCTTTTTCCCCTCAGGTCAGGTTTCGGGCTAGCAGAAGCATCGTTGCTCTCCAGGTTCTGGCAAAGGACATTGCCCGTCGCACCAAGAAAAATCAGCACCAATCCAAACTTCAGAACGATTCGCCAGGTCAAGTAGTGTTTCTCGGATTCCGCACTTCCGAGGGGGACGGCACCCAGGAAGTCGCAATGTATTCCACTCCGTGAAAACACCTTCGAAGGCAGCGGTGACATCAAAGGGTGAACCTGATATACCACAGAATCTGGTTGACGCAAATCAAATTATTTCGTTTGATTAGTTTTTGTTTCGTTCCAACAAGACGTGTATCACCATCTAAAAGCGGCTGCCTAGGCAATGCCGATGCGCGGATCATGAGTGCGATCGTTCATGCAGAGGTATCATGGCAGCGCGGGTCCAGGAAGAGGGAATGATGCGGCGCTTCGCAGCAGCTTTGCTTCTTTGTTTGTTCCACCCCAGCGTTTTGCCAGCCCAGGCGAAACTCGAGCCAAGCCGGACCAGTTCATCGTGTCGCGTCGAGCCCACGAATTACAAGGGTTGGAGCGCTCAGGAACTCTCCAACCGCTGGCTCAAACTGGAGGTCGTGCCCCAAAACGGCGGACGATTGATGCAGGTGATCTTCACCGGGCATCCTTTTCTCTTCGTCAATCCCAAGTACGAAGGTAAATATCTGCCGCCCGACCCATCCCAATGGTTTAACTATGGCGGCGACAAGCTCTGGCTTCTGCCCGAGGGAAACGACAATGAAAAACAGTGGGTGGGCAATTCCGATTTGCTAGACGACGGCCCGTACACCTTTCGAAAGGTTTCGGAAGGCCAGGAATGCGAAATCGAGTTGACCAGCCCCGTTGATCCGCAGACCGGGATCCAGATCCGCCGCACCATTCATCTGGACGCCGATTCTCCCCGAATCCGTTTTCACGCAACCATGCAGAACAAGTCCGGGCACGTCATCGAGTGGTCGATGCAATCTGTTTCGCAATACAACACTGCCGACTCGTCCGATCCCTCGCGAAGCAGTCACAATTTCTGGACCTTCACCCCCGCGAATCCGTCCAGCAGCTATCTCAACCGTTACCACGTGCGCTTCGGTCCTGCCGAGAATCCAGCCGTCTCCGTCAGGGACGACGGTCTCTTCGCGCTGCACTATGTGCACCTCGCCGCCGAACTGTGGCTCGACTCGACGCCAGGCTGGCTCGCCGTCGTGGATGGCGACAGCCGCTATGCCATGATCGAGCGCTTCAGCCACGAGAAGAACGAAACCTATCCCGGCAAGGCATCAGTTATTTTTTGGACCAATGGCCCCGAGACGAGGCTCAATTCCGAAGGAGAACCTTCGCTCACTTCTGGCGGCGATGGAGTCCCTCGTTATCTTGAGGCCGAGATCAACAGCCCCCTCGTCCAGTTGCGGCCGGGCGAGACCCGCGATCTTGACACCGAGTGGTTCCCGACCCGCGCCGGCAGCGAGTTCCATGGCGTGGAGGACGCGGGCATCGTGGTACGCTCTCTTCAGGCTACGCGTCTGGAATCCACCCACATCCATCTCTCGGGTTCCTTTGGAGTGTTTTTCGCAGGACGTTTGGTCGCGCACCTGTACAACGAACATGGCACCAGTGTCGGGACCATGCCTCTGACCCAAGTTGACCCCACGGATCTTGTCGTACTGGAGACGGAATTAGCCCCTCCAGCAAAATCCTCTCGTATCTCGCTGCATCTCGAAGACGCAAATGGCCTGGACCGTGGTTCTCTTCAGGAAGTTCAAGTTATGGCGCCAGAGAACCACTGACATGAAATCATTCAAGAAAGAATTCACCGTGGCCGTACTGGCCATCTTCGGTTTGCTCTGGTTTTCCGCTGCAGGACAACAGCGAGCGCAACCGGGGCAGGCCCCGGTAGTTGTCGACGTGAACGTGAGCGCAGACGACTTGGTCACGCAGCCTCCGGCAGCTAACTGGACCTCCTACAACGGCGATTACACCGGCCGTCGCTACAGCTCCCTGCGCCAAATCACCGCCGCCAATGTCGCGCACCTCCGCGCGGCGTGGATTTTCCATTCATCCAATTCCGAAAGGCTGGAAGTGACCCCGGTGGTCGTCAGAGGAGTGATGTACGTCACCTCGGCCAATGATGCATGGGCGCTCGACGGGCGCACGGGCCGGGTTATCTGGCATCACCAGCGGCCGGTCAGCACAGGGCTGCTCGATGATGCCGCAGGGCATAAGAACCGGGGCGTCGGAGTCTGGAGAAATTTCGTCTACATGGAAACCGACGACGCCCACTTGCTTTGTCTCGACGCGCGCTCCGGACGCCTGCTGTGGGATGTCATGTACGCGGACAAGGCAAAACAATATGGCGCAACCAGCGCGCCGCTGATTGTGAAAGACGAAGTCGTCGTAGGCACCTCCGGCGGTGACTCCGGCGTCCGCGGTTTCATCGCGGCTTACGATACCGTCACCGGCAATCTGAAATGGCGCTTCTGGACCATTCCCGCGCCAGGTGAGTTCGGTTCCTCAAGTTGGCCCGGCGATTCCTACCTCCATGGCGGAGGCACCACATGGATGCCCGGCACCTACGACCCCAAACTCGACACTCTGTATTGGACAACCAGCAACGCGGCTCCTGACTTCGTAGGAGATTCCCGCCCTGGAGACGACCTGTACACAGCCTGCGTCCTGGCGCTGAACCCTACCACCGGTGCCCTGAAGTGGTACTTCCAGTTCACCCCCCACGACCTGTACGACTACGACGCCACCGAGACCCCCGTGCTATTGAGTGCGAAAATAAATGGCCGAATGCGTGATCTTCTGGTCCAGGCCAACCGCAACGGATTTCTCTATATTCTCGACCGAACCAACGGAAAGTTCCTCAAGGCAACGCCGTTTGTCGCGAAGCTGAACTGGGCCACAGGAATTGACGCCTCCGGCCGTCCCATATTGACAGGAAGAATACCAAACGCCGAGGGCACAGAGATTTGTCCGAGCATCGACGGAGCCACGAATTGGTTCTCGCCTTCCTACAATCCTGAAACTGGATTCTTCTACGTCATGGCGCTCGAGAGCTGCAGCGTCTTTTTTGCGCACCCGCAACCGTTTGCTCAGGGTCAGACCTTTTACGATACAGGCACGAAGCTCGCGCCCGATGACCATGCTCAAAAGGTTCTGCTGGCGTACTCCGTTCCCGAGGGGAAGATCGTTTGGCGTTACCCCCAGGTGGGCCGGGGCGATTCCTGGGGCGGAACGTTGACCACGGCGGGTAACTTGGTGTTCTTCGGGAACGATGCCGCTTCTTTCGAAGCGGTTGAAGCGCGAACCGGTCGTGCGCTTTGGCAATTCAACACTGGCCAGTCCATGCATGCATCACCCATGAGTTATACGGTCGACGGAGCTCAGTACGTGGCTATCGCCGCCGGCAGCGATGTGATCAGCTTCGCGCTTCCTAACTGAAATCGCCTGAATGTCGAAAACTCCGCCGCAAATTCGGATCAAAGGGATTGCAAGCTTCCGCCTGCGTCGTCATCATTTACTGGATGACTCGCCCCGAGTTCACGACCCAGTCGCGATCTGCCGCGACATGTGCGGCGTGCAGGCGCAGGTCATGTCAGCGGCTTATCTTCAGCTTTGGACGCGCAATCACGCCATCACCCGCCCGCAGATTGAAAACGCGCTGTGGAAGACTCGCACTCTGGT
>DATHMS010000160.1:0-26771 GCA_035486795.1 Candidatus Sulfotelmatobacter sp. | reverse complement strand
GAACTGGGTTCGATGTTCCCAGGATCGGGCGGATCATATCGCTATCTGAGTGAGATTTACGGGCCGCGGAAATGGGGCCGGCTGATTTCGTTTCTGTTTATCTGGCAACTCTCCTTCAGCGCTCCACTGTCAATTGCCAGCGGATGCATCGGGCTGGCGGGATATGCCGCTTACTACTGGCCGAGCCTGGAAACGGTTTACGCCGCACACACGGCTGCTCTGCCCATTCCGGGGGCAGGGCCTCTTCAGGTGAGCTGGATCGTCACGCCGGGAACGGTGCTGGCGATATTCACCTGCTTGTTCACGGTTTTTCTGCTCTACCGGCGCATCACTGTGATCGGGCGCCTTTCGAAAATATTGTGGCTCGGGGTGATGGGAACCATCGGATGGATCATCTTCGCCGGGCTCACGCATTTCAACTCGGCTCGCGCCTTTGATTTTCCTCCCGGCGCGTTTTCCTTGTCGCCCGCGTTCTTCACCGGGTTGGGTGGAGCGCTTCTGGTGGCCACCTACGACTATTGGGGCTATTACAACGTTTGCTACCTGGGCGATGAAATAAAAGATCCTACGCGGAATATTCCGCGGGCTCTCCTGCTTTCCATTCTGCTGGTGGCCTGTCTATATCTAGTGATGAACGTGTGCATTCTGGCCGTGGTGCCATGGCGGGAGATGCTGCAGGCAGGGCATAACAATAGCGGATTGTATGTTGTATCTCTATTTATGCAGAGAATTTATGGGCCCTGGGCAGCGCGGCTTGTCACCGGGCTGATAATCGTGGCCGCGTTTGCGTCGGTGTTTTCACTGACTCTGGGCTATTCGCGGGTTCCTTATGCGGCAGCACTGGACGGGAACTACTTCAAAGCATTTGCCAAGGTGCATCCGGTGTACCGCTTCCCGTACGTATCGCTGGTGGCGCTGGGGGTCGTCGCCGCGATGTTCTGCTTCCTCCGGCTTCGGGATGCAATCGCGGCTCTGGTGGTGATTCGTCTTATTCTGCAGTTTCTGGTGCAGGCTGTAGGGTTGATTGTGTTCCGGGTGATGCGGCCGGAGGTGGTGCGTCCGTTTCGGATGTGGCTGTATCCGCTCCCGGCACTGGTCGCGATTACAGGATTTCTCTTTATCTTGTTCGGTCGCGAGAACTGGCAGAAGGAGATGCGGTACGCGGCCGTGATTCTGCTGGCGGGGCTGGCGATTTACATGATTCGTGCTTGGAGAAGCCGGGAGTGGCCGTTTGGCGTGGTGAACTCTTCCGGATAGCTCGCGACGTTCGCGATTAAAACCTTGACCACAGGGGGCACCGGGGTACTAACGGTAAACACTCGAGTGGCTGATCATATTTCAGTTCCGGCGGTTGCTGGTGTGGAGGTTCGGCGTGCCGACGCGGCTTGGGCTCCGTTGAGGGAGCCGCTGTTTCGTTCGCTGTGGATTGCGGCGGTAATCTCCTACACTGGCACATGGATGCAGAACGTAGGCGCGGGCTGGCTGATGACGCAGCTCTCGACCTCGCCGCTGATGGTAAGCCTGGTGCAGGCGGCTGCGGCCGTCCCTGTTTTCTTCGTGGTGCTTCCCGCCGGAGCCTTGGCCGACATGGTCGACCGTCGGCGGCTGTTGTTATTCACCCAGAGCTGGATGGTAGCGGCGGCAGCAGCGCTGGGCGTTCTGACTTTGGCGCATGCAGTGACTCCGTGGAGTCTACTGCTTTTTACCTTGGTCTTGGGAGTCGGGGCGGTTTTGAATGACCCAGCCTGGCAGGCCATTACGCCGGAAGTGGTTTCCCCGAGGCAGCATGCATCGGCTGTGGCGCTGAATTCGGCCGGATTTAACGTCGCGCGCGCGGTGGGGCCGGCCCTGGGCGGCATGGTAGTGGCCGTGGCTGGATCGGGGTGGTCGTTTCTTCTGAATGCAGCGTCGTTCTTCGGTGTGATTCTGTTTTTGTGCCGCTGGCGTCGTGCTCCCCATGAACCTCTCCCCACACGGCGGGTGCGCGATGCGATTCTGGAAGGTTTCCGGTATGTCCGCGGAGCGCCGCAAGTGAGATCGGTTCTGGTCCGAACTGGAGCATTTAGCATAGGCGCGACTTCCCTGCTGGCGCTGCTCCCGGTGATTTGCCAACCGCATGGGGCGCAAGGCTATGGCTTTCTGCTGACATGCTTTGGATTGGGAGCAATGGCCGGAGCGGCGTTGCTGCCACGTCTGCGGTTGCGGTATTCGGTGGACGGGTTGGTTGCGGCAGCGACCGTCGTATTTGCGGGAATGACGTTTGCGGCGGGGCAGGTGCATGCCTTTGAGTGGCTTTGTGCGGTATTATTCACGGCGGGCGCGGCGTGGATCGGGATTCTGGCGTGCTTCAATGTAGTGGCGCAGACCATGTGCCCATCGTGGATGCGAGCGCGGGCCTTGTCGATGTACCTGCTGGTACTGCAGGGAGGAATGGCGCTGGGCAGCGCATTGTGGGGAGAGTTGGCCGCGCGCAAGGGAGTGCCCGTGGCGCTGGCTTGGTCGGCGTTGGCGATGGTGCTAGGGTTGAGCAGTATTCTGCGGCACCGCTTGAGTGCAGCTGAGTTGAAAATGGCTCCGGCTGTGTTGAGAGATTAGTGATTTCCCGCACATGGAGGAATCATGACAAAGAGAAATTTTAATTGTCTTGCCTTTTGCGTTCTGGCGCTGGCAGTGATGGCGGCGGCCCAGAGCAACAAAAGTAAGGAAGAGCGCCGGACTGTCACAGAAGTGCTCGACCATACGGTTTTGAACGTGGAGCACGACTTTGTTCCGGCAGCGGAAGCAATGCCGGAAGCCAACTTCGGATTCGCTCCGACCAACGGCGAGTTCAAGGGTGTGCGAACCTTCGGCGAGCAGATAAAACATGTTGCCGCCGTGAACTACGAATTGGGTGCAGCCATTCTGGAAGAGAAACCACCTGTAGACATTGGCGACGAATCGGGCCCCGCCTCAATCACCACCAAGGCCGACATTCTAAAGTATCTGAACGACTCCTTCGCGTACGTACACAAGGCGGTGCAGACCATCAACGATAAGAATTTAGTGGAAACCGTCAAGAGCCCGTTCGGTGAAGGAAGGGTGTCGCGTCTCGGCCTGGCAACGAGCGTTGCCGCCCACAGTTTCGACCACTACGGACAGATGGTGGAATACCTGCGCATGAACGGCATCGTGCCGCCCGCCAGTCGCTAGATTGGGGAGTCCCGACCCGATCAGTGGCGCAGTCGAATCTCACCCCGATCGTAGCGAGCCCCGTCGAACACGCTGCAAAGATGCTGGTGGAAGCTGACGCGGGGTTCCTTGGCGACGCGGGCGGGATAGGAATCCAAGGCCTGGAGAAAATTCCGGATCTCCTCCTGGACCTGCTCCCGGACGACGTGGACGGGACGATTGCGTGATACAACGACCTCTCGTGGCTGGATTCGGTAATGCATTTTCCGCTTCATCCTTACTCATCCCCAGAAAAACTTAACCTGAGCTTCCGAGGAAGCTGCGACCCATACTGTTTCGTAGAGACGCGCAGATTTGTGTCTGGGGGGAAGGGCCAAAATATCCGGGACGCCTGGGCTAGTAAATGGCACTTTAGTGGTATATGGGTAACAGAGCCCGGGGGATCAGCGGTGGGCACTGCGCTGGGTGATGGAAGTGAGCAGGAGTTCGGCGCGAAGCCCCCTACCAGCGAGGTGAGCCGCAACAGAGGCTCGCGTTTTCTTGGCGGAGGAGCCGGGGTCGAGGAAAACGATGACCGCTGGGCCGGCGCCGCTAAGAGCTGCGCCGAGAACACCTTGTTCTCCGGTCAATTCCTGTAGGCAAGGGAGCAACGGGCAAAACCGCGCGCGGTAAGGCTGGTGGATGCGGTCTTCGAGCGCGGCGGAGAGCAGGCGGTGATTTCCTTGGGTAAAGGCAGCCAGCAGGAACATCGAGCTCTGGATGTTAGCTACGGCGTCGGCGCGGGAATATTCCGTTGGGAGGACGCGGCGGGCTTCTTCGGTGGACAACGCCTGGTCGGGGATGGCCAGCAGCAGTGGCCACTTCCCTTTCGGGCGGATGCAGACCACCTGGGCTCCCGTCTTCCCGGACATACGGGCGATGGTGAGGCCGCCCATCCAACAGGCTGAGGCGTTATCGGCATGGTGCTCGCGGCGGGAGGCTTCTCCGACAATCTGGGCATCGGTCCATTGCAAACGTCCGAAATGATTGGCCAGAGCAATGCCAGCGAGACGGGCGGCGGCCGAAGATCCGCAGCCTTTGCCGATAGGGATCTCGTTGTCGATACGAAGAGACAGGGGAACGACTTTCTGGCCCTGTGCCTGAAGAATCTCGCGGTAAGTGGTGAGGATCAGGTGATTTTCCAGGTTGCGGCAAATTTCCTGGTCGCGGCCGGTTACCGTAATGGAGAAGGCAGTGGCTGCGCGAGCGTCAATGGTGATATAGAGATCCATTGCCAAGGCAGCGGCATCGAAGGCCGGTCCCAGATTGGCCGAGGTCGCTGGGAGGGCGACATGTAGCGCGGCTGGGCGGCGGGTTTTCTGCTTGTTTTTCTTCTTAGGCATTCGAGTGGTTTGGATCGGATTTTTCAGCTTGCTCCAAAGTCTTAATCACAGCGTCCAGGGTGGCATCGAGGACTACAGGAGGGTGTCGGAACTCATTCAGCTTAGCTCCTTCCTTTTCGTCGATTGAGCTTTGAAACAGATCACCGCGGTGGAACTCCATGGTGAAGTCAGGATCCTTGAGCAAGCTTCCGGTGAGGACAAGTACCACAGTTTCTTCCGGCTTCACAAAGTCCTGATGAAGTAATTTCCTCAGGCCCGCCAGCGTGACAGCGGAGGCAGGCTCACAACCAATGCCTTCGGCACCGATTTCGGCTTTGGCCTGGGCGATTTCCACTTCGCTCACCTGTTCACACGCTCCGCCAGTAGCTTGAAGGACCTTCACGGCCTTTTCCCACGAAGCGGGGTTTCCGATGCGGATCGCCGTAGCCCGGGTTTCAGCCTGCACGCTGACCAAACGCTTGCCCCCGGCTTCGCGCAAGGTGCGAACCAGAGCATTGGCACCTTCAGCTTGAATCACAGACAGCTTTGGCAGCCGCGGAATCAAGCCAACCTCGAGCATTTCGAGCAAAGCCTTGCCGATTGCGGAACAGTTTCCAAGATTGCCTCCGGGCACGATGATGTGGTCGGGCGGCTGCCACTCGAGTTGCTCCATTAGTTCGAAAGCCAGAGTCTTCTGTCCTTCGAGGCGGAATGGATTAATGGAGTTCAATTGGTAGACGGGGGCGCGCCGCACCAGTTGCTGCAGCAGGCCAAGACAGCCGTCGAAGTCGGTGCGAAGTTGGCACGTGAGGGCTCCATAATCGAGGGCCTGGGAGAGCTTGCTCCATGAGATTTTGCCTTCCGGAACCAGGACCAGGCTGCGCATGCCACCGCGCGCGGCATAGGCGGCCATGGATGCGGAGGTGTTGCCGGTTGAGGCGCAAGCCACCCAGCGATAGCCGGCCTGGCGGGCGAAGGTGGCGGCAACGGTCATACCGGTGTCTTTGAACGAGCCGGTGGGGTTCAGGCCTTGATGTTTGCCGTAGAGTTGCGCAACCCCGGTGCTGCGGGAGGATTGCGGAAGGTCGTAGAGTGGAGTGTTGCCTTCGCGCAGAGTAACAACTTGTTGCTCGGAAGCTGGCGCAGGAAGCAGCTCGCGGAATCGCCAGACGCCGCTGAGGTCGAGAGCGGCATTTAAGGTACGGCGCTCCCGCCACAGGGATTTCAAAGCGGCGGGGTTATGGGAATTCCAGGACGAATCGGTAATCTCAAGCAGGTTGCCGCACTGCGGGCAGCGGAAATCCTGACCGGCCGTGGGATTGACCGCCGCGCAGCCGATGCAGCGGAAACGAAACGTGGCCTGAGGCAGGCTGGATTCAGAACCCTTTTCAGACGTGGCGACAGGAGGCATGGAATCGAAGATTATTTCTTGCTCCGCAGATATTGGTCCGTCTTGTTGATCCAATCGGCGCGGGGCGGATTGAAAACGTCGAGGTCCACCGTATCTTCGAGCGCCTCGGCTCGATGCGGCATGTGCGCGGGGATGCAGAGAACCTCGCCGGTATGGACCACGATTTCCCGTCCATCAATCGAGAACTTCAATGCGCCCTCGAGCACATAAGTAAGTTGTTCGTTATGGTGGCTGTGCTCGGGAACGACGCACCCTTTCTTAAGGAGCACCCGCGCCAACATAATTTCCTGACCCACCACGAACTGCCGCTGAAGCAATGGTTTCAGATCTTCGAGCGGGATCGTGTTCCAGGGGATGTATTGGAGCTCGGTTTTGCTGGCTGCATGTTTGGTGACGGCGCGTTGAGCGCGCGAGTGGGACCGCGCGCTTTTTGCTTTTCTGCCCGCAGTAGTCCTGCTTTTCACTTTCTTTGCCATAAGAGTGATCCTTGATTCTCTTGATTGTACGGGAAACAATCGCACGCAGTTTCCCAGAACTTATAAGCCCTTGTAGATGCCGCCATCGACCAGCACGGTCTGGCCGGTGATGTAGGAAGCTCGCTCAGAGGCAAGCCAAACGATAGTCTCTGCAACTTCGCGGGGATCACCCAGGCGCTGGAGCGGAGCGTCGGCGGCCCAGCCTTCGAAGATCTGCTGCTCGCTCTTCCCCGAAGCGGAAGCGCGAGCTTTCGCCAACTCCTTCAGCCGGTCGGTCGCCGTAAAGCCGGGCCCGACGTTATTGACCAGGATTCCGTTTTTGCCGAACTCGTTGGCCAGGCTCTTTACCAGGCCAACCACGGCCGCCCGCACGGCATTCGAGAGCACAAGGTCTGGGACCGGTTGTTTCGTCGTGATCGAAGTGACCGTAACGATGCGTCCCCAGCGTTTTCGCTGCATAAGGGGGATGACTTCGCGTGCAAAGTAAACGGTGCTGAGAAAGTTCAGATCGAGAGCGCGTTGCCATTCGTCAAGGGTCGCAGCAAGGAAGCCCTTCGCAGGCGGACCGCCGGCGTTGGTCACACAAATATCGACGCCGCCAAATTTCTCGGCAACAGCAGCGACAAAGCTCTTTACCGCGGCAGCATCACCCACATCGCAGGCCTGGGCGAGAACCTCTGCGTTGTGTTGCTTTCTGATCTCTTCCGCGGCAGCCTGCAAGGTCAGCGGGTTGCGGGAGCACATGGCAACGCGACAGCCTTCCGCGGCGAACGCCTCCGCCGTGGCACGGCCGATCCCCTGGCTGGAAGCGGCTACCAAGGCGACTCGATCCTTCAGGCCAAGATTCACGGAGGGAGAATTATAAATGGTGTGCGTGTCGTCGCTCAGCTTGCAGGAGTCTCTCTGCCCAATTAGTCTGTAGTGGAGGCAACGAGGTATTCATGAAACGGCGTTCCCAACACCCCGAGACCAAGGCAGTACACGGCGCAGCGGACCTGGAAAAGAAAAACGGGCCGGTGAGTACGCCCATCTATCAGACCTCCTCGTTCCAGGTGACTGACAACGATGAACAGGTTCGGATCACACGCACCGATCATCACTACACTCGCTATGGGAATCCGACGAATACGGTGGCCGAGGAGACAATTGCAGAGTTGGAAGGCATGGATGCCGCACTGACGTTCGCTTCCGGCATGGGAGCGGTCACAACCACGATCATGGCATTGCTCAAAAGCGGCGACCATATCGTGGCGCAACGCGATATTTATGGCGGAGTCAACAAATTCCTCTCACAGTGGCTGCCCAAGATGGGGATTGAAACAACATTCGTCGACACCACCGAATATGATCAGCACGTACGGGCGATCCGCCCGAACACCAGGTTGCTCTACTTGGAGTCGCCCACAAACCCCACCTTGCGCGTCGTGGATTTCAAGAAGGTGGCGGCCATGGCCAAGCAACACAAGTTATTGAGCATGATTGACGCCACATTCGGCACACCGATCAACCAGCATCCGGCGGAATATGGCATTGATCTGGTAATGCATTCTGGGACGAAGTATCTGGCCGGGCATTCCGATTTGATCTGCGGCACCGTGGCCGGCAGTCACGAACTGATTGAAAGAATATGGGAGACGCGGACAACCCTGGGCAATTGCATGGATCCGCATGCGTCGTGGGTGTTGGTGCGAGGGTTAAAGACGCTGGCAGTGCGGGTGGCGCGGCAGAACGAGAATGCACTGCGTGTGGCCGAGTTCCTGGCGCACCACGGAAAAGTGCGGCGCGTGCATTACCCGTTCCTGAAGAGCCATCCGCAGTACGCCATTGCGCGCGACCAGATGAGCGGCGGCGGCGGCGTGGTGACGTTTGAGGTCGAAGGCACAGGCGAGGACACGCGCCGCGTCAGCGAAGCGATGCGCCTGTTTACGCTGGCAACAAGTCTCGGCGGCGTGGAGTCGCTGGTCTCGATTCCAGTACTAACGTCGCACGCCATGATTCCAGCCGAAGCCCGCGCCAGGATGGGGGTCACCGAGCAGATGGTGCGGCTCTCAGTAGGCATCGAGAATGCGGATGACCTGATTGCCGACCTGGAGCACGCGCTGGAGGCCGTGACAGCACGGCAGTCCGTGCAAGTGGGATGAGTGTTCTAAGCCTCAAGTTCCGCCTCGACTTCAGTTGAAATAAGAATCCCGGCCTCTTGGGCCGGGATTCTTGTTGACGCTTCTGAAAGCTTAGAAAATAAACTTCAGGGCAAATTGCAGGATGCGTGGTAGATGGGCCGCGGATGCCTGCCCGAAGGCTACACCGCTCCCGGGGAAGATGCAGGAAGGGTCGCCTGCATTGTTATTGGCTCCGCCATAGCAGCTTATCGAGCTGCTGGCTGTGCCGAGACCGGCATTGTTTGCTGCAGAGCCGGCATCGCCTCCCAGCCACGAATACTCCGTGTGGTTGAAGACGTTAAAAGCTTCGGCCCGGAACTCGAAATATCTGGTTTCAGTAATGGCGAAATGCTTCAGCACTGCCATATCGAAGTTCGTTCGGATCGGGTTGTTGAGAATATTTCTTCCAGAATCTCCGAAGGTCAGACCCTGGGGCGCAACAAATACTGACGGGTTGAAGTAGAACGGGCCAAATCCGTTGCCGGCAAGGGTTCGAGGAATGTCAGCCTTCGGATTGCCTATAATATCGGGCCACGATGAACCGGACGAAGCGACACCGCTACCTCCTCCTGCATTGTCTCCTGGGACGCTACCCCCGTTCGCGGCGCTTCCGCCTGCGTTGTAGATACTGAATGGAGTGCCGGTTTGGACGATCGTAATGCCAGACCATTGCCAGCCTCCCAGAAGCTTGTGGCTCAACCCGCCTCCTTTGAAGAGTGGCAGGTCGTAAACGTAACCAATGTTGAAAACGTGCCGCTGGTCGAAGTTGGAGCTGGCGCGGAACAGGTTGAGATTGTAGCTATTGAACGCGCCGACGTCGCCCGCGTCGGAAGAGTTATCGATGGAGTGGCTGTACGTGTAGGCAAGACTCAGCTGCAGTCCCCCTACGCTGTGGCGGACGGCTACTTCCAACGCGTTGTAGTTGGAATTCGCCGTATCTTCTTTGCGGGTGATGCTGCCGATGCCGTTGTAAGGACGGTAGGGGTCGGCGACGTTGCCGCAAGCCACCGCAAGATTATTCGCCCAGCTGCCCGTTATAGTAACCGGGTTGCCCGTATCCACGTTAGCAGTGGCCGTTGCCTGTGCTGTTGCCGGGTTGATCGAAACTGAGGCGCAGTCATCAGGAGTGATGATTTGCCCAGGGCCATAGGGATTGAGCGCAGGGGAAACCGGCGGGAGTTCGTTGAGTTCAAACTCGCGGCTGAGATGAATGCCGGCACTGCCCACGTACGACACCGTGGCAACTGTGTTCTTGCCTAGGTCGTGCTCGATATCGAAATGCCACTGCTGCACGTACGGCCAGATCGCCTTGTCAGGGATGGATATGAAGGTCAAAGGGGTGGTAGTTGTGCCGAGCGCAGAGGGATTGACGTTCGCATAGCCAGAAATGTTGGCGACGGTCGCCGTCTGGGTGAGCGGGTTGTATTGTTCCAGGGTACCGGCATTGGCCTCGCCCTGATTGGTGTGTTCGAAAAAGATGCCATACCCGCCGCGGATGGCCCACTTTCCGTCACCCTTGGGATCAAAGGCAAAGCCGAGGCGTGGCGCTGGGTTGAAAAGATGACCTTTCATGCAGCCGGCTTGAACTCCAGGCGTGACTCCGCAGTCCACCCATCCGTTGAACTGGGGATTGGTTATGGTCCCTTCCACAAAGTCGGAGGCGTTGGTGAAGCTCGCGCCGGGAATGTAGTGAGCGGGATCGAAATTCCAGGCGTTGTGGTGGATCTCGCGATAAGTGCCGAACATACTTATGCGCAGGCCCAGGTTCAGCGTCAGGCGCGGCGTGGCATGCCAGTCGTCCTGGAAGTAGGGCTCAAAGATCTTGTACCGGTTGTAGGTCTTGACCGCCGATTCCTCCTGCTGATACTGCTGCACATTTCCCAACAGCAAATCGGCAAATGCGTTCCCGCTGCTGATCACGCTGTCGCTGGTGGTGTAGGACAAAATGCCGTTGGTACTGACCCCCGGCTGCGGAATCTCGTTCTTTTGCGCCGCCACAAAGTAACCGCCGAACTGCAGGTTATGCTTGCCGATGATCTTGGTGACATTGTCTTTGTAGGTATAGGTAGGGTTGGAATTCAAAGGGCCGTTGGGTATGTATCCCGGGTCCTCGTTGATGCCATTGAATATGCCGCCGTTCAGGCTGATCCCCGGCACTTTGCCGCCGAAGCCATTGTCGAACACACCCACAGTCACTCCCTGTGGACGCTGCCAATTTGGACCCACGAGATTGAGAACGATGTGGTCGGTAGTGTAGCTGGCTACAAATTCATTCAGCAACGTTGGGGAGGCCGTCGCCGTGAGGCGGGCGACCAAGCTCACGCCCGGCCCCACGAAGTTCGTCTCGACCGTTGGAAAGCTGGTTCCGTTCGTCCACAAGGGGGTGGGATAGATCTGCGACCAGGAATCGTGGATATAACGGAACGACGCGCGAACTTTGTCCGTGAGGTTGTGATCTAACCTGAATAGTTCCTCGCGCCAGTGCGTGGGAAGGGAGGGATCCTCGAGCCACTCGTTGGTGCCAATATTGGGTGTCGGGATCAAGTTCTCCAGTGCGTTTACAGTGACCGCATCACTGGGGCTAATGGGAACTTGGTTGCCGGGGAACGGTTGCCCGGCGTTGGGGTTAGGAACGCCATAAAGCACCTGCGGTTGGACCGGGCAATCTCCGGGCGAGCTGGCGCAAACGTCGCTGAAGTTGCCCGACCTATCCGCCACGGACGGAACGGTAGTCACCGAAAACCCGCTAGGCACGATATCCCGACGCCACTCCTCGGAAAAAAAGAAGAAGCTCTTTTGCTTGTCTTTGTTGTAGTGCCCCGGAATGTAAATCGGGCCGCCGATCGTTCCTCCGAAATCGTTCTTCTTGTAGGAAGGGACACTATCCAAGAAGTACTGGGTGGCATTGAACATGTCGTTGCGTACGAACTCGTACAGGTCGCCGTGGAAGTGGCTGGTGCCGGACTTGGTTTCAATCTCCACTGTGCCGGAACCATTGCGGCCATACTGCGCTCCGTAATTGGAGGTTTCCACTTTGAACTCGGCGATGGCGTCAACGCTGGGATAGACGTTAAGCGAAGTATTGCTGCCGTTGTCGAGAGCGTCGCCACCATCCATCTCCCAGTTGTTGTACTCGGTTCGACCGCCGTTCACGCTGAACGCAACGTTTCCGTTCACTCCGACTTGAGCTTCATCCTGTCCCGACTGGTTTGTGACCCCTGGCACCAGTGTGATGAGCTGAGTGAAGTTGCGGCCATTCAGTTCGAGTTGAGTAATTTCTTTGCCGGTAACAGTGCCGCCCAGATCGGAGGCCTGAGTTTCGACTTGCGCAACCTCCGAGCCTTGCACCACCACCTCAGTGCTGATGGTCCCTACTTCCATCGCCACGTTCACCCGGGCCTTTTCTGCGACGCGCAACACTACTCCCTTGGCTTGGTATTTCTTGAATCCTTGGGCAGTAACGATCAAGTCGTAGGAACCAATGGGCAGCGAGGCAAAAAGAAAATCGCCGCTGCCGTTGCTGGTGCCGGTGCGATTGATACCGTGCTCAGTGTTCTTGAGTGCAATTTGAGCGCTGGGAATCGCTGCTCCGCTGGGGTCGGTAACGGTGCCAGTGAGAGAGGCGGTGTCCTGAGCCCAGGCCGTCGCCCAACATGTCAAAAGTAACAACCCGATCGGCGCCAGCATCCGATGAGATTTCATGGTCAAATTCTTCTCCTGAGGCACAAACGGTTCGCGCGTCCTTCGCAGTATTGCCAGCCCTGATACGGACTATGGTAGTCAGCAACTTGTCGAGCGTCCACAGATTCCATCCCGCAACCCAACCCTGCAGGGGGTTTATTAAATCGTATGAATAGTGCTTTTATCGGGTATCTCATGTCAAGCAAAAAACGCGCAACGCGGTTCTCTCGCCGCTTTCCCACAGCCGCCTACGGAAGGCCACGAGTGGACTCCCTGGCCACTAATTCGGGGGCCACCTTGCGATGGTGAGCCGCAACCTCGCGTTTCTCAAGCACCCGGTTAATGCCCTCGAGAACAATGCCCACGGCATCCGCACCCATCGCTTCCATGGGCTGGCGAACCGTCGTGAGCGGCGGAGTGCAGAGAGCCGAGCCGGCAACGTCATCGAAGCCGATTACCGAGCAGTGCTCCGGCACGCGCAGGCCGCCGTTGGCAAGGGCGCGAATGGCGCCGAAGGCCGTCATGTCGTCGAACGCCAGCAAGGCGGTAAACGGACGCTTTTGCCTGAGCAGGTCCTCGGTGAGTTTCTTACCCGCCTCGAAGCTCGAAAGCGGATCGCGCGATTCTGGCAGGTCGACTACGAGGCGGGAATCGATTTCGAGATCGCGTGCCTTGGCGCTGTTGCGGATGCCGCGCCACCGCGGAGAGCTGTCGCCTAAAGTTTTCGGACCGCGGATAAAAGCGATCTTGCGATGACCCAAGGAATGCAAATGCTCCAGCGCGAGGTAGCCACCGACCTCGTTGTCGACGATCACCGAGCTCATCGCGTCACCTTTCAGTTCGCATCCGATAATGGCAGTGGGGATGCTACTCTTTTCCAGATCGGCGAGCAGATTGATATCGAGAAAGAGCCAGTTAGCAAGCACCACCAGTCCCTCAATGCGCCGGTCGAGCAGCATCTCAAGATAGCGCTCGAAGCGGCTGCGCTCGTTGTGAACGTCGGTAAGAATGGGCAGGTACGAGGCCTGGTAAAGCGTGTTTTCTATGCCGCGCAACACCAGCGTGCAGTAGGGATCGGTCATGTCAAAAACCATGACACCGACGGTGTGGCTGCGCTTACTGCGCAGCGACCGGGCAAACTGATTGGGACGATAGCCAAGCTTTTCCGCGGCGCGTTCAATGCGCTTTTTGGTTACTGCCGGGATGTAGCGCGCCAGCGGAGCGTCGTTGAGAACTATCGACACCGTGGTGGAGGAGAACCCGCTCTCCTTCGCTACATCACGAATCGTGACCATCGAATTCTTGCCCCTGGCTTGCGACATGCTGGAGTGCCGCCCTACGACAATCCCGAACACTCATCTCCGCACGCTTGAATTCAATGCGGAGGTTGGCGGACACTACAGCAGAGAGTGAGATCAGTGTCAAGCGCGTGGACGCAATGCGGAGTTGCAAGCTGGCTGTTGCTGGTGGGCCTCACGGCAGCAATGTTGCCGCAAACGTCATCGCCGGGAGTGGTAACTGGTTCGCGAAATGGCATGCCTGTCGCCTCGTCTGGAGTGGCGGCGGATCCCGCCCGGCTCTTCCGCGCAGGGGAGGATGCGCTGAACGGGGGACGACTCGACGAAGCCGAGCGCGACTTCCGGCAGGTGCTGGCAGTGAATCCGCAAGTGGGCGGAGCGTACGTTAATCTGGGCGTGGTCTACATGCGGCGGAAGCAGTGGTCGAATGCTCTTGAGATGCTCCGCAAGGCAGAGCGCCTGATGCCGGGAGAGGCCGGAATCCGCCGCAACATCGGCCTGGCCTATTTTCGACAGAGTGAGTTTCTTAAAGCTATTCCACCTTTTGAATCGGTGGTGCACGATCAGCCGGACGCGCTGCAGCCCCGCTATTTGCTGGGACTCTGCTATTTCTTCACGGAACGGTGGGCGGATGCCGCCAACACTCTGGAGCCGCTCTGGGCCCAGGAATCCGGCCAGTTAAGCTATCTGTACGTGCTCTCGATTGCCGCCCATCGCGCCGGCCAGAAGGAACTGGATGAGAAGGCCACGGCACAACTGATTAGGGCCGGCGAGGGATCGCCCGAGTTCCATCTTTTCATGGGCAAGGCTCACCTCAATCTGGAGCAATATGATTTGGCGTTGGCCGACTTTCAAGCTGCCGCGCAGGCCAATCCGAATCTGACCTTCGTTCATTTCAACCTGGGGCTGGCTTACTTGAAAAAGCAGGATTACGAACATGCACGGGATGAATTCCTGAAAGATGCCGCCATCGAGCCGGATGTGGCGAACAACTACGAGCAACTGGGGGACGTCTACTCGCTTCTGCAGCAGGACAGCGACGCGGAGAAGAACTATCGCGAGGCGGTGCGGCACGATCCCCGCTTGCTGAATTCGTACGTGGGGTTAGCCAAGGCCTACCAGCGGCAGGAAAAATATCAGCAGGCCCTAAGCGCCATTGATTCCGCCGGCAAACTCGATCCCGCCCGTGCCGACATCCACTATGTGCGGGGGCAGGTGCTGATTCACATGGGCCGCAAAGAAGAAGGCCGGAAGGAGCTGGAGGCCTCCGTCCGCATCGACAACGAACACCGGGCCGAGCGCCAAAAGCAGGTAGAAAGCGGTACGGTGCCGTCGCCCGAACTTCTGCGGGACGAGCAGTGACAGCAGTAATGCCCGTCCCATGTAGCTGCCACCCTTCGGGACCAAGTCCTGCCGCACCACTAAGCATCCTTGAAATGCTGCCGGGCGGGGATTGGCATGATCGGTGACTCTAGTCTAAGATTCTGTCTGGCGTATTCTGCTGGGGCCTCTCGTATTACATTGCTTTTGCCGCTAATCGGCGGGCAGCATTGTTTCGCCCGGCTCAGGCAGCTTTTGCGCCGTTGGAGGAATCGAAGGTAGTGAGTTCTCATCCATTCATGGTGAATCCCAGACCGGTGGCACGCGCCATCATTTTCGCTTCGTTGCTGTCCCTGCTCTCCGCAGCCTCGGTGCCGCTGGCTTACGGACAATTTACGCTTACCGTCTCGCCGCTCACTCCAAAAGCGGGAGTGGATCCGGGCGGGTCCGCAACGGCCACCATCGATCTCGAGCCAGTCGGAAACTTCGACAGCGCAGTCGACTTGAGCTGCCAGATAACCTCAGGGCCGGTCACAACCAGCCCGCCGGTGTGCACCCCAAGCCCTTCGTCGCAAGTCCCGCCTGCCGACGGGCCTTCCCTGACCATCACGACCACTAGCAACACTCTGGCAGGCACTTACCAAGTTACTGTGACGGGTACGAGCGGCGCCACAACCCAAACCGCCATCCTGTACCTGAACGTAGCGGATCTGACACAGGCTTACTTGCTGTCGGTCTCGCCGACTACCGCGAATCCCAGCCCCGTTCCTGCCGGAAGCTCAGCTACCACCGCGGTGACGGTGACAGCGCTAGGAAACTATACCGGAAGTGTTACGCTCGCTTGCCTCTCGATTACTCCGATTGTGACGGCCGCACCGTTTTGCTCGTTCGATCCCGCGACCGTCTCCGTAACCAATGGCGCTGCACAGCCTTCCACTCTCACCATCAACACTTTCGGCGCTGAGGTAAATGCCACGAACCGTTCGCGCCCGCGCATGTTCTATGGCCTATGGCTAGCCGTTCCCGGGCTCGCGCTGCTGGGAGTGGGCGCGACCCGAAACCACCGGAAAAAGCTGGTGGGGATGGTTTTACTCGTGGTAGCCGCCTTGGGCTTACTGCTGCTGCCGTCCTGTGGTACCACCGTGGGCACGACAGCCTCCAACGGCAAAGTTACTCCGAACAATACATACAACTTCACGCTCACCGGTGCGGATCAAAACGGTGCGGCGCCCAGTAACCTTCCGCCATCTCCCGGTGTGGCCACCGTTACCCTTGCGGTGACCAAGGCAAACTGAGACAGGCCTCCACTCATGTCGCGTATGCGGAACTCTGCGTGGCGTCCTCCCGCGTTGGGGTTCGTGTGTGCGGGCGTGGTCTATTGCTGGACGGTCCTTTCTTTCATTTCCTCTTCTTCGCTCCTCGCCTGGTCAGACCTGGCTTCGCCAGTGAAGTCATCGCCGGTCGGAACCAATCATAACAACGCAGCCCAAGCGACCACCGTCCGCTGGAACGAGGAGCAGCCGGGATGCACCTTTTCCCGGGGTGACGACGGCAAGTATCGATATGGGTTGTGGTCAGAGGATGTGGGCGTTGTCCTTGCAGTGGATGCGCGCGAAGTGCAGGTTACCCGTCACCGCATCGAGCCCATCTTCACAGTTCTACTGGAGATTCATTACCGGGGAGCGGACAGTTTGGACTCGAGCCCGGCAGGAATCACTCTGCAGTTCATGAAGCATTTCAAAACCGCCCGGACAGCTCTCGATCCGAACGATTACACCAAGAAAATTCAGGCCGACGCCGACGCACTCCGCGACCAGACCAGGCGCGCAGTCGCAAAGCATCCCGAAGAGAAGCAGGTACGCGAAGCCCGACTGCGGGACTACCAGCAGTCAATTAATGAGCTGATCGAGTTCCTCAGCAAGAATAGCCTGCGCCCGGCCCACCTGGACCGCGCAAATCCAGAAGTGAGCGGATGGGTCTTCTTTAACGCTCCCAGCAGGCAGCGACGCGGACTGAATGCACAAGAGGAATTTGTCCTGCGCCTGCCACTAGGCGGCAGAATCTTCGAGTTCCCCTTCAAGCTGCCGTCTGAGCCGGGAGAACTGCTGCTGCAGAAGCGCCAGTAAGACAGAGCTTCGAACTCCCACGGCGAAATCAAAAGAGCGAAAGCCCGAAACGGCTCCTAAGAGGCACGCCGCCCTTGGCGTTCGAGTTCTGCTGCCTGGCGGAGGACGATGTCGCGCAGGGAAACCAATCCCTTCAGTTCTTTGCCTTCCACAATAGGCAGGTGCCGGAAGCCGAACTCGTGCATGATGAAGAGACACTCTTCAATCGTTTCATCCAAACTAACAGCGCGTGGGTTAGCGGTCATCACTTCGGACACGGCCGTAAGCCCGGGCGTACGCCCCACGGCCACGACACGGTTCATGATGTCGCGCTCGGAGAAGATGCCGGCAAGCTCTCCGTTGCGGAGCACGGGCAGGGCACCGATATTGTGTTCCATCATGAAGCGCGCTGCCTCCAGCACCGTACGTGCGGCGTCAACGGAGTAAACTTTGCGGTCTTTGACAAGGTCGCGGAGGGTGGACATGGCAAGCTCCTTTAAGAAGGTGGCGAGGGCCCAACTTGCAGGCGGCACTACTTTACCATAACCGGCATCCAGAACGCCGTTCGCAGGGCCACGGAGGCCTCAGCGTTCAGTCAGTTCTTCCAGGACGGAAAAAAATGCCGGGTAGGAGATGGCCGCACACTCGCTGCCGCGAATCAGGGTCTCGCCCCGGGCTCGCAGAGCCGCGATGCTAAAGGCCATCGCGATCCGATGATCGTCGAATGATTCAAGTTCGGCGCCACGGAGAGACTGCCCGCCAGGGATCTTCAGACCATCTTCGCGCTCCTCCACCTGTGCACCCATGGCGCGAAGGTTGGTGGTGATGGAAGCGATCCGATCCGACTCCTTCACTCGTAACTCTTTCGCGTCGCGGACCTCGATTCCCTGCTCGGTATAGGGAGCAATCGCAGCCAGCACCGGAATCTCGTCAATCAGCGCGGCGGTATCGGCTCCGGCGATGGTGGTGCCCTTCAGCCGCGAACCCTCAACCTGCAGCGTGCCTACCAACTCCCCGTAGACACCTCGCAGTTCGGTAACATAAATGCGCAGTCCCATGTGCATCAGGAGATCGAGCAGGCGCGCGCGCGTCGGATTCATCAGCAGACTCGTAACAGTCAGTTGCGAACCCGGAAAAAGCGCCGCGGCGCAAATAAAGAACGCAGCCGTGGAAATATCTCCCGCAATTCGCACATCGATGCCGCGCAAACGCTGGCTGCCACGAATTCGGACTGCGTTGCCCTTGCACTCGAGATCCGCGCCAAAGGCTCGCAGCGCCACTTCTCCGTGATCCCGCGTGCGCAGCGGTTCTTCAATTCGCGTTTCGCCTTCGGCCAGTAGTCCGGCAAACAGCAAGCACGTCTTCACCTGCGCGCTGGCTACCGGCATCTGGTAATCGATGCCTTTCAGGTTCCCGCCAGTGATGCGCAGCGGCGGCCGGCCATTTTGCGACTTGATCTGTGCGCCCATAGCTGTGAGCGGCGTGATCACGCGCTCCATGGGTCGGCGCGAAAGCGATTCGTCGCCTGCCATCGCGCTCGAGAACTTCTGCGCGGCCAAAATGCCGCTCAACATTCGGATGGTCGAACCTGAGTTCCCGCAATCCAGCGGCTGGCTCGGAGCCGTCAGCGACAGCCCGCTTCCCTGCACCTCGATGATGTTGTCCGCACCATCCTTCCGCTCCCACTTCACCCCGAGCGAACGCAGGCACCCAAGTGTGCTGGCGCAGTCCGCACCCGTCGAGTAGTTTCCAAGCCGCGACGGCCCGTCGGCGATCCCCGCCAGCATGGCGTAGCGATGTGAAATCGATTTGTCTCCCGGAAGACTTACGCTGCCCCGCACGTTGCGCGCGGGACGCACGATCACTTCGGACTCGCTGTTCATCCTGAGATCAATATAGCCGAAGGAGAAGAAAGAACGCTGCGTGAAGGGAGGCGGTCTTCAATCAAGAGTCAGCGGTCATCCATCATCAGTTCCTAGGCCAACGCCCTGGCTTCAGCTGTAGCTTCGCGCAGCACATCCGCAGGGACTTCTTTCAGCCGCACGCCGAATTCGAACATCGGAGTTTCGACGCCGCGTCCCCAGCGCGCCACGCTCCACTGCGCGCGCACGAACTTCACATCCGGATGCGCCGTCAGATCGAGCAATTGCGGAAACTCCCCGCGATAAAACTTCTGCGGAAAGGCACCCACCGCCTTCGGCCCCCACGCCGCGCCGTCCGGTGACCCATGGATGCTGACGTCGAGCGACTCCTGCTCGATGATCTGCGTAATCTCGAGCGTCACCAGGAACACGCGGCTCGCGGCACCGCTCACGTCCACGGCGGGACCGTCTCCCTTGGCGTTAACCACAGTCTTCGCTGCAACAAGTTCCGTATCAATCATTCCGGAAGGATTGTAGCAAATCGCGGAAGTGTCGTCCCAGTCACTCCGAAGGATGTGGACCGGTGAAGTCCGAGCAGCACGGCTTCTCCACGGGCTTGAATTCCATGAGTTCGATTCGTGTCAGATCCGGATCATACATATTGAGCTGCCACTTGCCATCTTTGCCCATCTGCGCCTTTTCGTCTCCGTGCGGCTTCCAGCCGTGGGCTTCGAGAATTACCTGCGCCTGTTTCATGTCAGCGACGCCGAGCGAGATGTGGTTCAGGACGCCCATCCGCCGCGCATCAAGATGCTCAGGCTGGTTCACCATATATTCCAGCCAGTCCGTGCCGTCCGGAACCTGGATCGATATCCAGTCAGTCTCGTCGGGATGCACTCCTCCATGCCAGTAGGGACGAAACCCGAGCAGCTCCCGGTAGAAGTGATCTTCCGCATCGCGGTTGTGAACCAGGAATCCGGCATGAATCATGTGGCGTGAAACGGCGGAATCGGAGGGAGCAGCGAGCTGCGCGCCCTTGCCGCGTTCGACAAACTCTATGCGATGGCCCTCCGGATCAGCCACCATAAAGCTGAGGCTGTGGTCGGCGCGTCCCTCGACCGCAGGCACTTTCACGCCCTTCCCGATCAGATACCTGCGGAGCGCCGCAATGTTGTCAGTGGTGAAAGCAACGTGGTCCATGCGGTTGTTCCATTTGGATTCGAAGGCTGGGCTGTATCCCACCCACTGCCGGCCCACGATGTATCTCACCAACCCGTCAGCCTCAACCGGTTCGGCCGAAGCCAAGCCGAGCGTGCTGCTGTAGAGCGCCTTCACCCCCTCCGGTTGAGTGGTATAGAAAGAAACGTGATCGATGCCGAGAATGCGGGGCCGAACGGCGGTCGGAGTTTGCGAGTAGGAGCAAATCGCCGTTATCCCAAGTGCAACGACTACAAGCCATCTCTTCATAGCCCCCCAAGCCCACGCCAGAATTGGACAGTACCCATTCCTAAAGCCGTTCCAGAAATTGGCGCAACAGCTTACCCACTTCGTCGGGCTGCTCCCACGCCGAGTAATGCCCAGCTTTCGGAATCACCCGCAGCTGGCTCCCGGCAATGTGCTGCCGCATCAGTTCAGCTTCATTCACACCAGTCAGAATATCTTCGTCTCCAGTCACCAGCAACGTAGGTACGTTAATCGACTTCAACGTGTCGACCGAGTCCGGACGCGCCGCCATGCCGCGCTGCACTTGCGCCACATCGTCGGGCGCCATCTTCCGCAACATGCGGAGCGCGCCGTCGACCAGATCAGGTCGCATCTCGAGCGTGGTCTTGCCCAGCAAGCGGGGAATCATGCTTTCGAAAAACGGCTCGGTCCCGCGCACCAGGACGTCATCTGCCGCCTGCAGGCGCCCAGCGCGGGCTTCGGCAGAATCGGCGGGCGCCTTGGTATTGCATAGACCGAGCCCAGCGACGCGTCCGCGATGCCTTCGCCAGAATTCAAACAACGCATATCCGCCAATCGATACACCGATCAACGGAGCCCGACCCACATCAGCAGCGTCCATCACGCGTGCAATATCAGCGGCATGCTTCTCCATGGTAGCGGGACCTTCGCCCACGCCGGAATCCCCGTGTCCGCGCAGATCAGGAAGAATAATGCGGTAGCGCGTGTCCAAAGCCCGCGCCACGGGCAGCCAGAATTCATGATTAGCGGGGAAAGGATGCAGCAGAATGACAGGAGGGCCTTCGCCCAGCACAAGGTACACGATCTCCGCGTCGCCACTTCTTACTTGCTGAATGGCGATCGGTTGCATGCACGCGATTTAATCACAGAGAGGAGCAGCCTGTCCTCCCGCGATTATGGATTCGTCGCGCGCTGCGCACCCACCGGCGCCGCCAACAGCAGCGGCTCTTCCGGCATCACGATCCACGCGATGGGATAGGCCAGCAGGCCAATGCCTGTCATGAGTGACGTGATTAGCCACACCAGCCGGACCACCGTCACGTCGATGTCGAAGTACTCGGCGAAACCCAGGCAGACACCGGCGATCTTCCGGCCCTGCCTCGGCCGCACCAGTCGTTTTCGGGCTATCGATGCTCCCACCCGAGTACCGCAATAAGCACAAACCGCCGCATCGTCCTGAATCACCTTGCCGCAATAGTTGCAGTACATGGCTCGGACCCTCCCATGCATCCTCTAATGACAATACGTGTGACCGTAGCCCAAAAGTTCCCTGGCTTTCTCATGCCGATACCGATATCACTCCCGGTACGCTTCCCTGATGTGCTCGCGAGCCTTTTCCGCTGGAGGAGTGCTGCCATTCTCAGCCAGGACCGTCTGATATTTCTTCATGGCCAAATCGCGCTTCTGCAACAGGTCGTACATTTCACCGGCGGCGAGGTTAGCCTTCTGCAGTGTCTCCGGATCCGGATCAGGAGCCTCCTCCACCATTTCGTACGCCGCTGCGGCTCCGGCATAATCCTTCTGGCTGCGCAACAGCTCTCCGAGTCCCCACGCCGCTAGTTCGTAGTGCAGGTTGCCGTACTTCCCTTCCCGGCCGTTCTCCCAAACCCTGCGATAGGCTGCTGCGGCCTCCTCCGCATGGCCGCTGGCCCGCTGCAGATTAGCTTCCTCAAGTGGAAAGAGATAATTCCTCGGATAACGCACTGCCAGATCGTGCATGAGAGTGCGCGCCTCGTCGTAACGGTGCTCGCGCCGCAGAAACAAGCTCAGCACGACCCTGGCATCCACGCTGTTTTCTCCGTTGCTGTCGGCCACCTCGCGCAGATATTCGAGTCCCTTTTCTTTCGTCCCGCTCAGCCCGACCAGTGCCACCGCCACCTTCACGCTCCAGGGCAGGCTCCCCATCACGTAGTTGTGCGTGCCGACGACCAATTTGGCATCCACGTAGTGAGGATCGAGTTCCAGAACGCGTTCGTGGTCGTGGCGCGCCCCCACGGCGTTGCGCAGGGCTGAAAACCAGGCGCGCTCGACCAGCGCGGTATAGAGCGCGAACTGTGCCCGGGTCACCCCGCGGGCGTAGAGTGCGTTCACGTTATCAGGATTCGCCTTGAGTTCCTGCTCTTCAAGGCTCTCCGCGCGCCCCACTAATTGCTTGATTCGCTCCTTCACTTTGGGATCGGCGGTTCGATGCGCATCGCCGATGAAGCTGTCATTGGCATATTCGCCGCTATTCATCGCGCCCATGCGATAAAGCTCGCGCAGCAGAATGGTAGTCAGCAGGTGGTTTACCGCTGCGGGGTCGTTCGGTCCCCGCTCCAGCGCTCGTTCAAACTCTTGGATCGAGCGGTCATACTCGAGGTTGTAGAAATGGTCGAAGGCGGCGTCGACCAGCGGATCGCGCTCCGGCGATGCAGCTGTGGCCGGGTGCGGGGCGCTTCCCGCCGGGACCGCGCTTTGAGCCATGGCCTTAGGTAATAGGAGGCAAAGGACGCAGAGAATAACGACGCAGGACAGCGCGTCCCTATGCACCCACCATCTCGCCAATCTCACACTCGACTGCATCCCTACCGTTAGCCTTAGCCTTTCAGTCTAACTGAACCTTTGCTGCAGCACGGGACGAACCAAAGCCGTTGTATGCAAGACCAAACAGTCTGTTGAGGCATTCCTCCGTTCGAGACCCAATACCAGCGGCTCCGGGTCTGGAAAACCCGACCGAAACACTAAGGTACCCGGGCATCTTTACGGGTTTACGGGTAATAATTGCGCGGAATAACCGCCGCCCCGGTGAGAGCAAAACTGCAAGTATCTGACTTGAAAACACGTTAGTTGATACTGTTCTTTGGTTGTCCACTTGCCTTTCTAGAAGTAAGCATTCCTATCTATGGCTGAAGTGGTTCCAAACGCAGAGCAGGAGTTTTGGCGGTCCCCAGCTGTGGCAGAGCCGGCGGTGGAGCTAGCGCTCCCGGCCCCTGCGCAGGAGATGGCGGACGCCTGCGCCCACTGCGCTACTGAGTTCATGATCGGGGCAAAGTTCTGCCACACCTGCGGCTGGCGCCGCCGCGTGATGGCTGCCCCCGGCACGAACGCGGCAACCATAGCAGTTCTATGGGCGCGGAGCTTGGCATGGCTACGTCCGTGGGCAAGCTCGGTCGCAGCTTCCTGGAGCGAGATTTCCTTTCCTGACTGGCTGCGTTATCTGCACTTTCACGAGATCAAGCGCTGGGTCGGTCTGCCAACGGCGGCATTGATCGCCTTCATGATCGGCCTGGGCTGCGTCGCCGGAGCCATTGGCGTCAGCCTCTTCTACAGAGCATCGAATCTCGCGGAGTTCCAGGCGATCCAGATGTGGCGGATCGAATGGCTGCTCGCCGCCACTGCGTCGTTCGTCGCCGGGATCCTGCTGAAGAAGCCCTCCGACAGCGAGTAGCGTCAGCATCCTGCCGGCCGTCCGGCGCAACCCTCGCCTTCCGAGTCGACAGCGGCACACCCTCCCTACTGTTAGGATTCGCTTCCCGTGCCCGCCGCGCGCCGCTGCTCGTGCATCCGGTACAGGTGATGCACCGGACCGGTTCCCCGCCCCAGAGGATGGCCGGCGGCAATGGCCGCTGTCACAAAGGTCTTGGCCAACAGCGCAGCTTCCGCTAATCCGCGATCAAGCGCCAGGTGGCACGACATGGCTGTGGCGAAGGCACAGCCCGTGCCATGAGTGGAATTCGATCGTTGCCGCTCGGCCTTGAAGACTTCCTCCTCGACCCCGCGTTTGGTGGTGAAGCTCAACAGGTCAATCGCTTTCTCCAGATGCCCGCCCGTGATCACAACTGCCGCCGAACCCATCTGATGAAGCTTCCCCGCTGCTGCTCGCATTTCCTCGAGCTCGGTCACCTTTAAACCAGTCAGGACAGCCGCCTCCTCCACATTCGGAGTGATCACATCGGCAAGAGGAATTAGCTTCTCGACCAGCAGCCGGGTTCCGGCAGCATCCAGCAGACTTGCGCCAGACGACGACTTGAGGATTGGGTCGAGGACCACATTCGGCAGTTTGGCCTTGCCCGACCTCTGGCCCAGAAACTCCACCACCGCCTTGACCACCTTCGCCGTGCCCAGCATCCCGATGTGGACGGCAGCGATGGGTATATCGGAGGCAAGCTCCTCGAGGGTCTGGATCACGAGATCTGGGTCTACAGCCTCCATCCGGAGGACCCCGGCGGTAGACTGCACGGTAATGGCGGTAATGCAAGCCACTCCATAGCAGCCGTGGGCAGCGATCGTCTTAATATCGGCCGTCACGCCCGCCCCGGACGAGGGGTCAAAACCGGCAATCGTCAATACGACCGGTGGTTTCTCAGCCATGATCTTCAAAATAAAATGATTCCGCCGTACACAACCTTCTACCTAAAATGCTCCCCATAAACAACTTAGAAAGAATTCCGCGTAAGTTATTGAATCTAATGAGGATGAAAATTCTTCCCATCGTACTGGGCCCACGGTATTTACTATATAATACATATGTAACATGATTGTTTTGAGTGACATGTTGCGGATTACTCATGATTAACAACAAGTTACGTGAGATATCGATAACTACCACGTCACCATAGGGCATGCACTTTCGGGTTGACAAGCTCCCGCCAGCCCCCTACCATTTACAGAACCTTAACCAAAATAGCCTAGCTAGGACGACTTTTGAGTATGCGAGGAGAACTGAATGCGTGGACGTATTGCTCATGGACTGATGATCGCTTTATTGGTCGTCGGCCTGGGAGCGGCTCAGGGCCCAAACAACTCGGAGGGCAGTTCAGCCCAAACTAGGGCAGTTCCAGCCAAGCCCGAAATCCGCAACCAGACCGGTAAGAACCAACCGTATCAGATTGGGACAGCCTCTTGGTACGGCGATTATTTCGTCGGTAAACCGACCGCCAGCGGCGAAGACTTTGACAAGTACGACATGACCGCTGCCCACCCGACGCTTCCCTTGGGAAGCTACGTGCGGGTCACGAACCTGCGCAACGGACGTGTGGTCGTGGTCAAAATAAACGACCGCGGTCCGGTCGTGCCTGGTCGTATTATTGACCTTTCCTACGGCGCCGCTCAAGTGCTGCAGTTCGAGCAGCGCGGGTTGCAGCGGGTCCGCCTGGATCTGGTGAAACCTCGCACCGAGCGCCGGCAGATCTACCAGACCGTCGCCTACAACCATCCCATGGCGCAACTCCGCTAAACCCTCTATACTGCGGGAATGGTGGCAGCCCTCCCCAACCTTCACTCCGACGCCCGCGCTGCCGATTTTCGGAATAACGACGCGCGTGAGCGGCTGATCGTCGCCCTCGACGTATCCACTGCGGCGGCCGCACAGAAGATCGTGGCTGCCGTCGGCGACTCGGCGCTGACCTATAAAGTCGGCATGCAACTCTACACCGCCGAAGGCCCGCAAATCGTGCGTGACCTCGTCGCATCCGGCCGCCGCATCTTTCTCGACCTGAAGTATCACGACATTCCGAACACCGTCGCGACGGCCGTCCGTGAAGCCGCCCATTTAGGTGTAAGTATGTTGACCGTGCACGCCACGGGAGGCAGCAAGATGCTCCACGCTGCGGTCAGCGCCGCTCGCGCCGCTCGGCCCGCTCTGCTCGTGCTGGGAGTCACAGTGCTCACCAGCCTCGACCAGGACGATCTGGGAAAAGTCGGATTCCAGGGAACGGTGAGCGACGAAGTCCTTCGTCTCTCCGCCCTGGCCCTTGATAACGGATGTAAGGGAATTGTCACCTCCGCCCGCGAGGCCGCTGCCGTGCGCGCGGAACTGGGCCACAATTTCGCCATCGTAACCCCCGGCGTCCGCCCCGCAGGAGCAAGTCACGCAGATCAAGCCCGCGTCTCCACCCCCGCAGAAGCCATCGCCGCCGGAGCCAGCCACATCGTCGTAGGCCGCCCCATCACCGAAGCCGCCGACCCGGCTGCCGAAGCCCGCGCGATTCTCGAGCAGATCAGCTCGTAGGCAGATTTGGTATCAACTGACGCGGCAGAAGGGCGAATGCAGATGAAAGCGCTGAGCGAACAACTCCTAAGCGTCATCGAAGCAGCGGAGCCAAAGCTTCGCAAAATCAGCGAACGTGAAGCCGCCAAGCCTGCCCTCCCGGGTGGCTGGTCGCGTAAGCAGCTTCTTGGGCACCTGATCGACTCCGCGTCCAACAACCATCAACGATTCGTCCGCGCGTCCCTGCAACCGTCTTTGGACTTCCCGCCATACGATCAGAACGGAAACGTACGCCTGCAGGCTCCTCAAGAGGCCGATTGGAAACTGCTGGTCTCTTTGTGGTCCGCTTACAATCGTTACCTTGCTCACATTATCGCCCGCTTGCCCGCCGCCAAGTTGCAGACCATTTGCCGCATCGGTCCCGGAGAGCCAGTCACCCTCGACTTCCTGGCGAGCGATTACCTCACGCACCTCCTCCACCACCTCAGCCAGATCGAC
>DATHMS010000159.1:0-3739 GCA_035486795.1 Candidatus Sulfotelmatobacter sp. | reverse complement strand
CGACAGCTTCCAGGTGCGGAACATCGCGGCCTGATACTGCCGGATGTGCTCGGTACCAAGCCGATCGGGTGGACAGCGGAAGTAGCGAGCAAAATGCTCAACCGTGCGAAGGTAAGCACCAATGGTGGACGGGGCGTAGTTCCGGCGCTCCAGCTCCTCAAGCATGATCTGGCGTAAACGGGTCACAGAGAATCCTCCTTCTCTGCGACAAACGCTAGATCAACACCTCCGCCGCCAGCGCAGCGCACGCGCATGCGTCCGCCGCAAAGCGGCTTCGTTCAAGTCGGCTTATGGGAAGTAAATGTTACGGACGTATCACCGACTAACAGGAAGTTATCCCGAAATCCCCGTGAAGGCCGCTTTGCAGAAGCTTCATCGCACGGTCTGTGGGGGGCTTTTTCAGGCACCTTCGCTATTCACGGCTGCTTCCATGCAGGTAATTACTTCCGTACTGGCGACAAACCGGGAGTCATCGTCCGGCGTCAGACCTAATGCCTCGCGGCCAATCCAGGGCGTCACTATCCTTCGGAATCATGAACCACACCACCGCAGTTCCTGCCCCAGACAGGCCCGCGCAAATCAACATGACAATTCTGAATCCAAATACAAATGCTTCCTCGATGGAGCCCTTAACTGCGATCTTCATACCAGGATTCAGGCCGGCGGGAACCTGCAAGCCGGCGAGTTTAATCTCGTCTGCATGAAGCTCCCGCAGAACGCCCAGAGGCAACGGGAGGTGAGCCAAGGCGTTGTTGAGCCGGAAACCGAACGCCTTCACCATCACAACCCCGAGAACTGCAATAGCAAGCACACCAGCTACGCGTGCTACAGCATTGTTGATTCCAGAAGCTGTACCGACGTGGTCTCGATTGACTGAACTCATAACAACGGTGGTGAGAGGCGCCACAGTCACCGCCATCCCTAACCCCATAAAAATCACCGCCGGGAAGAACGCCTTCCAATAGCTCTGTCCAACCGAGGGAAGCGCGAACAGAACGAAACCCAAAGCACCAATCAAGGGGCCAAGGATCAGCGGAAGTCTTGCACCATAGCGGGCGACGAGCCCGCCAGACCAACGGGAAAGAAGGAACACAAGCAGAATCAGCGGAAGGATGGCACCACCGGTTGCCGTCGCGGAGTACCCCTGAACCTGGATCAGGTTCAACGGGAACAGGAAAAAGAAAATTCCGATCGCGGCATAGAGAAGTAGTGTAAGCAGGTTCGCGCCACTGAAGCGGCCGGATTGAAACAGCCTGAGTGGAAGCATCGGTGCAATCACCTTTGTCTCGACCAGTCCGAACGCAACAATGCAGATCAAGCCAACGATCAGACTACCGAACACCAGGGAATTTCTCCAACCCAGGCTGGCCGACTCGATGAACCCATTCACCAAGCCACCTAGTCCGACGGTGGCAAGAAGCGCTCCCCACCAATCGACGCGCGCTTCCACGGCGCTGCGGCTCTCCGGAACCCGCCAGAAAGAAATGATTACTACGGCCGCCGCAATCGGAACGTTGATGAAGAAGACCCACTGCCACGAAGCATGCTCAACCAGCCAGCCGCCAAGTACTGGCCCAACGGCCGTGGTGATCGCCGTAAAGCCCGACCATGTACCGATCGCCTGACCACGACTCTTCTCGTCGAAGGACATACTGATAAGCGCAAGGCTTCCTGGAACCAGCAGCGCAGCCCCCACACCTTGAAGACTTCTGGCAATGATCAATTGATCAATGTTTAAGGCAACGCCGCAACCCGCAGACGCCGCAGCAAAGATCGCCACACCCACCAAGAACATGCGACGACGGCCAAAGATATCGCCCAGCGAGCCGCCGACAAGAATCAACGCAGCCAGCAACAGTCCGTAAGACTCGATCACCCACTGCACATCCACCACTGTTGCGTGAAAGCTAGCTTGGATCGCAGGCATCGCGACATTGACCACCGTGCTGTCGATGAAAGCCATGCTAGATCCGAGAATGGTCGCGGCGAGTATCCAGATTCTTGCCTGTGGCTCACAGGGAACTCCGGACCTTGTTGACCGCACAACGGCTTCATCGCAAGGAGTTCTCATGAAGCTATGGATGCCATTCGGCTGCATTAGTTCCTAAAGAGCGGCCAGATCAGAGTGCCGATCACACTCGTTTAACTGATTCGGCGAGATCCTTTTGTCCGGGCGTAAAGCGGAGATAGGTAAAGCGCCTGCCGTCCGGCGAAAAGCTGATGGTGCTGTCGATGTCGCGGATCAACTGCCTGGGCGTGCTGCCGAAGACCGGCATGACATATAACGAGTTCCCCAGATCGTTCTCCGAAGTTCCCCGGACGAAGTAGAGGTAATTGCCATCCGGCGAGAAGGAGATCCCGGTGTACTCGTTGGCAAATGCGCCCAGGATCTGGGTGTCGGTGTTGGTCGCGGTGTTTCTCACCCAGAGTGTCCGTTGGCCTTTATCGTCCTTGACCTCAGCGAGAAAGCGGCCATCGCCTGAGAGCGCGACCCTTTCGATCGTCCCTACATTGGTGATCTGACTCACAGAGATCGTCGCGAACGGCCGGGCTCGAGGCCAGAAGCGCCACGCGCCAAACCCGGCCGCCGCAAGAATGACTAGGCATGCCGCGACGATCGCGAGTCGACGTGATTTCCTGGTCGCGAGCACAGCCGCGCTCGATGAGGATCCGGGGGAAGGCGTTCCCCCGCGCGGTAGGGCCGCTCCCCGAACCGCTCTTTCGCTGCAAACGCTTCAGGTCGGCACGAAGCTCTCCGGCGAACTGGCAGCGAAGCTCCCGGTCCTTTTCCAGTGTTTTGTTGAGAATGGTCTCGAACTCGATCGGAAGTTCCGGATTGAGCGAGATTGGGGCAACCGGCGACTCGTTCAAAATGCGATCGAAGACCACGGCGGTTGTAGCGCCGGCAAAGGGGTGCCGTCCGGTAGCCATCTTGTAAAGAACTACCCCGAGCGAAAACAGATCGCTGCGCGCATCCAGGGGCTCACCGCGCGCCTGTTCCGGCGACATGTAGGCAACGGTACCCATCGTCGATCCCGAAGCGGTAAGAGTGCTTAAGGCAGTTGAAGCGTCTGCGCCAGTACTGTCGAGTTTTGCCAGCCCGAAATCGAGGATCTTCACCTGCCCCGAATTCGTCACAAAGATATTCGAAGGCTTGATATCGCGATGCAGAATGCCTTTGCGGTGCGCGACATCGAGGGCATCAGCCAATTGCACGCCCATCTCCAGCAATTTCGAGTAGGGCATGACATGGCCGCGATAGAGCTTTTCCAGGCTGTTGCCCTCCATCAGTTCCATCACGATGAAGGGCGTTTCCGCCGACTCGTTGAGCTCATGGATTGTGCAAATGCCGGGATGATTGAAGGAAGAAGCTGCGCGCGCCTCGCGCCAGAAACGCTCCAGAGCGGACCTGTCGTTAGGCGTTGTTTCGATCAGTAGTTTGATCGCGACATGGCGGCCCAGCTTCTGGTCGACTGCCTCGAATACCACACCCATGCCGCCCTGCCCCAGCCGGCGGATGAGTTTGTAATGACTAAGAAAGGTACCTGGGGACAGTTCTTGCACTCCCCAATCTTGCCTGTAAGCGCCGAATGCGGCAAGAAATCTTGGGAACTTAAAACAAAACCCGCCGCGCGGCGGTAGTTGGTGCTAACAGGGCAAAGCGCTCATCGTGCTTCAGGCGCCCTGGTCGGTTGAGAACCGGCTCTCACGTTGTCGGCTCTCAACCACGTTCGCACCG
>DATHMS010000158.1:0-7526 GCA_035486795.1 Candidatus Sulfotelmatobacter sp. | reverse complement strand
GGGAGGTGGAGGAGGTTTAGCACTTCTGGGTTCCTGCCTGATGTCTTTTCAGGGGAAGGTTCGTTTGAGCCCGTTGGATTCTCTTGCGCCCCTTCGGGGCTAGGCTATCACGTCGGGTCTTACCCAGGGCTTGCGCCCTGGGCTGCATTCTTCCGCCGCTTCGCGGCTGTGGGTGTTCTGGCTGACGCTCGATTTCATGCGACAGAAAATAAATAAAGGGTCGCTTTTTGGCGACCCTTGCAAAAATTCTTACGGCTGGTTACAGGGTGGATTCGATTTCGAAGCCCCAGGCTTCGAGGAGAGGCTCGGGGATGTATTTGGAGTTCTTGTTGCGGCGGGCCCACTCGCGGAGGCGCGTCGAGCGCAGATACTGGTCCGGGGTGAGCTTGTATTCGCGCACTACCTGCTCGAACTCGGTGATGGTGGGGACGATTGGCCCGATCGGTTCGGGTTTGCCCCAGTTGGGATTTCCGCGACGCTTGGCCATGCAAAGTGCCTTTCCTACAAAGGGGAAGTGGGCTAAAAAGATTGCTCTATGTATATGATTCTCCGAACAGTACTGGGATTCATGGAAAATCGAATCCGTGTTGGACGCTCGAATTTAACCGGCATCCTCATTAATCCCAAAAGCTGATCGGAGACTCGGTATGTTATGGCAATCGATTGTGGAAGTCAATCAGAATCTCCGCTGCATCGCGTTAGTTAAGTATTTCTAAGTAATTGTATTTATTGAGCTTATTTCGATCTTATTTCGAACTTATTTCGAACTTATTTCGAACTAGGAGGCCGGCTTAGGTGCCCGGTCTTTGCGGTCTTGGTACGAGGAATAGGTGCCGAACTCTGAACTTAGGCGTTACGCTCGTAACCGATGGCACAACAGGTGCATTGATCGGGTTCTTGGGACGGGCTTACAGTGGATAGGGCCGTGTTTCGTTTCCGTGGCTGGATTCCGCGGGGGAAGCACTGCCGTAAGGGCTGGCTGAACTACTACAAGTGAGCCAGAAGGATTAAAGACGGCACCATGAATCTGAAGTCGCTGCTACTGTGTTCGGACGAGAAGATCGTGCGTGTGCTGCGGCGGACGCTGGGCGATCTCGACATTAGCGTAGAACTGTGCGCTAGTTCGGAGATCGCGCTGCGCAAGCTGACCCGGGAGCGGTTTGAGGCGATCATAGTGGATTGCGCGGGGCCGGGGGCGGCGGCGGTGCTGCGCAGTGCGCGGAGTGCTCCTTGCAACAAGCGGGCTATCGCGGTGGCGATTCTGGATCCGGAGATTGGGCTGCGGTCGGGATTTGAGATTGGGGCACACTTCATCTTATATAAGCCGGTGTCGGTGGAGCGGTCGAAGTCGAGTTTTCGGGCGGCTCGAGCGCTGATGAAGAAAGAACGGCGGCGGAATTCGCGGGTTTCGGTGAATATTGCGGTAGAAATGACGAGCCGCGATTCGGATGCTCATTTCAAGGTTAACACCACGGATCTGGGCGAAGGCGGGCTGGCAGTCAGCTTGCCACGGCGCAGCAAACCCAGTGGCCGGTGGAAGCTTGGGTTCACGCTGCCGGGTTCTGATAAGGCTCTGGAAGTGAATGCGGAGTTTGCCTGGGAAGGGACCGGCAGGCAAGTGGGATTGCGGTTTCAGGATCCGTCGCTGGAAGTTGTGCAGCAGCTGCGGGAATGGTTGGGGCGGAATTCTCCGGAAGTGGAAAAGGACGATCCGCCGGTCAGGTGCCAGCTCACGGATTTGAGTTTGGGCGGGTGCTACCTTGAGATCAATTCGCCGTTTCCGGTATCCACGCGAGTGACGCTGTCGATGCGAGCTGCGGGTGTCGATTTGAAGACGGAAGGCGTGGTTCGCATCATGCATGCGGACAAGGGAATGGGCGTGGAATTCACTCAGAGCACTCCGGAACATCGCCAGCTGCTGGAAAAATTCTTGAGCCTGCTTACGGAGAATCGCGACGTGCTGCCGGAGTTGATGGTGGAGCCGGAAGGGTTGGAGACTGAGGCTGTTAATACTTCATTCGTTCCCGCGGCGGGTGATATAGAAGATGCGTTGCTTGGGCTTTTTCGAAGTCAGGCGGCACTTTCCGCGGATACCTTTCTGGCGGAACTTCGCAAACAGCGGGGATTGGCTGCTTCCACGGGCGCTTCCGCGTGATTCAACGCTTCGAATTCTGCTGAGTCGGACCCACCAGAACGTTATCCAGCGATTTACTATGCGGTGAGAAGGCATGCCGTCCCTGCGGGACTTGCTCCTGTGTCGGCGCGGCACCCGGGCTTACGTCCGGGGCTAATTAATGCCGCCCCTGAAGGGGCTGCGACCCTCCCTAGAATGTCTTGCGGAATAACCAGAATAGGGATCCTGAGAGCATCATGGCTACTGGCAGGGTCAGGACCCAGGCCAAGGCCAGGTTGCGCACGGTGGACCACTGAATTCCGGAGTGGTTGGCGGCCATGGTGCCGGCGATGCCGGAAGAGAGGACGTGGGTGGTGCTGACGGGGAGACCGAATCCGTCGGCCGCGCCGATGGTTGCCATGGCAGTGATTTCGGCCACTGCACCTTGGGCATAGGTCAGGTGGCTCTTGCCAATCTTCTCTCCGACGGTTATTACGATGCGCTTCCAGCCGACCATGGTGCCGAGGCCTAGAGCCATGGCCACGGCGACCTTCACCCAGAGGGGAATGAAGCGGGTGGAGTGGTCGATGTGCTTTTTGTAGTTGGTCAAGATCGCTTTGTCAGAATCCGAAAAAGCCGGGTTGCCGCTCTTCTGCATGAGGCGGATGGCCTCGCTGATGAGGTACATATCGTTGCGGAAGTTGCGAACGCGGTCGTTGGGGATATTCTTCATCTCTTTGTACAGCGCCGTCTCGTTGCCGATGTCGCTGACCATGGTGCGCAGGGCGAGCATGGTGTTGGGAGTGAAATTCTTGTCGCGGATGTAAGCCGTGACGTCTTCATGCGCGTCGCTGATGGCGGCGTTGGGACTGACGTACTTGGTGAGGGCATCGGCGGCCTGGGCAGAGACGGCGATGAAATCCTGCGAATCCTGGTAGGTGATGGCGTGATTGAGGGCGTAGGCAGTCGGAACGGTGCCGATCAGGATGAGCATGATCAGGCCCATGCCTTTTTGTCCGTCGTTGGAGCCGTGGAAGAAGCTGACGCCGGTGCAGGTGAGAACGAGGAGGCAGCGGATATAAAAGGGCGGCGGCTCGGTGCCTTCGGGAGCTGTATAAAGTTTGGGATCTTTGATGAGGGCTTTGGCGAGCAGCAGCAGGAGTCCGGCGCAACCGAAACCTACGATGGGGGAGAGCAACAGAGCCTTGCCGATGTTGGCGGCTTGTCCCCAGTCGACACCGCTGGTGCCGCTTCTGCCGTTCATCAGCTGGTTGGCTATGCCGACTCCGATGACGCTGCCGATCAGGGTGTGCGAACTGGAGGCGGGCAGTCCGAACCACCAGGTGCCGAGGTTCCAGATGATGGCAGCTACCAATAAGGCGAAGACCATGGCGAATCCGGCTTTGCTGCCGACTTGCAGAATCAGTTCGACAGGGAGCAAGGAGACGATGGCGAAGGCTACCAGACCGCTGGAGGCGAGCACACCGAGGAAATTCCAGAAGCCGGACCAGACTACCGCAATATGAGGTTCGAGCGAGTGAGTGTAGATGACCGTGGCCACGGCATTGGCGGTGTCGTGAAATCCGTTGACGAACTCGAACCCCAGAGCGACCAGCAGCGCTATGCCCAGAAGCACATAGGGCAGGAGGGATTCGTTGTGGATGTTAGCAAGATCGTGAAGCAAGCTGGAGCCGGCATAGCCGACTCCGATGACCAGCACAATGCCGAAGACCAGCATGCCGATTTTGCCGGGCGAACGGGAGAGTTTCTGGTCGAGTAGAGTCTGCGATGCAGCGGCCATGGTTGCTCCTCGGGTTGTCGGTGAAAGTCTTACGAGTGCTAAAGGTGGCAACTATACGGAAGGATTGTTAAGGGAGTGTGAATACTTGGCTTAGGGAGTCGCTCAGTGCGGCTGTCCACACACAAGCATGTCCCCACACAAGACTGTCCTCACACGAGTCTCGCGGGGAGTGAGGGCATTGTTTACAATAGGAGATTCGTCCGCGTTAGTGCAGAATCCCTGTTGGACGAAGCATAGTTTGGAACTGTCAAACCACTTGGAACCGTCAAATCACAATCCTCGGGTGCCATCGGTTGCATCCCCTACCGTGTACTGGCGGGTGGAGGGAAGTCTGCTTAACCTGACGGTGGTGCAGCCGGTGGCGTTTCTTACGTGGAACGCGCAGACCTTTGCGGAGCGGTTCCGGCGGCGGGGGCTGATCTTTTTGATGGCGGCGCTGCGTCCGTTTCTTTATTCGACAAACCGGAAGTTCGCGACCCGCGTGGTGCATACGACTTTGCGGGGAGTGACGCGCGACCGGCTGGACCTGCTGGGCGAGGAATATTTCAAATACAAATTGAAGCCTGAGCTGAAGACGCCTGGAGCGGAGCGGGTGCGGGAACTGGTGCGCTCGGGGGCGGATGTAGTGCTGGTGAGCCAGGGGCTGGAACACGTGATGAAGCCGCTGGCGCAGCATCTCGGGGTGAAGCGGGTGGTGGCGAACCGGCTGGAGTTTCGAGATGGCGTAGCTACAGGACGGTTGCTGGAACCGGTGATCCGGCCACGCGGGGCTTTCGCACGGATACGGGAGCAGAGTCCGGATGGACGGCGGGCGCCGAAGACGCTGGCGCGGCAACTGGATATTACAGTGGAGGAACTGCGGGCGGCGGTGATTGGGTCGGGGCGGGAATCGGTGGCGCAGGAACGTCCGATTGTGCATTTCGAGGGGCAGACGCAGGCGGAGGGATTTTCGGTGCGGCGAGCTTTGGCCGGGAAGCACCTGATGCTGATAGGGGTGACGGGATTTATTGGCAAGGTCTGGCTGGCGAACACGCTGATGGAGTTGCCGAAGATCGGGAAAATCTATCTGCTGATTCGGGCGCAGAAGTCGAATCCGGCGCAGCGGCGGTTTGAAAAGATCGTAGAAGAATCGCCGGTATTCGATCCGCTGTTTGAGAAATATGGAGCTGGACTTGGGGAGTATCTGCGAGAAAAGGTAGAGGTGGTGGAGGGAGACGTTACGCGGGCAGGGTTGGGTCTGGATGCAGAGGTGGGGGAAGGGCTGCGGAGGAATCTTGACCTGATCGTGAATAGTTCGGGATTGACAGACTTTAATCCGGACTTGCGCGACGCGCTGGCGACCAATACCGATGCAGCGATGAACATTCTGGAGTTTTTGCGGGGAACCGAACATGCCGGGCTGCTGCATCTTTCCACCTGTTACGTGGCGGGCGAGCGTGACGGGCGGGTGACGGAGAAGCTGATTCCGAATTACACGCCGCGGCGCGTGGCGAACTTCGATGCGGAACAGGAATTGCGATCTCTGCATGAACTGATCGCTAAGGCGGAGGCAGAGGCTGAGGGCGCGGAAGTGACTGCAGGTTTGAAGTCCCAGTCGCTGGCGAAGGAGCATGCGGCGAAAGGGCTGCAGGGCGCGGCTTTGGAGAACCAGATCCGGAAGAACCGGATCCGGTGGTTGAAGACGCACTTGACCGACGCGGGGTCGCAGCGGGCGAAGGAATTGGGATGGCCGAACACCTATACGCTGACCAAGAGCCAGGCGGAATCGCTGATGGTGAAGCATGGAGCGGGGTTGCCGATTGCGGTGGTGCGTCCGGCGATTGTGGAGACCTCGGTGGCGAAGCCGTTTCTGGGGTGGAATGAAGGGATTAATACGTCGGCTTCGCTGTCTTATTTGTTGGGAACGTATTTCCGGCAGTTGCCTTCGAATGAGAGGAAGCGGCTGGATATTATCCCGGTGGACGCGGTGTGCGCGGGGATGACTTTGATTGCGGCGGCGATTGTGGAACGGCGGCACGATTCGCTTTATCAGCTGGCGACGTCGGTGACGAACCCTTGCGATATGGGGCGGTCGATTGAGTTGACGTCGCTGGCGCACCGGAAGCATTACCGGGCGCAGGAAGGGCTGGAATCGTGGCTGCGGCTGAGGTTTGATGCGATTCCGGTGTCGAAGGAGCGGTACCAGCGGATGTCGGCGCCGGCGCAGAAAGCGATAGTGAAATCGATTCAGCGAATCATGTCGCCGCTGCCGCTGAAGAAGACTCCGCTGGTGAAAGCGGAGAGAAATCTGGAGCGGGTGGAGAAATTGATTGAGTTGTTCGAGCCGTTTATTTTGTTCAACGAGCATGACTTCGCGGCGGACAACGTGGAGAAGCTGTCGCATGCTCTGGTGGAAGATGAGCGGGAGGAGTTTGGATACAAGGCGCGGATGCTGGATTGGTGGGACTATTGGATTAACGTGCATATTCCGGCGCTGCGGCGGTGGACTTATCCGTTGATCGAGGGGCGTCCACTGGAGGCGCGTCCGGCGCGGAGTTTGCAGAATGGGGAGACGGTGAAGACGGGCACGAATGGCGGGACGTGGTGAGGTTAGGGCTCTGGGGCTAAAGCCCCACGGATGCAGATGTAGACCGATAGGGATCTTTCGACTGCGCATGCCGATTCGCTTCGCTCTTCGGCATGCTCCGCTCAAGATGACAAGAAACGGAATTGGTGAATGGCGATATTTCTTACGGGATCGACGGGTTACATTGGGGCGCACGTGGCGGCGAATTTGTTGCGGGATCAGGGCGCCTCGCTGAATGTGCTGGTGCGGGCGCGGGATAGCGGCGAGGCGCAAGCGAGGCTTTGGCAAGCGCTGCAATTGCATCTGGAGTTCCCGCAATTCTATGAGTATCTGCAGACGCGGGTGCGGGTGTTTCGGGGAGACCTGACGGAACCTGGGTTCGGGCTAGGGCGAGATGAATATGACCGGCTGGTGCATACCACGGATTCGGTGATTCACTGCGCGGCGTCGCTAAACCGGAAGTCGGAGAAGAGCTGCCTGAATGTGAATCTGCGGGGCACGCTGGAGGTTCTGACGCTGGCGCGGCATGCGGAACACTATCACGGGCTGAGGCGCTTTAGTCAGGTGAGCACGGTGGCGGTGGCGGGGAAGCGGCAGAATGAAGTGGTGACGGAGGACGGAGCGATTGATTGGGAGCGGTCGGATTACGATCCGTATGCACGGACGAAGAAGTTTTGCGAGCACATGATGCGAGTGCTGCTGCCGGAGACGCCGAAGACGGTTTTTCGTCCGAGCATTGTGCTCGGGGACAGCCGCTATGCGGAGACTACGCAATTCGACATGGTGAAGGCGTTTGTGTTTCTGGCCGGACTACGGGTGCTGCCGTTTCGTGCGACGGACAAGATCGATATTGTGAATGTGGATTTCGTGGCGGAGGCGATTGCGACGCTGCATCAGAAGGAGCGTCCGGAGCACGATATATATCATCTTTCGTCGGGAGTGGAGTCGCAGACGTTTCGCGAAATAACGACGGCACTGGCTGCGGCCCAACAGAAACGGGCGCCGGTGTTTGTGCCGGCGGTAGAGCGTCCGTTTGCCGGGTCGGT
>DATHMS010000157.1:0-2929 GCA_035486795.1 Candidatus Sulfotelmatobacter sp. | reverse complement strand
CGAAGGTTTGGTCGCATTCTGGTGCGAATCCTTCTGGTAGACCCGGTGGAAGAATGTGCTGGCGTCATCGTAATAGAGACGGTAAGCACAAATATGTGCGTAGGTCCGACACCGGAGGAAGTGGAACACGTCCGCGCCGACGAGGAGCAACGTCGGGCGGGAACGCGAAATACTGGCGATAATAGGTAGAACCGTATCGGAGCCATCACGGCCACGACCACGGTAATCCAAATTCGAGCGACTGCTTGGTGGCCGTGGTGGCTTCGATACGGCGTAATGAAGGAAGCCTGGCCTGTTTGGCACAAAGCTTCTATGGGTTTTGAAGAGGCAGCGAGTGAAGTTCGTGAGTCCGAAGAGTCGCTTGCTGGTGCCAACGGATTGAGATGCGCTTTCCTGAGCGAGGCACTCGGTCTTGTGGTGAGGTGAGAAGTCTTGCTCTGGAGACGGACTGCGTTTTCCCTCCCGCGGCGCTGCAGGATTCAACATTCGGCACGAGGAGATAGTGCGTGCCTGAGCAGGCATTGGTGGAACGGCAAAAAAGCGGCTTCAGCATCTTTATATTCAGGCGGCGGCAGCCACAGGTGGAGAGCGGAGCCTCATCTGAGCCGGTGTCAGCCGCTCGATGACGGTCATCGTGCCACCGCAAAGAGGACATAACCAGAGTGCCGGACGGTCTTTTCGGTCGTGCGAGTGGACGGCGGTGCAGTTGGCTGTGCCGGCAGCACCGGCCAGTATCTGCTTGCAGCGTGAAAGGAGTTGACCGCGGCGGCGGCTGGCAAGGAAACCGAAGTGCCGGATGCGGACGAAACCGCGCGGCAGCACATGCAGCAGGAAGCGGCGCAGAAACTCCTCAACAGGAAGAGTCAGTGTCCGCTTCTTGTTTCCATGGGCGGAGTCCCGCCAGCGGAATGTGACGTGATCGTTTTGAAAGCAAACAAGACGGTGGTTGGAAATTGCAACTCGATGCGTGTAAGCGCCGAGATAGCGGAGCACCTGTTCGGGTCCGCCGAAAGGCGGTTTACAATACACAACCCAGCGCAAAGCGAACAGTTGACGGATGAGACTCCGAAACAACCGGGGTTGCGACCAGCCTTGTAGCCGGCCCTGGAACCGCAACTGACCGGAAGCGTGAGCCTGCTGGAGGCCTTGGATAAATTTGCCGCGAAAGACTTCGCCGAGAACGTCTTTGGGCAGGAAGAAGCGAGGGTTTCGGGGATGCACCCAGTGCGCGTGATCGCGCGAAAGACCACCGGCGGCCACCACGCAGTGAACATGTGGATGATGCTGCAGCTTCTGATTCCAGGTGTGGAGAACGCTGAAGAAACCGATCTCAGCCCCGAGGCGTTTAGGGTCCGAGGCTACCTCGATCAGTGTCTGGGCACTGGCGCGGAAGAGCAGTCCGTAGATCACTCCTTTGTTCTGCAATGCTAGCGGGGCCAGTTGATGGGGAAGCGTGAAGACGACATGCGCATAGGGCACCGGCAGCAGTTCGGCGCGTCGCGCTTCCAGCCAGCGCTCGCGCGCCTGGCTCTGACACTTCGGGCAGTGCCGGTTACGGCATGAGTTATAAGAGATGGCGCGATGGCCGCAGCCGGAACACTGGTCCAGATGACCTCCCATAGCGGCGGTGCGGCATCGCTCGATTGCGACGAGCACTTTCAGGTGCAGCCAGTTGAACCAGGCGGGAGGGTGATCTGTGAAACGGTGCGCCGCGGCGGCTACGATATCGGCCAGCTCCAGGAGCGGCCGGTTCATTTACTGACTGTTTTTCCGTTTTGGAGGCGCGCTGAGGTTCAGCGAATCCAGCGGGCTGACGGCGGCTTTGAGGTGGCGCTCTGACAGGTGCAGATAACGGCTGGTGGTTTCCAGGTCGGCGTGGCCAAGCAGCAGTTGAATGGTACGCAGATCCGTGCCGGATTCAAGCAGGTGAGTGGCGAACGAGTGCCGCAGGGTATGGGGGTGGACGTGTTTTTCGAGTCCGGCCCGCTTGGCCGCCTGCTCTACGGCGTCGTATACGCTCTTGGCCTGCATGGGAACGTCGCTTTTCCGATTGGGATCTTTGCTGGGGAACAGGTAGGTCTTCGGTTTCGGCTGAACCTGTCGCCAGTAAGCACGCATCTCTTCCAGCAGCCTCGGGCTGAGCATCACATCGCGGTCTCTCCGCCTTTTCCCTTGGCGGATGTGAATCACCATGCGGCTGCTGTCGATGTCGTCGACTTTGAGCCGAATCAGCTCCTCACGCCGCATGCCCGTCCCGTAGAGCGTCAGCAGCCAAAGGCGATGCAACGGACTCCGGGCACCCTGGATCAGCCGTTCCACCTCTTCCCGCGAAAGAACCTCCGGCAGGCGAAACGGATGTTTGGGTCGTGCTATGCCCTCCAGCATCCAGGGGCGCTTGAGCGTGTTAAGAAACAAGAAACGGAGCGCGGAAAGCTGCTGAGCAACCGCGATGGAGCCCAGCTTGCGGTCCCTGAACAGGTGGACCTGATACTGACGTATATGTTCCGGCCCGACCTGGTCGGGAGACTTCTGGTGGTAACGCGCGAACTCCTCGACTGCTCGCAGGTAGATGCGCGTCGTGATCGGGGACAGGTTCCGGCACTGGAGCTCTTCCAGCATGGCTTTTCGTAGTTGAGTCACTGGGGATTCTCCTCGTGACCAACCATAGTTCGGTCAGCGCATCTCCGGGGCCGCAACGAAACCGTCCGCAGTTCCCGCTCACGCGAAGCGTCTGCCGCCGCCGGCGACGGCTTCGTTCATTGTCTGTTAACGTCGCCGATTCGACGGCTCCGCAAACCGCATTCTGCTGTCCACTGGAAGCGGCCTTCACATGAGTCACAACGGCGAGCTCCGTCTTGAGCCCAATAAAAGGGCCCCGACAGCAGCGAAATGCAGATTCGCACGGTGCCGTGGCTTTCAGACTTGCAAG
>DATHMS010000156.1:0-6808 GCA_035486795.1 Candidatus Sulfotelmatobacter sp. | reverse complement strand
CGAGATTGCGAAAGCAGACCTCGAGCAGAAGCGGATCGAACAGAATCGGCAGCTCCTGGAAGACCGCATCGTACGCGAAGTCAAGTCGGCGATCGAGGAACTTGATGCAGCGCGCAAAAATGTTGTCGTTGCGAACCTTGGACTTCAACTCGCAAACGACGAAGTTGCGCAGGCTCAGCGCCGTTTTGCGGCAGGCGTCACCACAAATGTCGAAGTCGTTACCGCGCAGGACGCCCTAGCCCGTGCGAACTCCAACCAGATAGACGCGCTCTACCGTTTCAACCAGTCGAGAGTGAATTTGGCCCAGGCGATGGGCGAAACGCAGGATACATATGCGAAATAACGGGGGATCCGTGGAAACGGTTGCGCCGATGGAGTCAGTGACTCAAACACCGACGCCGCCCCCTGCACCGCCTATAGCGGTCGCGGATGGAACGCCCTCGTTCCTAGCCGTGGCCGGGGCGTTGATTCGTGACCTGCCTCGCCTTGTAAAGCTGGGCATGTTCGCGCTCCTTGTCGTTCTGATTATCTGGTTGTACATCTGGATGGGGCGCGTTTCAACCGACGACGCGCAAGTGGACGCTCATATCACGGCAGTCGCTTCGCAAGTTTCCGGTTATGTGGTCTCGCTCAGAATCGACGATAACGTGGATGTGAAGGAAGGCGATGTGCTGGTGCAGATCGATCCGCGCGAATACCGGGCGGAGGTCGATCAAGCCATCGCCTCTCTCGATCTTGTTCAAGCTGAGGCCCGATCCGCGGAGCTTCAAATTGGGCTGACACGCGCCACCACGACGCACAGCACGGGCAGTGCAGCGGCACAGCTTGACTCGGACGCAGCCGACTACACGCTCTCGCAGGCGCAACTCGAGCGCACAGCCACTGCAAACCTTCTCCAGGCGAAAGCGGAGCTGGCCGCCAAGCGTGCTACGAACGATCGAGCGCAGAGCGACCTGAAACGCTACGAGCCTCTTGTGAAAACAGGTGATGTGTCGAAGTTTCAATTTGATGCTGTCGATGCTGCCGCACGCGTCGCGGAAAGCGACCTGGCAGCCGCCGAACAGCAACTGGCCGCCGCGCAGCAGAATGTAGAAATCGCGCGAGTCACGACGAATTCGGCAAAGGCAAGAGAGGCGCGTTCGCAATCTCTACTGCTGGAATCGAAGGCGCGCGAGCAACAGGTTCCAATTACTCAGGCGGCCTACAAGTCAGCACTGGCGGCCAAAGAGCGGGCCAAAGCTGCGTTGGACCAAGCTCAACTCAATCTCGATTACACCACGATCAGAGCGCCGATCTCTGGCCAGGTGACCCAATTGACCGTGCATCTGGGACAGTATGTCGTGCCAGGAAATTTGTTGTTCACGCTGGTGCCGCTGGACCAGGTATACATCACGGCGAATTTCAAGGAAACGCAAATGGACCACGTTCACCCTGGTCAGCGAGCAAGAATTCACGTGGACACTTACGGGCGCGATTTTGACGGCGTCGTGGACTCAATCGCCGGTGCAGCCGGCTCCCGGCAGGCACTTCTACCCCCACAGAATGCTACTGGCAACTTCATCAAGGTTGTGCAGCGTATCCCGGTAAAAATACTGGTCAGGCAACGCAGCGACTTACGTCTTGTTCTGCGCCCGGGAATGAATGCGGAAGCGACTATCTACACTCGCTGAAATGTTTGGAGTGCTATGAGCTTCTTTCTTAGCGGTAGTCCCGTCGGCCTCGAACCTTGGGAAGAGGAATATGCTCAGCGCCTAAGCCCGATGCTCGCCAAGTTGTCACAGAAGCACAGGTTAATCATCCTATTGAGTATTGGCTTGATCACCGCAATTGAAGTTTCGAACCGGCTCTCCATCAATGTCCTGCTTCCTGACCTTCAAGGAAACGTCGCCGGCAGTTCGGACGATGTGAGCTGGGTGATCATTCTCTACAACCTAGGCTTTCTATGCTCGCTTGCAATCAGCTATTGGATGACGCGAGTTCTCGGCGCGCGCCGCCACCTGCTCTATAGCATTGCGCTGTACGCTGCCGGAGCATTGGGCTGTTTCTTGAGCCCGCATAGCCTCAAGTTCTTACTCATCTCGCGTACAGTCATGGGTTTCGGCGGGGGCGCATTTCTGGTCCGCACGGTAGTCCTTGTGCGCCTGATGTTCCCCGGCAAAGCAAGCGCCTTCGCTCTGTCCTGGTTTTACTTCGAACTCTACGTTTTTGCTGTCATTTATCCCGCGGCTATGGGATGGATTTCCGATTCGTTGCGATGGAATTACGCGTTTCTGTTGGATTTCCCTTTTCTCGCGATTGGGACATTTCTCATCTGGAAATACTTGCCTCGAGGATTTCTGTACTTGCGCAGCGAAAAGTCCTACGTCGATATCTGGGGCGCTGGGCTTTTGATTGCCGCGCTGGGCGCCATGCAGATCGCACTGAGCAGAGGAGAACGAGACTTGTGGTTCGACTCGCCTTTCATTGTGTCTTCCCTGGTAATTGCTGTCATTTGCTTCGCGACCTTTCTCTGGTGGGACTGGAGGGCTGACAATTCTGCGCCGGTTTTGCACCTGCGCACGATCTGGCGACAGGCTTCTTTGCGCGCCTCCCTTGTGATCGTCACTGTTGTAGGGGGGATGCTGGGTGCTGGCCTGTACGTGCTGCCTCAATACCTGCGAGAAGTTCAGGACTACAGCGCAGCTCAAACCGGCGGATTCATTTCAGCGTACGCCGCAGGACTGTGGGCCGGTCAGATGATGTCACTGCGTTATCTGCTGCCGCGCCTTAACGGATCGAGAATAGTTGCTCTCGGCGCGCTGATGATGTGTGCTGTGTGCATAAAATTCATCTACATATGGACACCCAGCACTCCTACGTGGCTCCTGACACTCTCCACCTTCTTGCAAGGGCTGTCGATGGCGCTGCTGCTGATGGGAGTCTCAAACGTTTCCACAAGCGAGGCCGCTCACTTCGACGTGAACGACATCTCTACCGGATATTACTTTGTACGCCAATTGGGAAACACGTTTGGCGTCACCGCGGCAACCGTCATGTTTGACCATCGACAGACCTTGCATTCCGCACGACTCGTTGACGTGGCCAACCGCCTGGACCCGACTCTACAGTCAGCGCTAGCGCAATATTCCTCTCTGATCGCGCGGGACGGGGGGGCGGGGAGCAATCCAGCCCTCGGCGCTGTTCAAATCTTCCAATCCGATGTGATCACGCAAAGCCGTCTACTCTCCTACATTGACATTTATTATGGCCTCGCGGTTCTGAGCTTAGTCGTCCTGTGTCTTATCGTCGTTGCGCGACCGAAGGACAAATCCTCGTCTGCATCTGCTCTCTTCCATTTGTGGTGAGGAGTACGGTCTGAATATTCGTCATTTTGTTTTGCTAAGTGCTGAGCTGGCGCCGCTTCCAGAGTGTGGCCATAGTCGGACCATCGCAGTGTCTTCTCCGCAAAACATTCGTCCCCTGTCCATGAGCCGACGGAGTGTCGCCCACTAGACATCCCATGAATACGTCGTCGACTTAGTTCGCAAAGAAAATGTTGGAGTTGCCTAGTCGTAATGCGTGGCGATCGAAATGCAGTGAATGGTGCGCAACAAGAAGTTCACTGATCCAAACGATCAGCGATCTGAAGAGGAGAAACTTTCAAATGGATAATCAAGGCAAAACCAAGTGCGCACATATTCCATGTGCCTGTGAAGTCCCGCCCAGCCAGGAATATTGCAGTGAAGCTTGCCGGAATGCGGGAAGCGAAGACGTCGAAATCGCGTGCCAATGTGACCACGCCGCATGCCCGCTCACGGCGTAGGCGAGCATTTCGGATGGCTGGAACAGGGCATGTCGAAAAGGATGAAGTGTTTTGCACCAAGGCAACTCGATTGCGGGGTGCAAGTTTCTATTTCCGTTGTATTTGAAGGCGTTAATTAAACCGTAATCCGAAGGGCACCGAAATGTCTTTGTCTGATGACTATGTTCTCGAGACCTTCAAAGGGCTCGAAAGCGGCGATGGCGCTGCCTTCTTTGAGCGGGTTGCCGACGACGTCGATTGGACGGTGATGGGAACGCACCCGCTCGCCGGCCACTATGTCAGCAAGAAGGCTTTCAGAGAGGGCACTTTCGCCAAGTTGGGTCGAGTTTTAGTCGCGGGTGCTCAGTTGCATGTTGAGCACCTCCTCTTAAAAGGGAACGAGGCGATCGTCGAGCTCCATTCTCTGGCAACGGCCAAGAACGGCATGCGCTTCGACAACCGTTACTGCTGGGTTGTCTATTTTCGCCACGAACTGATTGTTCGCGTTCGTGCCTATCTCGACTCAGCAATGGTGGCCAGATTATTCGAGGAAAACCCGTGTGAGGACGCCGTCGGGTACTCGTAGGGGTTCTAACGGCGTTATAGTGAGCGCCTCTCAACGAGGCAAGAGGAGAAGCGAATGGCTTTAGTCGAACCAATGATTGAGCAGAGAATTCGGAAAGAGACCGATAGCCTGGGCGAGGTGGACGTTCCGTCCGACAAGCTGTGGGGAGCTCAAACACAGCGTTCACTTGAGCATTTCAGCATCGGACACGATCTCATTCCGCGCGAAATGATCACGGCCTACGCGATTCTGAAGAAGGCTGCCGCCAACGCGAATCATGCCGGCGGCCGGCTTGACGACGAACGTCACAAGCTCATTCTTCAGACTTGCGATGAGATTCTCGCTGGCGGTCATCATGACATGTTCCCGCTGCATGTATGGATGACCGGGAGTGGGACGCAGTTCAACATGAACGTTAATGAAGTGATTTCAAATCGCTGCTGTCAACTTGCTGGTGCACCCCTTGGCAGCAAGGCGCCGGTCCATCCCAACGATCATGTCAACATGTCTCAGTCCTCAAATGACTCGTTTCCGACTGCGATGAATATTGCAGCGGCCGTAAATGTGAAGGAGCGACTAATTCCTGCTGTCATCGCTCTTCGTGATGCGATCGCGACGAAAGCCGATCAGTGGAAGGATATTGTGAAAATCGGCCGTACGCACATGCAGGATGCTACTCCGCTCACTCTCGGCCAGGAATGGTCGGGTTACGCCGGCATGCTCACCGATGATCTGGAGCGCATCGAAGAAACTTTGACTGGTGTGTACAGGCTCGCCCTCGGCGGAACCGCCGTAGGGACCGGTCTTAATGCTGCTCCTGGATTTGGCGAGGCAGCCGCTGCAGAGATCGCGAAACTCACCACGCAGCCTTTTACCAGCGCCGCGAATAAATTCACCGTGCAAGGCGCGCATGATGCGCTTGTTCAACTCTCTGGGACTCTTCGCACCGTGGCAGTCTCTCTCTACAAAATCGCCAACGACATTCGGCTGATGTCATGCGGACCGCGCGCCGGCTTCGCCGAACTCGTGATTCCGGCGAACGAACCTGGATCCTCCATCATGCCCGGCAAGGTGAATCCGACCCAGGCAGAGGCGCTCACCATGGTCGCCGTACAGGTGATGGCGAACGACGTCGCTGTAGGGATGGGCGGCGCGGGCGGCTACCTGGAGATGAACGTCTACAAGCCGCTGATGATTTTCAACCTCACCCACTCGATCACCCTGATCACTGACAGTTGCACGAACTTCCGCAAGTTTCTGGTCGAGGGCACGCAGCCGAACCTGAAGAAGATCAAGGAGTACGTCGAGCGCTCGCTCATGCTCGTCACGGCGCTCGCCCCCGTCATCGGTTATGACAAGGCCTCGAAAATCGCGCATTACGCTATGGACCACGACCTGACGCTGAAGGCTGCCGCACTCAAACTCGATTTCGTCACCGAGGCGGAGTTCGATCGGGTCGTCGACCCCGCGAAAATGGTGCGCCCTTACGTCGCCACGGGAAATTGACGCGACGGATCAGCTGCAGGCAGCGCTGCGTCACTGAGTGCCGCGCGGGAACATTCGAGCGCCGGGAACAGACAAACACAACAGCACGCCCCATCGCCGGGGTTCGACGTCATCCATCGGTCACCGCTTCGCGTTAGCATTGCCGCGCTTCAAACCAATGGAGGGAGTCATGAACCGAGCAACGTTGATGGGAGTGTTGATCGCGGCGGCGGGAATGACCGCACCGGCAATGAGCTCGCCGGGCACGGAGGAATTTCGGGCGGTACTCACCGGCTTCAACGAGGTCGGCGCGTTGAACGCCGAGACCGGCGCCATATTGTCCCAGGGCACCGGCACCTTGGACCTGAAGCTCGACCGTAATAGTCAGACACTGACTTTCACGCTCCGCTTTCAGAACCTGAGCTCCGCGGTGACCCAGTCCCACATCCACTTCGGCAAAGTGCACACGCCGGGCAACGTGATGGTGTTTTTCTGCTCGAACCTCTCGACCGCCCCGGCCGGGACGCAACCCTGCCCGGCGAATGGGGGAACGGTGACCGGCACGCTGACCGCCGCCAACCTGCTGGCGATTGCGAGCCAGAACGTGCCGGCAGGCGACTTCACGGCCATCGAAGAAGCCCTACTGAGCGACACAGCGTATGTAAACGTTCACACCACGAACTTTCCAGCCGGTGAGATCCGCGGCCAGGTGAGCCGCGAGTTTTAAACAAGAGTCATGATTGTCGGGCCGGCCGTGACGCGGCCGGCCCATGGTCAGCGGACGACGCTGCGCAACCGCTCCGCCGCCTGCTCCGGCGTGATATCGCGCTGCGACTCCGCCAACATTTCATACCCCACCATGAATTTTCTCACTGTCGCGGATCGCAACAGCGGTGGATAGAAATGAGCGTGGAGTTGATAGGCATCCGTGGGAGCCTGTGGATCGGGTTGGCCCGTCGGCACGCCGTGCCAGCCGG
>DATHMS010000155.1:0-3378 GCA_035486795.1 Candidatus Sulfotelmatobacter sp. | reverse complement strand
TCTTCATTAGGGATAACTTTGGGCTCGCCGCCCTCCATCACCGCCACGCAAGAATTGGTCGTTCCAAGGTCAATCCCAATAATCTTGGCCATAATCGTCTCCTCTACCTTACTTTTGAATCAAATAAGTGCTTTGTAATCAATGGGCTTATGATTGCCAACCCGCCCATGCTAAGACCTGAGTGGAACGCTGTCAAGGTTTAGATGCGGCGGGCAGAGAGGAAGTTGCGAGAAAGAACGCGGTGTGAGGAACGGGCACGTGGGGACGGGCACTCCTGCCCGTCCATGCCGAGCAACGCCACACGCGTGTGGGCCATGCTTCGCGCACTTTGCCAGGAGTGGGATTCCACGAGCGGAGCTTGATCATCGCATCGCACGGCATGAGCAGGACTTCTCCGATGTCATCCCGTGGCGGCAAGTCAGGGCGGGCCTGTTTAGAAAGCCGTGACACTCCACGTCGTCCGGACCCCAGGCGCGAACGAAAACCTACCGCTGCCGCTCTACCCTGTGCTCCTCTGTGACCCCTGTGTTTAAAAGATTTGTCGATCCGGAGGAGTTGGTTCATAGCCCCAAAACAAAACGCCCCAGACTCATTCGAGTCGTGGGACGTATGTTGATCAGCCCTCCCCCAAGTGCTGCTCAATCAGAAGACTAAACTCAACCCGCAAATCGGTAAATGGCTAGACCGGGCCATGCACCGGCCCGAAGGTAACCGGCGGACCTTTACTTGACCGGAATCAAATCAAACTTCCCCGACGATTCTTCATAGAATAGAGCGCCCTCTTTCGCATCGCCGCCGCTCCAGTGTTTGTGTCCTCCCGGAACCCGCAGGAAATCGCCTGGCCCTACCCGTTTCTCGCCAGCTTCGTCCTTGTATAGATAAGCTCCCTTTAGGACCACGATCCATATATCGTTCGTGTGGGTATGCATTCCCGAGTCAGTTCCCGGCGCGAACTTGGTGAATGTGGCATGCGCTCCCATGTTTGCATCTCCCCAGATTGCCGCCATGGAAACGTTCGGGTTCATCGCGGTGAAATTCGCGTGATCGGCAGAAACGAACACTACTTTTTCAGCCTGTCCCTTCTGTCCCTGCACTCGCCCCACTGACCAAGCGGCTATGAGCGCAACTGCCACTCCAAGCACCAATAGTGACCTTTTCATTCTCATCCTCCTAATTTCGTATTGAGTTCTCGATTCAAACCTAAAGACGCCGCATTCTACGCCGGTAATCGGGATAGCACCACGGGCGCCCCCGTGTCCCCGTCGCGCTCCACCGAAAAGGGTGTCCCACGTCTCGGGTTTCTTGCGAGACGTGGGATTCCACCGACCGGTCCCTCTGGGGATTTTGCCGATGCGTTTTCTCCACAGCCCTCTTGTGACATCCAACCTTGTACCGCAATTCAAACCCTGCAATCATGATCGAGGCCGTGACAGTCTGCTTCAGAGCAGGTTGTCGTCCCCTAAGTCCTTTGTTTCAAAGGTTTTGACCTATAAGCTCTTTGACGTCCGTATTTTGCGGGGAATTTCTCCCTAACCTGATGATTCCGAAGATGGGAGGGGGGAGGGGGGTACCTGATTTCCGTGAAAACCGAGCGCCCATCCGAAAGAACACCCGAACGATTTTCCCAGCGTGAGAGATTTATTTTCCTCACTCGACACGCTCATACCTCTACTTGCCCAGATGCCCCAAACGAACTTCGTCTACATCCGCTGGACACCCACTTCTCCACCACGGAAGCCGAAGCGCGCTCTGTATTACCATCCAATCGTGAGCGCTCGCCTCCGCCGCTGGTTGTCCGATCCGCTGGTGCTCCTGTGCCTCGCCGCAGGCTTGCTCGCTTTCGTGGTGCAGTCCGGCGAACTGGGAACCGCCGACACCATGCACCGTCTCCAGACCACGCACTGGCTCTGGACGTCTGAGCCGCAGGTATTTCCCGCCGACTACCCCGAGTTCGGACTGCACGGCCGCGGAGGCCTGCTCTACAGCTGGTACGGCATCGGCCAGTCTTTGCTGATGCTGCCCGCTGATGTGCTGGGAACATGGATCTCGCGTTGGAGCATTTTCTCTGATTATGAAGACGACCCCGCGGTGCGCGCCATCGTGGTCAGCTACGCCACCAGCATTCTGGTGAATGTGCTCACCGTGCTGATTGCATTCCGCTTACTTCGCCAGTTCCGCTTCAGCGTGAGGGAAGCAGTGCTCGGAGTGCTGGCGCTGCTGTTCTGCACCACGCACCTGCACTACACCCAGAACATGATGGAGAACAACTACATCATGCTTCTGACGCTGACCGGCTTCTCCTTTCAATATGATTGGCTGCGGACGGAAAGTAAACGTGCGTTGTTAGTAGGCTCCGCGGCGCTCGGCCTCAACCTCCTGACGCGGCTGACAACGGGTCTGGATCTTGTGATGACAGGATTGTTCATTCTCCTCGTACTTTGGTTCGAACAGGTGCGTGGTCGTGAACTTTGGCAGCGGTTCGTCAGTTACTGCAAAGTCGCCGCGCCGGTCTACGCGTTCTTCTTGATCATTGACCGGCTCTATCAGTTCTACCGTTTTGGATCATTCACGAACACCTACGTCTCGCTCTTCGCCGAGGAGCAGCGGTTGCTCGACCCGACGCTGCCGGCCAACTTCCCTTGGACAACACCTTTTCATGTGGGCGTTTTAGGTGCGCTGTTCAAGCCGGAGAAGTCGATCTTTCTTTTCGATCCTTTGCTGGTGCTGGCGATGGTTCTGCTCATCCTGCTGTGGAAGCGCCTGCCGCCGGAAGTCCTCGCCTACGGCGTGGCTTCGCTGCTGTTGCTCGCCGCCTACATCAGCTTTTACGCCAGGTACACCTACTGGTCGGGGGATTTTGCCTGGGGTGATCGCTATGTTTCGACGTCGGTGGAACTCGCGACGCTGCTCGCCGTGCCGTTGCTATTGCGCTATCGCGTCAACTTGAGTACATGGGTCTGGCGTGGTGCAGTTGTGCTCATCGCAGCCAGCCTGATCGTCCAGCTTGCCTCGCTCGCATTCTGGCTGCCGCTGGAGATTTACCAGATGGAGACGCTGGGCCATCCCACATTTGTGATCGCGCTGCGCTTCCAGAACATCGTGGCATTCGCGCTCGGCAAGATGGATGCCTGGGGATTGAACACCGAGGCCATGCACTGGGACGCGTGGGATTACGTTCACATCACGACCTGGAATTTTCTTCCCTTCCTGCTGCGAAGAGTGGGAGCCGCGCCGGCCTGGTTAGTGAACACAGCTTTTGCGGCCTGGGCAACGTCGATCGCTGCTTTGGCCGGGATTCTCTGGCGGTTGAAGACGGAATGCGCCCGCATTCCGAATGGCTCCGACCTTTCGTAAATCGCAGCCTGCACTAAATTCAAA
>DATHMS010000154.1:0-8595 GCA_035486795.1 Candidatus Sulfotelmatobacter sp. | reverse complement strand
GAACAGCCAGAAGCCGAAGAAGTTCACGATAGTCGGAGTGATGGTGTCGCCAGCGCCGTTGAAGGCCTGCATCATGACCATGAAGTAGGCGTATCCAAGGTTGCCGTAGCTGATGATGCGCAGGCAGGCCACTCCCAGCGGTACGACGGCGGGATCGTTCGTGAACAGGCGGATGATCGGCTCTGGAATGACGATGAAGACGACTCCGACCAGGCCCAGGAAGATCATGTTGTACAGTCCCGTACGCCACACTGCCTTCTCGGCGCGTTCGGGATGGCCTGCGCCGAGATTCTGACCTACCAGCGTGGCGGCCGCGTTGCTTAATCCCCATGAAGGCAGGATCACGAAGATCACGATGCGGATGGCGATGGTGTATCCGGCGAGCGCGGCCGCGCCGAAGATGCTGACGATGCGTACCAGGCCGATCCAACTGGTGTGTGCGATGGCGAACTGCAGGATGCCGGTGAAGGAAACGCGGATCAGGCGCAGAAGCACATCCCACTGCAGGCGAACCTGGCTGCGGAGGATGCGCAGGCGCTCGGTCCCGTGCATGAGGCGATAGAACTGGTAGGCGACGCCGATGCTGCGGCCTGTAAACGTGGCCACAGCCGCGCCCGTTACACCGAGGCGCGGGAACGGCCCCCAGCCGAAGATGAGGCAGGGATCGAGTATGAGATTGATGATGTTCGAGACCCAGAGCAGGCGCATGGCGATGGCTGCATCGCCGGCTCCGCGGAAGATCGCGTTGTTGAGAAAGAGCAGGACAACGGCACAACTTCCGCCCAGGCAAATCCTGGCGTAGCCGCTCCCGGTGGCGACGATTTCCGGCGATGCGCCCATCCAATGGAGCAGGTTCGGCGCAAACAAAAAGCAAGGCACGCCGATGGCGAGGGAGACCATCAGCCCGAGAGCGATCGCCTGCACGCCCGCGACAGCGGCGCCTTCTGGATCTTTTTCTCCGATGCGGCGAGCCACCATGGCGGTGGTCGACAGGCTCAGCCCCATGGCTACGGAGAAGACCAGGGTCAGCATCGACTCGGTGAGCCCCACGGTAGCCGTGGCGTTCGCGCCCAGCCGGCCTACCCAGAAGATGTCGACCACGGCGAACAGGGATTCCAGCGCCATCTCCAACACCATAGGTACGGCCAGCAGCAAGATGGCGCGGTTCAGGCTACCGGTGGTGTAGTCCTGGTGAGAGCCGCGAACGGCCTCGACAAGCGAGGCCCATAGGGTTTGCTGTCGGTTTGCAGCCGAGGCCGTGGCTTCCATAAATACCTGCGAGCTTTCTAGAGCACTCGCCTAAGAATCGGCCGAATGCGCCGGTACAAAATTACGAGAGACAGAATGTGAAGTCCGACTTGGCGGACTCAGAGGATGGAGAACTAATTTGAGGCGAACGATCGAGGGTGAAACATTGTGGTTTCCATAGCGCAATCCCTTTTGACGCAAGTGCAGGGGAACATCAGCGAATCTGGGGAATTCTATCTCGAAACGATGGCATCGGACAAATCGTATTTTACAAAAGCTCATTTCTTCGCCAACAGCGTTACCCGGGCGGTCGGGGCCATATCCTTCGCCACCCCGGCAATGATGACAGGTCCGGCGGGCGTGTCTAAAATGCCGCGGCTGTCGGCTAGGGGATCATTCGTGTCCTCGCTGATGGTCTCCCATCGGCTGTGATGCAGATCGAAGGCAAAAGTGAAAGGGCATGCCTCCATGGGCTGGCCGTCATAGGCGACGCCTTTGTAATCGTGAGGAGTGGCGGTACCGCCGGAAAAGAAAATCCTGTGATCGCGATCGGAGCCGCCGCCGCCGATGGCGAAGCGCGCAGGACCGGGATGGGGTGGAAGCTTGCTCCATTCAATCTTGTAGGGATCTTTCTTATCGATCTTTCCGAGCCAACACTCGTCGGAGGCAATGTAACGTGGACCACCCGACGGGCCCGGCTTGGCGCCGTCCACGATCACGATAGCGCCGTCGGCTACGCCCCCGGCGAGCCCGAACACGGGCGTGCCGGGGAAAGGAGTGGCCTGAGTCCAGGTGTCTTTTTCCACATCGTAAACCTGGACGTTGTTGACCGGACCATTCGACGATCGGCCGCCGATGAGATAGACGAAACGATCATGCTCCACGCCCACGACGGCGCGATCCACGGGGAAGGGAATATCTTTGCCCCGATTCCAGCGGCGTTCGTCGATATAAACATTCACATCGGGAACGATAAGCTCGCCGCCCTGGGCATCGAGAACAGAACCACCCATGAGAACGATTTGTCCCTTGGCTCCTGCAGCCGAAGCGCCCAGGCGGCCGGCGACTCCGGGGACGGGATGGCTTTCATGCCATTTGGGGCGAGCCAGGGTCATGACGTAGACCTTGTTCGTAACGTCATCCCAGGTTTTCCTGGGCCCAAGTCCCATGATGGAAAACAGTTCAAAGCCGTTTTTGAGGCTGGCGACGGCGTTGCCCGAAACCGGGGCAGGCATCGACGGGATCTTGGATTCGTCTGAGGCGCCCTGCAGGATCACGGCGCACAGCACGAGAAGGACGAAGGCGGACAGTTTTTTCATTGCAGAGATATTACCCCCACATCGGGAGGCGGGGAAGCGTCGTGGTTCGCATGCCGTTCTACACGAGATGCGGTGGTTGAATCCACAGCAGATTCCTCAGCCCTTCTCGCCGCTTTGCGCGGCGGAGGGGTCGGAATGACAACATCAAACCGGAGTAGAGTTCTCAGAACCAGGTTTTGCGGCGGTACTCGCGGTACGCATCGCCGAATGCGGCTTCGAGAACCTTAGCCTCGCGGCGGGCGCGGAACGTCTGCATGATAATGAGGGCCAGAAAGACCAGCCATAACATGGGCCGGTGCAGAAGCAACACAAATCCGGCGAGCAGGACCGCACCGGAAACGTAAATCGGGTTCCGTATCTTCGAATAGATCCCGCGCGTGACTAACTCATGGGCCTTGGCTCTGATGGCGAAAGACTTTCCCAGTTGGTAGCGCGCTGTGACGATACCGGCAATGCCGAGGATCATTAAGGCTGCGCCAATGCATCGCTGGAAATCCCAGGGTCCGGGCATGGAGAACACCAGCCAGAGAGCCGCGGCAATGGCGACGATTTGTATTACAGTGAAGATGTAAAGCGCCCGGCCTTCCATGTGCTGCTCCTTTTCGATCAGACCTTATTCAATCAAGACTTATTCAATCAAATCTTATTCAATCGAGACTTATTCAATTAAACCCTGGCGCACGGCGTGGATGAAGTCGGTGTAGGCGGGTTGCTCGCCGCCGGCCCGGACCTGGCTGGCGATCTGTCCGCGATGGTACGCCGAGTGGAGTACGACGTGGGTAAGAATGTCTTCCACGGTGCTGGTCCACGGTTCACCCTTGCTGTTCTTGTAGACGACTGTCTCTGAGAGCCCGGTGGGAGAAATCTGGCCAAGGAATTCGCGCCATAGCCGGGCGAGGTCGGCGATTTGCTCTCCGCATTGGTCGAGGGTGAAATCCGGCCACACGGGCAGGCTTTGCGGTTGCGTTCTGATGCGCTCGAGCCACAGACGCTCGGCGGAAAGAATGTGCGCCAGAAGTTGCCGTGGCCGCACGGACGGGCGAGGGCCCGCCTTTAACCCGGAAAGGACTTCACGGTTCGCCCATTCGTCGTAGGTAAACTGACGACGCAGATATTCAAGCAATTCCATGATTTGGATAGAACCACACTGTAATGGGCATGCGCGCCGATCCGCAACCCGTATTCACGGTCCTTTCATATTTCACAAGTAGACTGCGGACTGCGTGGGCGGTGAGATACTCTGGGTAAGAGGGTGATCGAGCCGCGGTCGCCTGATTGAAATATGCCCCGTAAAGCTGCCATCTCGCGTTCCGCAATCGCGGAGCCCGGTGCGATTGACACGGCTGAGGCGGCGACCGCTCAGAACAAGGAAGTCGGCAAGAAATCCGACCGGAAGGGATCCGGCTCACTCGACGATCTGGCTCGCACTGCGCTCAAAGCCTTCCTTATTGCCCGCGACGCGGCTTTCAACGTGCGCGACCTGCTGACCCACTCTTCGCGCATGGCCTTTCTGGCCATCAAGGAGTGCGAGCAGGAACTCGACATTATCGAGCGCTACATCGATGAGCGCCTGCCGGCGGCCATCACGCGGGTGAACGAGGCGCGAGCGCGCCAGCTACTGACCAGCCTGAAATGCACTACTGACCTGGAGCGCATCGGCGACCTGATGATGAGCGTAGCCATGCGCGTGCAGTCACGGACGGCGAAGATGGCGGCTTCCGACGTGCGCCAGCTGGTGGAGATGTCGGCGATCCTGCGCGAGATGCTTGACCTGGTCTATCGCGGATTCGTCGATCTTGATCTGGAGAGTGCCCGCAAGGTCCTGCAGATGGATAAGGACATTGACCGAGTCTGTCACGCTCTGTTCCAGAAACACCTTACCGAGCATGCCTCGGACAGCAATCCCTCGAGCTTTGACGTGCTGCTGATGGCGCAAGCCTTGGAGCGCGCCGGAGATCACACCACCAATCTCGCTGAAGACCTCTATAGCCTTATCCAAGGGCGGAGCCTGCGGCATGCACCCAAGAAGCGGGCAGCGACTTAAGGGCAGTCGCCAGTGGGCAGTGGCTAGTGGCCAGTTCTTGCTGCCGGCTTCTTCGACGAAGGCTCGGGTTCTTACTGGCCACTGATTACTGATCACTGCTTCACATACTTACTTCCATGGAGATGGGGGGATTACGAATGATACGGTCAGCAGTCCCTGAACTCCTCCCCAGTCATCGGTTTCGCGGTTGAATTCGGTTTCCCTGCGCTGGTCGGAAAATCGCGGATCGAGCAGGAAGAGTCTGCGGATTGCGTAGTCTCGCTCTCCGCTGCCGAGGTCGCGGGTTTCATCGAAAGTCGCACCGTACAGCACGTACAGGTGCGATTTCCATTCGAGGAGTAAAGCATGTTGGTCTCGCAGCGAGATGACGATGAGGCCAGCGTTAATCGAGCTTTGTGGAACGTACTCCGCGTTCACCACGATGGCGCGGCCATCGCTCATGGAGTGCTTTCCCTGCAGTTTGGTGCTGAATTCCTTCAGCGACAGTGGGTCTGAAAGTGTGGCATAGAGCACGGCGTCTTCGAGGGCGGAGTCCTTACCGCAGCACACGGCTTTGTCGTGGAGGATCGTTCCCAAGGCCGTTGCCAGCACTGCGGGTCTGTGCCTGGTGGGCGCCGTTAGCGACGGCAGATCGGTGACGCGGACCTCCTGATTGGCGAGAAACACCGAGTTGCGGTTTTCTTGCCCGCAGGCGCGGCGAGAAGCGAAAACAAGGATAAAGACAAAGAGGGTGTGAACCCAGAGAACGCGGAACTTTGCCACGATATACCTCAGGCCAGCTCGTTTGATTCTAGCTCAGTTCTGAGTTGCCGGAAAATCCGACATCTAATCCCGAGAGTTGAAAAACGAGTGAAGAAGTGGGCCGGAAATTCACTGTTCGTTAACACTCGGGAAACATTCTCGCAACATTCGCAACATACATTCTTATGCAGAAGCTGGCGCCGCAGGGGGCCTTGTCTGTAAGGCCAGTCCGCCATAAGACATGCACTCTCCCATAGGATCTTACGAACCGCCCGGAGATGCGGGCATCGCGGCGGGGTCGGGCAGCCTTGTCTTCGTGGTTGAGGACGAGGAAGACATTGCGCGGCTGATCTCGCATAACCTGCAGGCCGCCGGCTTTGGCGTGCAGAGCTTTGTCAGCGGCGGGTCGGTGGTTTCGGAAGCCCTGCGTGAGATGCCGTCGCTTTTTCTTCTGGATGTGATGCTTCCCGGCACGGACGGTTTTGAGCTTTGCCGCCAGATACGGCAGACCCCCACGCTTTCCTCGACGCCGGTCATTTTCCTGACTGCCAAGACGGCGGAAGCCGACCGGGTGAAGGGGCTCGAGCTGGGCGGAGACGATTACATCACCAAGCCCTTCAGCCCGCGCGAACTGGTGGCCCGGGTGCGCAGCGTGCTCCGGGGCTTGCGCCAGCCGCTGGCCAAGCCGGAAGTGCTTCGCCTGGGCGATCTTGAAATCGACGCTTCTTCGATGACGGTGCAGGTGCAAGGCAGGACGGTTCTTACCACGGTACGAGAATTTCGATTGTTGGAGTATCTGGCCACGCACTGCGGGCGCGTGCTGACGCGCGACCAGTTACTCGATGCAGTGTGGAAAGAGACTCCGTTTGTGACTCCGCGCTCGATTGATGTCTACGTGCGGCGGCTCCGGGAAAAAATCGAGAGTGATCCTCGCCACCCGCGGTATTTGCGGACGCTGCGCGGGATTGGCTATCGTTTCGAAGCGCCGAAGTAAGTACTAATTTCCTTCGCTAACCCCGCAGACGATCGCTCGTCGTATATTATGTTGTTCTGCATAGAAGAGTCGGAGTGTGCCGTTTTCGTCCCTGCGCGGAACCCACATCTTCCTATGTGCTATGTGCGCCAATTGCTCTTGCTCCAATCCTGTCTGCTCTTGAAAAGAGGCTAAATGTTCATTTCCAGAGTTACCCTGTGTCTTCTGTTGCTGATCGCGCTGCCCCTGGCGGTGTTCGGGCAAAATGCAGTACCCAGCGCGGCATCCGGAGCAACTCCCGGCGCCGCAGCGGAAACAAACCCGGCCCCCAAGCTCGAACACTTTGATCCCAATCTGGTTGATCAAACGTTGAGTCCTTGTGACGATTTCTATAAATACGCCTGTAGCAAATGGCTTGCGGCCAACCCTATTCCACCTGACCAGGTGTACTGGAGCACGGGAAGCAGCCTGGAGCTGTGGAACGAAAACGTGCTGCGCGAGACCCTGGAGGCGAGTAGCAAGAACGATCCGGCCCGCAGCGCTGTGCAGCAGAAGATTGGCGACTATTGGGCGGCCTGCATGGACGAAAGCGGGATCGAAGCGGCCGGTTTGAAACCCCTGCAGCCGGAACTGGCCCGCATAGCGGCCCTCAAGTCCAAGAAAGAACTCACGCTCGAAATTGCCCGTCTGCACCACCTGTTTCCCGGAGCCTGGGAATCGTCCGACAATCAGGCGAACGCGCCGTTTTTCGGGTTCAGCGGCGGCCAGGACTACGACGACGCCTCCAAAGTGGTGGCGCAGCTTGATCAGGGGGGACTGAGCCTGCCCAATCGCGACTACTACATCAAGACTGACGAGAAATCACTTGAGACTCTCAAGAAGTACCGCGCGCACCTGCAGAGAATGTTCGTTCTGGCAGGGGAGGCGGAGAAGCAAGCCGGCGAAGACGCCGGTACAGTGATTGAACTGGAAACTGCTATGGCCAAGGTGCAGATGGATAACATCAAGCGCCGCGATCCGAAGAACGTCAACAACAAGATGAGCCTGGCCCAGATCCGGGAGCTTACGCCGTCCATCGATTGGGATGTTTACCTCAAAGCGGTAAGAGCTCCGGCCAGCGAGCACTACATTGTGAGCGCACCAGACTTTTTCCGCGCCGAAGACAAGTTGCTGGTGGAGCATCCGCTCGATCATTGGAAGACCTACATGCGCTGGCATCTGATCCACGATGCCGCGCCCTACCTGACCAAGGCGATGGTCGACGAGAATTTCGATTTTTTTGCGCACACACTGGCGGGCCAAGAAGAGATGATTCCGCGCTGGCGGCGCTGCACTCGGGCCGCCGATCGCGATCTGGGTGAGGCGCTGGGGCAGGCTTACGTGGACCGCGCCTTTCCGCCGGAGAGCAAGGCGCGCACCATTGAAATGGTGCATGCCATCGAGCGGGCCATGCACGACGACATTGAAAGTGTGAGCTGGATGACGCCCGCTACTAAGGAACAGGCCATCATCAAGCTGAAGGGAATCGAAGACAAGATCGGCTATCCCTCACACTGGCGAGATTATTCCAGCGTGAAGATTACGCGCGAAAGCTACCTTGGCAACGTGGGACAGGCGTCGGCCTTCGAATTCGAGCGCTGGGTGACGAAGATCGGCAAGCCTGTCGATCGCAGCGAATGGACCATGACGCCGCCTACGATCAATGCCTACTACGATCCGCAGCTGAACACGATTAACTTCCCCGCCGGCATTCTGCAGCCGCCCTTCTTCGAGAAGAGTATGGATGATTCCGTGAATTACGGCTCCATCGGCATGGTCATCGGTCACGAACTGACCCACGGCTTCGACGATCAGGGGCGCAAGTTCGACGCGCACGGCAACCTGCGTGACTGGTGGACTGCCGAAGACGGCAAACAATATGACGAACGTGGCAAGTGCATCTCCGACGAGTACACACAAGAGGTTCCCTATGCCGGTCCTGGAGTCAAGCAAAACGGCCTGCTGACTCAGGGCGAGGACACGGCGGATAACGGGGGCATCCATCTCGCTCTTTCTGCGCTGGAAGCCGCACTCAAGGCACAGGGCAAGTCGCTCGACGACAAAGGTCCGGATGGTTGGACCTATCGCCAGCGCTTCTTCCTCTCCAATGCCTACTCGTGGTGCGCGAATGTACGCCCCGAGGTGGCACGTGTCATCGTTACCACCGATCCGCACTCGCTGCCCATCTTCCGCATCGACAATGTGGTTTCGAATATGCCGGAGTTTTCCCA
>DATHMS010000153.1:0-38307 GCA_035486795.1 Candidatus Sulfotelmatobacter sp. | reverse complement strand
GCGGTTGCGGGAATCACTTACAGTTTTCTTTCGTGTCGTCCCGCGGTGCTCGGCTTGTATGCGCACGCTACACACTTTGTGGTGCTTGCGGCTTTGGCCGGAATTCTGTTGCTGCTCTGTGCCATCGACACGGAGCGGACTGGGCTTTTCTTTGGCAGCGGAGTTTGCTTCGGGCTGGCGTTCTTGATGAAACAGCCGGGAATTCTGTTTGCGGTTTTCGCGGGATTGTACTGGCTGTGGGGGGAATGGAAGCGGCCTCTGTCCTGGCGCAATCTTGCGGTCCGCGGCGGAGCGCTGTTCGGCGGGCTGATATTGCCGTTCGGACTTACGTGCCTGATACTTTTGCGCGCCGGGGTCTTTTCGAGCTTCTGGTTCTGGACCTGGTCTTATGCGCGGGAGTACGGCTCGATCATAACGCTGCGGGAAGCGTGGCCGATGCTGCGGGCTTCGCTTCCATGGGTGGTGCGTCCGTTCGTGATCTGGGAGATTGTCGCGGTTGGCCTTACTGCGCCGCTGTGGAACCGCTGGGCGCGGGCGCACGGGGGATTCGTTGCTGGGTTCTTCTTGTTCTCGGGGCTGGCGATTTGTCCGGGGCTTTATTTTCGTCCTCACTACTTCGTTCTATTGTTGCCGGCGGCTGCGTTGTGTGCGGGAATTGGCGTGGCCGCGGCGCGGCAAAGCCTGCTGGAGAGACGATTCGGTGCGCTGGTGGGCTGGCTTCCTGTCCTTTACTTCGCTGTCGTGTTTGGGATCTCGGTTCGCGGTCAGTACAAGACTTACTTTCGACTGGATCCGGTTGCGCTCAACCGGAAGATCTTCGACCGGGATCCATTTCTGGAGGCGGCTACGGCGGGCGACTACATCAAGGCGCATTCGGAGGAGCGGGATACGATTGGACTGTTCGGGTCCGAACCGGAGATTTGTTTTTATGCTGGCCGGCACTGCGCCAGCAGCTATCTCTACACCTATCCTTTGTTCGAGAAGCAGAAGTACGCCGAGCAAATGCGAAGTGAGATGCTGCAGCAGGTTCAGGACACACGGCCGAGATTTGTGGTGTATGCCGACGTGGCGCGGTCCTGGGGAACTCCGGCTACCCTGGAAGAGAACCGAGCGTTTCTGGAGATGGCCTGGGAGTATGCGCACCGCGATTACGAACTGGTTGAGCAGGTCGCGGTGGGGGGCGATGCGGGACATCTGTGGGGGGATCGGGCTTCTCTGTATGTGTTCCGGCGAATTGGGCCTTAGGCAGCTGGACGCAGGAGACCTGCCCCGTTTGCGGTGCAGGGCTGGCGACGGTAGACTTGATGCGCGCGGGTTTGTGGCGCTGCAGGGACAGCCGAGGCAGATGTCCTCACATGATGCGTGCTGATCCGCTAGAGGGGAATTTATGTTGGTTGTGATGAAGGCGCAGGCTAGTGAGGAACAGGTGCGGCTGGTTTGCGCGAAGATTGAGGCACTGGGTTACCGGGCGCATGCCATGCCGGGGGCGCAGCGGACCGCCATCGGCATCACGGGGAATAAGGGCGAGGTGGAGCAGGGCACGCTCGAAGAGATGGCGGGCGTGCAGGAAGTCATCAAGGTTTCGAAGCCCTACAAGCTGGTTAGTCGCGACGTTAAGGAAGACAATACGGTGATTCGTTTTGCCGGGACTGCGGCTACGATCGGCGGGACGGGGTTGGCGATTGTAGCGGGGCCATGTGCTATCGAGAGCCGGGAGCAGGCGTTTGCCGTGGCCGAGCGGGTGCATCGGGCGGGGGCGCAGTTCTTTCGCGGCGGGGCTTACAAGCCAAGGACTTCGCCTTACTCCTTTCAAGGATTGGGTGAAGAAGGGCTGCGGATCATGGCGGAGATCCGGCAGCAGTATGGGATGAAGATTATTACGGAAGCGATTGATAATGAATCGCTTGATCTGGTGGAAGAATATGCGGATGTGATCCAGATCGGGGCGCGGAATATGCAGAATTTTTCTTTGCTGAAGCGGGCCGGGCGGGCTAAGAAGCCGGTGCTGCTGAAGCGGGGGATGTCAGCTACTCTGGAAGAATTTCTGATGGCAGCGGAATACATTTTGAGTGAGGGCAACTACAACGTGGCGCTGTGCGAGCGCGGGGTGCGGACGTTTGCTGACCACACTCGCAACACGCTTGATCTGAGCGTGGTGCCGGCGGTGCAGAGGCTTAGCCATCTGCCGATTTTTGTCGATCCGAGTCATGGGACAGGCAAGCGGAATAAAGTTACGCCGCTGTCGCGGGCGGCTGTGGCGGTGGGCGCGGATGGCTTGATGGTGGAAGTGCATCACAGGCCGGACGAGGCGATGTCGGATGGTCCGCAGTCGCTGTTTCCGGATCAGTTTGATGAGTTGATGGTGCAGGTGCGGCAGATCGCTAACGTGGTGGGGAGGACTGTGCCGGAGATTGTGGTTCGGGAGACCGTGGGGGTTGGAAAGTAGAGTGGGCCGTCGTTTTTCAGAGGTTCGTGTGAAAAACATTCGAAGAGCCGTTGCTAAAGATTTCAGGCATGCGGGCGCGATTGCGATTCTTTTTGCAGGGACCTTCGCGTTTGCCCAAGGGACGATGGAGAGAGTCCCCGACAGTGATGCTAATCAGAGTTCTCCAAGCCTGCACAGCCCCGGTTCCAGGCTGGTGGCGCAGGTTGGGGATGTTGAGGTGCTGAATGGGCCGGTCAGCTTTCACACCAGGAATTATCTTGGATTCGGTGTGCTGGCTAACATTCGCGCGAATTGGCAGCGGGGGCTCAGCGAGAAAGGGCTTATTCCTGCGAGCGGGCAGAAGGTGTTCGCAGTCGAGTTCACCATTCTGAAGGATGGCACGCTCGACAGCAGAAAATTGGTGGCGAGTTCTGGAGACTCGGAACTCGATGGTACTGGCCTGGATGCGATTGCAAAATCCGCGCCGTTTATGGCTCTCCCTGCAGAATTCAGCGGCGAGTCTCTCAAACTGCGCTGTCACTTCTACCTTAATGCCGGCAGGAGGATTCCGTCCGTGAGCCGCGCGGGGCGGGAAGCGGGATCGACGGATACTGCGGACAATATGCCTGCGGCGGGGGAAGGCACTGGCGTTATTCATGGAAATGGCGGACCGACTAAGCCTCGTCCGATCTATAGCCCGATCCCGGAATTCAGCGATCAAGCCAGGAAGGGCCATGTGCAGGGAACGGTCGTTCTGAAGGTGACCGTGGATGCAAATGGCGACGTGGCTGACGTGAAGGTCACCAAGAGCCTGGGAAGCGGCCTTGATGAGAAGGCGGTCGACGCGGTTCGCACATGGAAATTCAAGCCGGGGACTGAGGACGGGACTCCGGTTCGGAGCGAAATCGACGTGGAGGTTAGCTTTCATCTGTAAAAGAGGTGATCGGCGTCGCATCCTGCTAAGCTTGTTCCTCCGGTTGTGCAAAGAACTGTAAATTTGGTGGCGTTTTTTTCGCACCTGGGCCACTCTGGGCGGAGGGCAGGGGATCTGGTCGGCTGCCTGATAGGCTTCGCTTCGGCTTGGGGAAGACAAGACGGCTCCCGGGAGTGGTTGTCCTGCGCGGGTTGCGCCTCTGGCGGCAGAGAAGTAGCAAGCTACGTCTCTACTTGAACTTTCGTGGTGCTTGAGTGTGTCGGTTGGGGGATTGCCCAATATGTTTCGTAGAGGGAATACGATTTTCGGGGTACAGAGGGTCGTTCTTGGGGCTGCTTTGCTGGCTTATCCGTGGGGCATGTTAGCGCAGCACGGTGGCGGGGGCAGCATAGGGGGTGGTGGGGCTGGCGGCGGCGGCCTTAGTGGATCTTCGGGCAGAGCGAGCGGAGTTTCTACGAAGGACGACTTGAAGGATTTTCGCGCAGCCCTGGCGGTGCAGGCGACCAGCCAACAGGTTGTCGAGTACACCTTGATGGAGAAGAGCGCGGCAGCTGCGGATGCTGAACTGCAGGGGTATCTGGCACTGGTGAGTAAGCCGAATGCAGGGTCTGAACTGGCCAGCCGCGGCACGATACTTGACCAGGCGCTGGAACGTGCGCGCACCGAAAACCGGAAGTTTCTCGACGGGCTTTCGGAACGACAGAAATCCGGGCTGAGAGAAATCACCAAGAAGCTGAGCAAGGCGGATTCCGATCTGGAGCAGCAGACCAAGGCGCTGGATCAAGTGGTTGGAGATACGAAGTCGGTTGCTCAACAGATCGCCGGCTCGGGGCAGAGTCTGGAGCATGCGCTGACAGTTTTTCGAAGCCAACAAGCTGATCTGGGAAAGGAAATGAACGTTGGGGCTGCCGACGACGGAGCGAACTCCGCTTACGCGATTCCGCGGATGAAGAACTCGGTGAACCTGGGTGGTCAGTCGATCTCGATCACTACGTGGGGAGAAATTTCCGCTGGTGTGGCGGAAGGCGGCCAGAACACATTCAAGCTTCAGCTGACGGCGGATTTGTCGGACCTGCAAAATGAGATAGGGGATCTCCTGCGTGCGCAGCTCAACAAAGCGGACCGCTGTGGAGAGCAGATTGCGGTTCGGAGCGCCAGTCTGGCCCCGCAAGAGCCCGCGAGCCTGGTGGTTGTCCAACTGCACTTTGAACGCTGGGCCTGCTTTGGCAGGGATACGGTCAATGAGATGGCAGAAGGCAACGGCACGATCGAAGTGAAGCTCACACCGGCGGTGGGGGAAGACGGCACGTTGCAACTGAGGCCGGAGGTCGGGCGGATTAGCGCTGAGGGGTTGGTTGGCGAACTGCTGCGGTCGGGATCTCTGGGCGAGGCCGTGCGCGATGCGGTCGCGCAGTCGATTCTTACTGTCATGCGGCAAGGTGGGGATTTTAAAGTGATGCTTCCTGATGCCGCGCAGGGTTATGCGACGCTTCGGCGGGCGCAATTTCAGGGGACTGGTTCGGGCAAGTTGATAGCCGTGTGGGATGGAGATATCCGAGTTTCGGACGAGAAGGCGACAGCATTGACCAGCGCATTGAAGGGGCAGAGGTCATTGCCGGAAAGCCAGCAGGAAAACAAGCAGGAGAACTTGCCGCAAGCTGTGCCGCGCTGAATGCCGATTTGGTTACGGCAAGACGTAGCGAGCTACGTCTCTACGTTGAACCTTGCGGTAGCGTTCCGCCTTTTGTTTGTGGGATCCCGCCGTTTTTCGCTTTTCCTTAGGCGATCGAGACCGTTTTTATATTCATGAATTCGCGGATGCCGTTGGCGGCCAGCTCGCGGCCGTGTCCGGATTGCTTGACGCCGCCGAAGGGGATGCGGGGGTCGGAGGCTACCATTTTGTTGATGAAGACCATGCCGGATTCGAGTTCGTTGATGAAGCGCTCGCGCTCGCGGTCGTCGGCGGTCCAGGCGCTGGCGCCGAGGCCGAAGCGGCTATCGTTGGCTAGGCGGATGGCTTCGTCGATGTCTTTGACGCGGAAGAGCGATGCGACGGGGCCGAAGAATTCTTCGCGGTAGGCTGGCGAATCTTTCGGGATGTTGGTCAGGACTGTGGGCGCGTAGTAATTCCCGGGCTGCTTCAGGGGATGGCCTCCGGTTAGGAGTTTGGCGCCGGCTTTGACGGTTTTCTGGACGTCGGCGTCGAGCGAAGTAACGGCGTCGGCAGTGGCTAGCGGACCTAGTTCAGTTTTTTCGTCGAAAGGATCGCCTATGCGGAGATTCTTCATACGATCGACAAACTTGCGTTCGAACTCGGCGGCGATGGGCTCGGCGACGATGAAACGCTTGGCGGCGATGCAGGACTGGCCGTTGTTGATGACGCGAGCCTCGACTGCAGTAGCGACAGCGGCATCGAGATTGGCACTGGGCATAACGATGAAGGGATCACTGCCGCCGAGCTCCAGGACCACTTTCTTTATTCGTTTCGCGGCTGCGATTCCGACCTGGATGCCGGCCTGCTCGCTTCCGGTGAGAGTGGCGGCGACTACGCGGGGGTCGTTCAGGATAGCGTCTACCTGCTGTGAACCGATCAGCAGGGTCTGAAACGTGCCTTCGGAGAATCCGGCTTCGAGAAAAATCTTTTCAATGGCGAGCGCGCACTGGGGGACGTTCGAGGCGTGCTTCAGAAGTCCGACGTTGCCGGCCATGAGAGCAGGGGCGGCGAAACGAAAGACCTGCCAGAAAGGGAAATTCCAGGGCATCACGGCGAGAATCGGACCGATGGGGCGGTAGCGGATGAAGCTTTTCCTGGCGCCGGTTTCGATGACCTCATCGGTTAGGAATTTCTCGGCATTGTCGGCGTAGTAGCGGCAGCCTCCGGCGCACTTCACGGCCTCGGCAACGGCGGCTTTGTAGGGCTTGCCCATTTCGAGCGTCATCAGATGAGCGAATTTGTCTTTGTCACGGTCGAGGATGTCGCCTGCCCTCCGCATGCGGCGAGCGCGCTCGGCGAAAGTTGTTTTCTGCTCGGCGTGGAACGCGGCGACCGCCAGCTGGAGCTTTTGCTCGATCTGCGCGGCGGAAAGAGGCTCAAAGGTTTGGATTACTTCGCCGGTGGCGGGATTGGTGGTGGCGATGGGCATGATGAATGGGTCCTTCGAATAAGTGTCCCGGGAGGTCTCTAGAAGGCAGTTCGCCTGGCTGTCTGCCTGCGCGGCGGCGATGGGAAGTCGGGCCGCGGTCACACGACTATACCATTGGCTAGGCGCGGCCGACGTGCTTCGAAGCCTGCGTCCGGAAACTTCGTTCAGAGAAAGCCGATTGACCACAGGGGGACGTGGAGGAAAACCATAGGGCTTTCGGACTGTATGGTCTCGCGTCCCTTTGAGGTGGATAAGGCGAGCGCTGTGGGCCGACTGGAGCGCATTCTCAGACCCGCGATAGCACAATGCCGGCGACGTAGAAGGCCAAAGAAATGTTGACTCCTGTGAGAGGCGCGCTGAAAAAGTAAATCTTGCAGAGAACGACAAAACCCATAAGGAGTGCCAACCCGACAATGAGCAGGAAGGGTGAGCGAAAGAGCAGTTGACCGTGGGCCAATGCGAGATAACCGAAAATCAGGCCGAACAAAATAAGCCCCATGCTGTGGCTGGCATTAAAGCCGACCCAACACCGCCACATTGTTGTTTCTTTCGTAATGACAGGTGAACTCTGGCTCATGCTGATTTGCAGCGCGGGGTCACGGGGTGTGAGATTAGGCCCCCAGAACGTATAGACGAGATGGACGACTCCGAGCAGAAGGACAACGCTCGCGCTAAGAACCATGAGAACTCGTGCGGCCAAGATGCCCTCCCGATTTTGTGGTCCATTATTCACGAATCTCATTCTTGGCTTCAAGAACGTCAGCGACCCACGCAATCGCTGTTCCGGCGGTCTGGCGTTGTTTCCTGAAAGCGTAGACGAGCACCTCTTTAGCCGAGGGCCGGGACCGTTTTTTTAGCGGCTCGTGGTTTACAATTGGCTGTTCTGAGCTCTCATCTTCATGCGGTCCTGGAGGAATCTATGAAGCTTACCCCTGGCAAACTTTCGGGTCTCAAAAAAGTTTCGAATGAACGTGGTGTGATTGCGGCGGCTGCTATGGATCAGCGCGGGTCGCTGCAGAAGTCGCTGGGCAAGGAAAAGGGCGGGGAAGTCAGCGATGCGATGATGGAGGAGTTCAAGACGCTGGTCACTGAAGTATTGACGCCACATGCCAGCGCTATTCTTCTCGACCCGGAGTGGGGACTGCCGGCATCGAAGCGGCGGGCTAAGAATGCGGGACTGCTGCTGGCTTATGAGAAAACGGGGTACGACAAGACTGGTCCGGGACGATTGGGTGATTTGCTGGATCACTGGTCGGCGCGGCGGCTGAAAGAAGCCGGGGCGGATTGCGTGAAGATTCTGCTCTACTACACTCCGTTCGATCCCAAGGAAGTGAACGATAAAAAGCATGCCTGGGTGGAGCGGATTGGAGACGAGTGCCGCGCCAATGACATCCCGTTCTTTTTGGAGTTTGTGGGATATGACGAAGGGGCGGACGAGAAGGGCTTGGACTACGCGAAGAAGAAGCCTCAGATTGTCACCGAGAGCATGCGGGAGTTCAGCAAGGATCGGTACGGGGTCGACGTGCTGAAGGTGGAAGTGCCGGTGAATATGAAATTTGTGGAGGGTGTGAAGTGCTTTGGGGGGCAGAAGGCTTATACGAAGCAGGAAGCCATTGACCTATTCCACCAGGCGGCTAACGTTGCGACCAAGCCGTTCATTTATCTTTCGGCGGGCGTTAGCAATGCTGAGTTCAGCGAGACGCTGGAACTGGCGGGGGAATCTGGGGTGAAGTTTAATGGCGTGCTGTGCGGGCGGGCGACGTGGAAGGACGGGATTCCGATTTATGCCAAGCAAGGTGCGGCCGCTTTCCGCAAGTGGCTGGAGACTGAAGGGGTGAAGAACATCAACAACGTTAACGGCAAGCTGAAGGCTGCGACCTCGTGGTATTCGATTTACGGAGTGGAGCCGGCTCTGGTTGGGGCTTAGGGTTTGCGGGTTTTTGAGGCGCGGGCTGAGTTGGCTCGCTTTTTTCTTTGTGGATAGAGCCGAGGTGGCGGCAGACGTAACAAGCTATGTCTCTACGTTTGGTTGATTCGATTTCGTCGAGTTTGAGTTGGTCGCGTTGGCCGGGAGAAGCTTGAGAAGTTTCTAGATTGCGGCCAGGCCGGATTCGAGATCGTCGAGAATGTCGGCGATATCTTCGATGCCCACCGAGATTCGGACCATGCCATCGGTGATGCCAATTTCCTTACGTCCTTTTGCTCCTAGCCCTGCGTGCGTCATAGTGGCTGGATGTGAGATCAGAGTCTCTACTCCGCCGAGTGACTCTCCGAGCGAGCACACGCGCAGTTTCTTGAGCATCTTGTTAGCGTTCTTCAGGGAGCCGGTCTCGAATGTGATCATCGCCCCGAAGCCGGTCATTTGTCTTTTTGCCAGCTCATGCTGGGGATGATCTGGCAGGCCGGGATAGAACACGTTGCTTACTTTCTTGTGCCTCGCGAGAAACTCCGCGACGACGCGGCCGTTGCGGTCGTGGATCTCCATGCGAGCCGCCAGCGTCTTCACGCCGCGCAGTACGAGCCAGCATTCGAACGGAGAAAGAATCGCGCCCGCGGCCTTTTGCAGGAAGGCGAGCTTCTCTGCCTGCTCGCGGGTGCTGCATACCACGACGCCGCCCAGGCCATCGCTGTGTCCGTTAAGAAATTTTGTGGTCGAGTGCAGGACCATGTCTGCGCCCAAGGCAAGGGGTTGCTGAAAGTAGGGCGACATGAAGGTGTTGTCAACGATCAACTCGGCTTTCTTGCGGCGGCAAATCCTGCTGATGGCGGCGAGGTCGCTCAAGCGCATCAGCGGATTGGTCGGGGTCTCGACATAGACCATCCGCGTGTTTTTGCGGATAGCGCGCTCGACATTCTCCGCATCGGAAGTATCGACGTAGGAGAACTGCAGTCCGAACCCGGTCAGCACCTGGTTAAACAGCCGGGGCGTACCGCCATACAAATCGTTGCCGCAAACGACATGATCGCCGGACTTGAGCAGGCTGGCGATGGCGTTGATGGCTGCCATGCCGCTGGCGAACACGGGCGCAGCCACGCCGCCTTCGAGCGATGCCAGGTTCTCCTCTAGGCGCGTGCGGGTGGGATTTGAAACTCGCGAATACTCGTAGCCTTTGTTTTCACCGATGCCTTGCTGCACGTATGTGGAAGTGGGATAGATAGGCACCGTGACCGAGCCGGTTAAGGGGTCGGGCTGCTGACCGTCGTGAATGGCGCGGGTTGCAAACCCGGCTTGCTGGTTGTTTTTCATGCCGACTCTCGACCGCCCATTTAGACTCCACCTTCGAATATCTTCTTGGACAAATAGCGCTCCGCCGAGTCTGGAATGATCGTGGCCACGCGTTTCCCCGCGCCAAGCCGGCGTGCCACCTGCAAAGCTGCGAATGCGGCTGCTCCTCCGCTCGAACCGGCCAGCACGCCTTCCTGTGCCGCCAGCTGCTTCACGGTCGCAAAGGCATCTTCGTCCGTCACGGCAATCACTTCATCGCATACGGCGGGGTCAAAAGTCTCTGGGACGAAGTTATTTCCGATGCCTTCCACCTTGTGCGGCCCGGGCGCTCCACCCCCAAGCACGGAACCTTGCGTGGTGACGGCAATCGCGAGCACTGCCGGCAAGTGTTGCTTCATGTAGCGTGCTACGCCGGTAAAGGTTCCGCAGGTGCCGCAGCCTAAGACCAGAGCATCGACCTTCCCGGCCATTTGTTCGAAGAGTTCCACGGCGGTGGTTTCGTAGTGGTAATCAGGATTGGCGAGATTCTCAAACTGCCCGGCCATGAATGCGCTGCGATCGACGGCGACGAGCTCTTTGGCGCGCCGGATCGCGCCTTGCATGCCCTCTTCGTCGGGCGTGCGCTCAACCTCGGCGCCAAGGGCGCGCATGATGGTCACTTTCTCCTGCGAAAAATTTTCCGGCACAAACAGCTTCACCTTGTAGCCGCGATTGACTCCAATGAGCGCCAGGCCGATACCGGTGTTGCCCGCGGTGGCTTCGACGATGGTGCCGCCAGAGGCGAGCTTACCCTGCTGCTCCGCCCGGCGGATAATCCCGATGGCGGCGCGGTCTTTTACGCTGCCGCCGGGATTCAAGTATTCAAGTTTGGCGAAGATGTCAGCCGAACCGGCGGGAACAATCCGCTTCAGTCGAAGGACAGGAGTTCCACCGACCAGGTCGGTAATGTCGTCGACGACGCCGAGCTGAGAGATTTCAGAGTTCTTCAGGTGCACGTTACAGGGTAAGGGCAGAGTTCGGAATCGTCAATGGAACCAAAGTTAGGTGGTGAAATCCTGGGAGTAATAGCAACCTTAGTCGCCTTCTATTTTGCTGACGCTGCCGGTTGCAGGCCGGCGTAATAACCGCTCTTGGTTCGCACGGCGAGTTTGCCATGGCCTTTGGCCTTGGCCTCGACGCGAATTGCACGGAACCCGCCGCTGGCTCTTGGATTGGTGGGCTTGTAGCCGATGGTGTATTGACTGCGGATGTCGTGGGCCACTTGCCGGCTGATCTCATCCACCTGGTCAAGAGTGGTGGGGAAAAAGGCAAGTCCACCGGTTCGTTGGGCGATGATCTCCAGCGCCTTCCGAGCGCGCTTGGGGTGCTCTTCATCCCCCAGAACTCCGATGGCATACACAGACGGACCGTTTTCCTGCTGCAACTGCTTCACCGCCTCCTCCAGAGTTTCGCGGCTGGCATTGTCCTCTCCGTCGGTGACCACGAACAACACTTTCCGCTCCAGCCGGGAGTTTCTCTTCAGGTGTTCAGCTGAGGCGACCACCGCTTCATAGAGCGCCGTTCCACCTCTCGCATCAATCTTTTCCAGTGCCTCTTTTAATTTCAGCAAGTCGTTGGTGAAGTCCTGGTCGAGATAGTATTCGTCGTTGAAGTTCACCACGAACACTTCGTCCTGCGCATTGCTGGCTCGCACCAGGTTCAGCGCTGCCTGGTTCACTTTGGCCCGCTTTTCGCGCATGGAGCCGGAATTGTCGATCACGATTCCCATGGAGACGGGAAGGTCTTCGTGGCGAAAGGAAATGATGGTCTGCGGTTTGCCATCTTCGAATACGGAGAAGGCATTGCGGTCAAGATCGGTCACAATGTGCTGCTTATCGTCTATCACCGTGGCGTGGAGCAGGACTTCGTCGACATCTTTGCGGATGACGAAGGTTCCAGTCTCTTCACCGGATTGTTGCTGGGCCGGTGGGGCCGGCGGAGATGCTGGAGCGTTTGACTGGGACTGAGGAGATTGTGAGGGGGCGGGCTGGGACTCGGTTGACGGGGATTGGACGCTTGCTGACGGCGTGTTGAAAGGCTGCCGAGCAGCGCGCCCGGCAAAGGGTTGCGCCAGCAACGCGAGCGCAGCTCCGGCCCAGATGGCACGTTTTAGAGCAAGAACAAGGAAGAAACTCCTGGCCCGGTTATTCCTGGGGCCCGTAATATCCGGTCCTGGCATACACTCGGAGTGGCGGCAATCCTTTCGGCGGCATTAACCTCACCTTGATCTTACGCCATTTGCCGTCCCGCACGACTGTGGTAGGACGATATCCCAACACATACTGATTGCGCAGTTCGACGCCGATCTTGGTAGCCACATCGGCCAGGTCGTTTGGGTTCTCCACGGTAAAAGCCCGGCCACCGGTCAGCTCCGCGATCTCACCGAGCAGCTCCGGACCCAGGCGCTCTTCCTGGGTTTGAAAATAGCGGTCGTAAATGCCGATGGCATAGACCATGACGTCGGCTTCTTTCACCAGAGCCTTGATTTCGTTTTCAGTGTAGCGGCTGTGATTGTCACCGCCGTCGGAGATGATGAGGAGCGCCTTCTTGGGGTACTTGGCCTCCCTCATCTTGCTGACGCCCATATAGATGGCGTCGAGCAGGGCCGTCCGCCTGCGTGGCACGGTGAATACCAGCTTGCCCTGGATATCGTCCACAGAGCTGGTGAAATCGTTGACCACTTCGGGCTCGTCGGAAAAGGTGATCATGAAGAATTCATCTTGCGGGTTGGCGGTCTTGAAAAACTCAACCACCGCGTCTTTGGCCCGGTCCATCTTGCTGCTCATGCTTCCGCTGGAATCGAAGATCACTCCCAGGGAAACCGGCGCGTCTTCACTGGAGAAAGACTTGATCTCCTGAGGAGCGCTGCCTTCTAAAAGCTGGAAGTTTTCTTTCTCGAGCCCAGTCACAAGACGGTTCATGGGATCGGTGATCGTCACCGGAACCAGGACCAGATCGACCGCGACCTTAAGGGGACGCACGCGAGTATTCAGGGTCGGGGAGACCATGCTCGGCTTTGTGAGCTGGTCGGTGTCCGCCTTTTCTGCGGGTTTTTCCACCTCGCGGGGCTGGATGTGGACGTCATTCACGTCTGCCTGAGCAAAAGCGATCACCGGCAGGGAGCAGGCTGCAGCCAAGAAAAGGAAAGCCCAGAGGCAAGGCAGGGCCGCGACTGCGTGCAGGCGGAGAAAAGCTGGGTTACAGGGTCGAACTGACGGGGAATTCCGAACCAAGCTCTGGACTAAGCTCTGAACGTTACTCCGAACTCTGCTTCGAACTCGACTTCGGATTATGCTGCGAACCAGGTCCTTGGGGCGGGATGGCCCACGCCCATCCAGGAGGGGCATAAGCACCTCATTTGGCCGCGATAGTATCACAGCTTTGCTCCGAGGGCTGGGTTTTTTTTGTGAAATGTTGCTGACAATCCACGAGCGGCGGCCCATTCCGGGCGATCCTTCCTGCTAGGGTCGAACGCCGGGAAAGCGAGACCAGTGCCATCTTGTTACAATCAGGAGTTTTCATGGCTGACATTCATCCCTTCCGCGCGTTTCGCTACGATCCCGTACAGGTAACGCCTGCCCAAGTGGTGACCCAGCCGTACGACAAGATCACGCCTGCCCTGCAGGACCGTTATTACGCGGCCAGCCCGCATAACCTGGTGCGGATCATTCTTGGCCGGCGGGAAGAAAATGACAATGCAGGGAACAATGTATATTCGCGGGCTGCGGCTTACTTTCGCGACTGGCGCCAGCAGGGCATTCTGCGTCAGGATTCAGATCCCGCCGTTTATGTCTATTCCCAGCGGTTTACGCTCCCCGGTACAACCAAGGAACTGGAGCGCCGTGGTTTTATCGCGCTGGGCCGCGTTGAGGACTATTCCGCCGGCATCGTTTTCCGCCATGAACAAACCCTGGCCAAACCCAAGGCCGACCGCCTGGACCTGCTCCGCGCCACCCGAGCCCATTTTGGCCAGATTTTCGTTGTCTATGAGGATTCAGGCCAGGTCGAGTCTTTGCTCGCCACCGATGCCGATCCGGAGATTTCAGTGGCGGATGAGTACGGTGTCACGCACCGGGTGTGGCAAGTATCCGACTCGGGGCTGATCGGTTCAATCCGAACCGCGATGAGCGACAAGAAACTCATCATTGCCGACGGTCATCACCGTTACGAAACCGCGCTCACCTACCGCAACGAGCGACGCGCAGCAGATTCTTCCTCGGCGGCCTCCGGTCGGGGTGCGTTTCCCTACGAGTTTGTGATGATGACTTTTGTCAACATGAACAGCCCCGGTCTGCTGATCCTGCCGACACATCGCCTGGTCCACAGTCTGGCATCGTTCTCGGAAGAGGGTTTCCGTAAGTCCGCGCGCGCCTTCTTCGACGTTGACGAGATCGATGCCTCGCTTGACGCCCGCTGCGCCACGACGATCCTGCGCGAGGCGGGACGGGCTGGAACGTCCATTCTCGCAGTGACTGCCAAGCGTGCCTTCCTGCTGCACCATCCCAACCCGACAGCAGATGTCTTCGCGGGTTTCTCCGTCCGGCAACAGGATCTCGACGTTGTGCAACTGCATAAATGCCTGCTGGAGAGAGTGCTGAAACTTTCAGAAGAATCGATCCGCAACCAGGCGAACATCTCTTACGTGCGCGACGCGGGTGAAGCTTTGTCGCAGGTACGCGGCGAGAGTGGTACCGGCGCCGATATCGCTTTTCTGATGAACCCGTGCCGCATGGCGCAGGTCCGTGATATTGCCTTTGCGGGCGAGGTTATGCCCCAGAAGTCTACCGATTTCTACCCCAAGCTCCTCAGCGGATTGACGGTCTATGCACTCGATTAGAGGTGGGATTCGCGGGCATTCGACCAGCGCATGGCGAAGAGTAGGAGTCGCGGCTGGTGTTTTTGTGGTTTTAGCAGTCCTGCTGGCTTCCAGTGCGGCTCCTGAAAAGCATCTTTCCGTCTATTCAACGGCGGCCAACTATTCCTTGCCGATCGTGCAGCGGCAAGGCCGGGAGTACGTTGGCCTGCTGGAGCTGCTGGATCCGCTGGGAACAGTCAGTGCTAAATTCGAACCTCCACGCTGGCGAATACACTACAACGGCATCCTCGGCGAGTTTGTGGTTGGGAAAAGCTACTCGCGGATTCAGGGACGGGACGCCGACCTGGGCGGGAAATTCCTCATGGAAAATGGACGCGGCCTGGTTCTTGTGGCCTCCCTCGGTTCGCTGCTGCCACGGTTCTTGGGAGGGGGCGTGACGCTGCACCAGGAATCTGGACGGCTGTTCATCGGCAGCGTCGCCACGCACTTCACTGCCTCGGTGTCGCAGGACGATGCTTCGCATCTGGTGTTTCATTTCACCGCGCCGGTCAATCCGTCGGTTTCCACCGAACCCGGCAAACTGCGCATGACTTTCAGCCACGAACCAGTGACCTCGCCCGCCTCGCCTACTCTTACTTTCGGCAGCAAGACGATTCCCGAAGCGACCTATTCTGAGAGCAATGGCGCAGCCCAAATTACTGTAAGCACAACGATCCCGCTTATTGCCGGCTTCAGCCCGGATGGCAAAACCATCACCCTCTCACCCACCAAGTCTCAAACCGCAGCCACGACGACGGGAACGGCCGTTGCCGGTCCGACTGCACCTGTGGCAACTGCACCGGCGGCACCCGCACCTGGGGTAACCTCGAGCACAGGGACGGCGGCGGCTTCGCCGCAAGGTGGCGCAGTTCCTCAGCCGCCGGCAGCACGACCGTCGGGTGGTGTCGCGCGCCGTTACTTTGCGGTAGTGGACGCCAGCCATGGCGGAAATGACCGCGGCGAAGCACTCAGCACGACGCTTGCAGAAAAAGACGTAACTGTTGCCTTCGCCCGCCGTTTGCGGCAGGAACTGGAGAATCGCGGAATCCCGACGCTCGTTCTGCGCGATTCGGACGCCACGGTGTCGCTTGACGACCGGGCTTATTACGCCAACACCACCCACGCCGCCGTTTACGTGGCGCTGCATGCTGCATCGAACGGTCACGGCGTGCGCCTCTACACGTCGCTGCTTCCTTATGCAGCTGAGGACGACCGGGGTCCGTTCCGCTCATGGAGCACCGCCCAGTCCGCTTCGATCGCTCTCAGTCAAGCAACCGCTGCGAGTGTGGCCGCGGAACTGAAGAAGCAGCAGGTTGCTGTCCGTACCCTGACTGCGCCGCTGCGGCCATTGAATAACATCAACACTGCCGCCATTGCCGTCGAGGTTGCCGCGCCGTCATCCGATCTTGCGCCACTCACTTCTTCCGATTACCAGCAACTAGTGGCGGGCGCAGTGGCTAACGGAATCGCCGCCATTCGCATGCAATTGGGAGCCGCGCCATGATTGAACAACAATAATTGGGCAACAATGGTTGGACAATAATGATTGGACAACAATGATTCCACGGCATCTTTTTATTGCGGTCTCGGTGCTGCTGTTGGCCGTGCTGGGTATGAGCGTCTATGCATGGCGCATGCGAGGCCGCGCCGCAGCCGGTCCCGTCGCCTCAGTCGACATGCGTCCCGTAGTGCCTCCCGTGGCTGGAGCCACTGAGCAAGTAACGCTCTTTGTCGCATATGACGATACTGGGGTGCTGCTCGCACAGCCGGCGCGCATTCCGCTGCCCTCGGTTCGGCAACAACGCGCTGAAGAATTGCTGCGTTCGCTGCTTGCCCTCTATCTGGACAAAGCCTCGCCGCACCCTTTGCCGGAGGGTGCCGACGTCCGCAGTGTGTACCTGGTGGATCCAGGACTCGCGGTCATCGACATCAACGCGGCTTTCGCCGATGGTCACCGTTCTGGCGTCCTGTCGGAAGAACTCACGGTGGCATCGATGATCCAGACGCTTTCGGCCAACCTCCCCGGGATTCTGAGGGTCAAGATTCTGGTGGAAGGCAAGCAGCGCGATACTCTGGCCGGGCACGCAGACCTATCTGGCTTCTTCGACGTCTCTGCTATCAATCAGCTAACTTCGCAATTGCAATTGAGCCAGTAGCTTTCGATGAAGCGGCGGAGTCATTCGCCGAATTCTCCGGTGGAGACTGATTCGGCGATCCATTGCAGATAGGAGGGTGATCCATCTTCAATCGTAAGGGAGATGCACTCGGGAAGTTCGTAGGAGTGGAGTTCTGCAATTGCCTCGCGCACCTGGACGAAGGCTGCGGCAGTCGTCTTGACGATCAAGAGCCATTCGCGAGCTTCTTCAATCTTGTTTTGCCAACGGTAGATGGATTCGACCTGAGAGACGATATTGACGGAGGCGGCAAGCTGGTGCTCGACCAGATGACGCGCAATTTTGCGGGCTTCCTCTTCGGAAGCGGTGGCGGTGAGGACGATTCGTTTGTCGGTCATATAGAATCAGGCGGCGGTGTCGCCGGCCACGAAGAAAATGTAGCAGGTTGTGTTGTTAGTGCGATCAGAGAAATCCCGGAAGGGGTCTGATGGGCGCCGGCGCGGAGGGCAGGAAGCCCCTTTGGCAAGCTCGGGGCAGGCTCTCAGGACGGCCAGCAAGAGGCGGGCGCTATAGAATCCGGAGCGTTTTTATGACGACGCAGATCAAGTTTGGCACATCGGGTTGGCGGGCGGTGATGGCGGAGGAGTTTACGTTCGCTAATGTTCGGCGGGGCGTGGATGGAATTGCGCGATATGTGGTCTCACAGAAGAAAGAAGGAGCGCGGGTGATCGTGGGGCGCGATCCGCGATTCCTGGGTGAGACGTTTTGTTCGATGGCGGCAGAGATTCTGGCGTCGTACGGGATTACGCCGGTTGTAGTTGCGGAGCCTGCGCCCACTCCGGCGTTTGCCTATGCGGTGGTCCAAACCAGGGCGGATGGGGTAATCAACTTTACGGCCTCGCACAATCCTCCGGAGTACAACGGGATCAAGTTCTCGACGCCGGATGGGTGCCCGGCTCTGCCGGAAGTTACGAAGAAGATTGAGGCCGAGATTGAGGCGGGAGATCGCGCCGCTTCGGCTTCAGGAGCGGTAGCCAAGGGCAACGGAACTGCAGCCCAGGAGTCGCTCGATGTGAAGCCAGCGTACTTGAAGCGGCTTGGGGAGATTGTGGATCTGGAGGCGATCCGCAAGGCGAACCTGCGGGTTTGTTTTGATCCTATGTGGGGCGCGGCGCGGGGATATTCGGACGGATTGTTGCGTGATGCAGGGGTGAAGGTTGCCACCGTCCATGACCATCGAGATGTGCTGTTTGGCGGCCACGCGCCGGAGCCGGATGATCACCTGCTGGAGGGGTTGAGAGAAAAGATGCGGGCGACGGCATCGCAGATTGGCATTGCGACTGACGGCGATGCGGATCGCTTCGGAATTGTCGACGCCGACGCAACCTTTCTGCAGCCAAACTACGTGATTGCTTTGCTGTTTGACTACCTGGTGGAGAGCCGGGGATGGAAGAACGGAGTGGCGAAGTCGGTGGCGACCACGAACCTGATTAATGCCGTTGCGAAGGCTCGGGGAGTGGAGCTTTACGAAACCCCGGTGGGATTCAAGTACATTGGCGAACTGATCATGCAGGATAAGATCGCGATTGGCGGGGAAGAGAGCGCGGGGCTTTCGATCCGTCATCACGTGCCGGAGAAAGATGGGGTCCTGGCGGGGCTTTTGTGCTGCGAGATGGTGGCGAAGCGAGGGAAGTCGCTGGGAGAGCAATTGAAGGCGCTGTGTAACCAAGTTGGTTCCTACTACCCGCGACGGGAGAACTTCCGCTTGACGCCTGAGGTGAAGGAGAAGTTCACTGAGAAGCTAAGGTCTGATCCAAGGGAGTTCTGTGGACGGGCGATCAGCGAGGCAGTGCGCACCGACGGGCTGAAGCTGGTTTTCGAGGATGGCTCGTGGGTTTGCTACCGGCTGTCCGGGACTGAGCCGGTGGTGCGAGTGTATTCGGAAGCGCGAAGCGAGCAAGGTCTGGAGAAGTTGAGCGCGGCGGCCAAGCAATGGATTTTCGAGTGAAGGATCCTTCAAGAATTCGGCGATTTCCCAGTCCGCAGGATGGACTGCGCGCCGTGGCCGAAAGGGCGCCACAGGCCGAGGCGCTGGCGGCCTCCTGGATGTTGAGTGCGCGACCGCTGGTGACGCGGCTGAGTCTCTTGCGGCGACGCATCGCGACTATCGCTGTTGCGGCGCTTGCCGGATTGCTGTTTGTGCATGTTATGTTTGGCGCGAATGGCATGATTGTGTACAAGCAGAAACGGATGGAATATGAGTCGCTGCAAAAGCGGATCGCGCAGGAACAACACGAAAACGAACTCTACGCGCAGAAGATTCAAGGAATGAAGACGGACGAGAAAGCGATCGAGAAAGAAGCGCGCGAGCAGTTGCACTATGCGCGTCCAGGGGAGTATGTATACGTCCCGCCGGCTCCGGCAAGTCAGATGCCGCCCGCCCGCCACTCGGCGAAGAAGTGAGGGTGTCCCCGGCGGCCAGCGATTCCGGGGATCGCTCACGTCGATGACAACTGCATGACAATCGAGCGGTTCCTCTGTGATATAGTTCGGCACGTTAATCGTTGCCGGGGCGTCGAGTTGCTGCCGGACGTGCGATTAGAGTTCCCTGCACAGCCTGCGGTTTTAAGCCGCGAGCGGAAATTAAATAAGGAGAAAACCGGCCATGAGAAAAGTTCTGTTGCTTTGTCTTGCGATGTGTTTCGTGTTTGCCCTGACGGCTTTGGCGTTTGATGACATGGGTAAGAGCGCGACCGTGAATGGGTGGGTGAGTGATAGCAAATGCGGCGCAAAGGGCGCCAACGCTGGGGCTGAGGCGTGCACCAAGAAATGCCTGGCCGCCGGCGCGGATATGGTAATCGTGACTGACAAGGACCAGAAGGTTCTGAAAGTGGACAACCCGGATGCGCTTAAGGACCATGTCGGACACCACGTCGCCGTGACCGGTAGCGAGACTGCGGATTCCATTCATGTGCAAAATGTGAAGATGCTCTGAGAGGGATTTGGAAGAAGAGTTGGGCGGCTGCGGCCGCCCTTTTGTTTTTGCAGTCATTTTCGGATTCGATGCCAGCGGGCCGGACCCCTCGACCGCTCTTAGGGCAGACTGCCGACGCTACCGGACTACGCCTTCGAGGGGCGAACTGGCTGTGGCGTACAACTTCCTGGGCATGCGGCCTGAGAGGTAAGCCTGGCGGCCGGCCAGCACTGCGTGGTGCATGGCTTCGGCCATGAGCACGGGATCTTGCGCGTTGGCGATGCCGGTGTTCATGAGGACGGCGTCGGCACCGAGTTCCATGGCGATGGCGGCATCGGATGCAGTGCCTACGCCTGCGTCCACAATCAGCGGGACGCCGGTGATCATTTCGCGCAGGATGCGGATGTGGGCCTGATTTTGAATGCCCATGCCGCTGCCAATTGGCGCGCCGAGCGGCATCACCGCGGCCGCTCCGGCTTCGACCAGACGTTTGGCATAGACAATGTCGTCAGAGGTGTAAGGCAGAACGGTGAAGCCTTCGCTTACCAGAACCCTGGTGGCTTCGAGCGTGGCTTGCACGTCTGGGTAGAGTGTGGCCTGGTCGCCGATTACTTCTAGTTTTACCCAGTCTGAAAGGCCGACTTCGCGGCCGAGACGCGCCGCGCGGATGGCCTCGTCTGCGTTGTAGCAGCCAGCGGTGTTGGGCAGGAGGAAATATTTCTTCGAATCTATGTAATCAAGCAGGGACTCTTTGCTGCGGTCGAGGTTGACGCGGCGGACGGCTACTGTCACCATCTCGGCTCCACTGGCCTCGAGGGCGCGGGCGGTTTCCTGGAAGGACTTGTATTTTCCTGTGCCGACGATCAGGCGGGAGCGGAAGGAGCGTCCGGCGATGATTAGGGGATCGGTCATGAGGATTATTGTAATGAAAACCGACTGGAAGGGACATCGGCGGTTCGGCGGGAGTGTGCTGGCGGAAAGGACCCAGATTCCTCGGCGGCTGCGCCGCTTCGGAATGACAACGCTTATGTTGTAGCCGTCGATTCTGCCCGGGCGTAGAGTTCGTCGATTTCGCGGCGATAGCGTTCTTCGATTATGCGCCGACGCAGCTTTAGCGTGGGCGTGAGGGCGCCGTTTTCGGCGGTGAATTCTTCGGAGACCAGCAGCACGCGCTTCAGCTTTTCGAATCTTGCGAGATTCTGGTTCACTTCTTCCACTATTCCCTCGTAGAGCGCCTGGACTGTTGGGTCGGCCACTAGTTCCGCGCGCGAGGGAAAGGCGACCTGGTTGCTGCGGGCCCAGTCTTCCAGCATCAGGAAGTTGGGGGAGATGATGACAAAGGCAAACTTGTGCTTGTCGCCGATGATGGCGGCGGTTCCGACCAGGGGGTTGAGCTTCAGGGAGTTCTCGATCGGTTGTGGGGCAATGAACTTGCCGCCCGAGGTTTTGATGAGTTCTTTCTTGCGATCGGTGACGGAGAGATATCCATCGGCGTCGATGTGGCCGATGTCTCCCGTCTTGAACCAGCCGTCCTGGAAGGCGTTCTGCGTTTCTTCGGGGCGGTTCCAGTATCCCTTAAAGACGGAGGGGCCACGCACCAGAATCTCTCCGTCCTCGACGATGCGCACTTCGAGGTTGGAAAGGATTTTGCCGACGGTGCCGATGCGATGGTTGATGGGCGTGTTGACAGCGATCACCGGGGAAGTTTCGGTCAAGCCATAGCCTTCATGAATGCGGATGCCCACGGTGGCAAACCACTCGGCTAGTTCGCGGCCCAGAGGTGCGCCTCCGGAGATGAAAGTTTCGACCCGGCCTCCCAGACCTTCGCGGATTTTCGAGAAGATCAGCCGGTTGGCCAGTCTCCAGCTGGCCGAGGCGGGGATTCGTCCGGCAAGAATTGCTTGCTTGTTGGCGCGGCCTACTGACAGCGCCCAGCGGTACATGACGCGCTTAGCAAAGCCATGGGCTTTCATTTCGGTCTTGGCATAGATTTTTTCGTAGACTCTGGGCACAGAAACGCACAAGGAAGGGCGGACTTCGAGGAAGGTCTCGGTAAGGTTTTCCATGAAGGGACAGTAGGCAAGAGTTACGCCGTGGTAAAGCATGGATAGATCCACGTGGCGGGCGGTGACGTGCGAAAGAGGGAGGAACGAGATGCTGATCAGCCCGGGGTGCATGTCGAAGCCGAGCAGGGAGCAATTAATGTTCGAGGCAATGTTGCCGTGGGTCAGCATCACTCCTTTAGAAATTCCGGTGGTGCCGGAGGTGTAGATAATGGTGGCGAGGTCGCCGGAGTGGATGGAGCGGGCGACGGATTCGGTTTGGGGGTCGAGGTTCTGGGGACCCTGGCTCATGAATTGATCCATGAGCGCGCACGGTACAGGCAGATCGGCCGGGATCCGGACGTGATCCATGACTACGATTCTCTTGACTTGCGTGTTGGGGAGAATTGCCTGGATCTTGCGTAGTTGAAGTTCGCTAGAAACGAAAATGACGCTGGCGCCGGAGTCGCGCAGGGTGTAGGCGGTTTGTTCGGGAGTCAGTGTGGAGTAGACGGGAACGGTGACGGCGCCGAGCAACAGGATGGCGAAGTCGGCGGTCGACCACTCGGGCCGGTTCTCGCTCAGAATCGCAACGCGGTCGCCTTTCTGGATGCCCCACCTCTGTAGAGCGCGAACGGTTCCGGCGATGTTGCGGCGGAGGTCCGAAGAGGAGATAGGCAGCCACTTTCCTGCTTCCCGGTAGAGCATGGCGTGGTCGAGATTGCGCTCGGTGGCGGCGAAGAAAATATCGTTGAGGGTGGCAAGGCTCATCGGAGCATGGAATGGATCCCAACAGCAATGTACTGTTTTGATGTTGCTTTCGGCAATGCGAAAGGTATGACGGTGCTGACCGAGGTCCTGATCGTGTGAGGATCAACCTCAAACGATTGGCAGTTCGAAGGAAAAGACCGAGCCACGGCCGAGTTGGCTGGTGACGGCGACGACCCCGTTGTGGGCTTCCACGATGGCTTTGGCGATGGCTAACCCCATGCCCGTGCCTTGCACGCTGTAGCGCTGTTCGCGGCCGCGATAGAACTTGTCAAAGACCAGGGATTGTTCGAAGTCGTCGATGCCGTGTCCGTGATCGGTGACGCTGGTAACGATGCGGTTTCCTTTTTGTTCTGCGGTGATGGTTATGGGCGAGGTGGGAGGAGAATACTTGTCGGCGTTTTCGAGTAACTGTTTTAGCACTTCCGCGATGCGGTCAGAATCCACGCGCACCTTGGGGAGCGATTCGGGCACGCGCACATCGAGCGGGTGCTGACCTATGAAGGTTCTGGATTCTTCTACGGCGGATTCGATCACGGTGGCGATATCCACAGGAGCCATGTGGAGTTCGACCTTGTGGGCATCGAGCTGAGCCATTTCCGTAGCTTCGCCAACCAGTCGGTCGAGGCGATCAGTTTCCTCGTTGATTACGGCTAGCAACTCGCGCCGCTGCGCGTCGTCAAGGTTGTAATCCGAGAGCAGACCTGTGACTGCAGCTTTGATTCCGGTGAGAGGCGTGCGCAGCTCGTGCGTCACGGAATCGAGCAGAACGGTGCGCAGGTTTTCGCTCTGGTGCGCGGCTTCGGTCTGGGAGAGTTTTTCCATCGCTCCGGCGCGCTCGATGGCGATACCGATCATGCTGCCGAGGGCTTCAAGGGTGGCGCGCGAGAGCGCTGGCCCGACAATGCCAACGGCCCCGGTGGTGCGCGTTCCCAGGTGCAATGGAGTGAGAGAAATTCCGCGCTGGGAGTCGATAACCGGCTCGCCTCGGGAACTCACCATTTGAAGGTCCTGCAGGGCAAGCCAGGTTGCTTTGGGGTCGGTGCGGTAGACCTGTTGCGAGCTGAGCAAGTAGATGGCGGCAGCCTTGGCGCCGAATCCGTCACAAACGTAGGCAGGAATCGCATTCAGGAGTTCGGCGACGTTGTCGGTGGCGAGCAGGCGCTGGCTGAAGCTGTAGAGACGCTCTACGTCGCGGCGGCGCTGATTGGCGTCGGCGGTTTGGCGGCGGGCGCGGTCGGCAAGCTGGCTGGCAATGCCGGCGGTTACCAGGAAGGCGAACAGCGCCACCCAGTTCTGCGGGTCGGCGACGGTTAAGGTTCCGATGGGAGGAAGAAAATAATAATTGAAAGCGAGCGTGGCGATCAGCGCGAGAAAGACCGAGAAGCGAAATCCCCAGTAGGCCGCCACCCACAGCACCATGAGAAGAAATGTTAAGGCTACCGTAGTGGGGTTTACGTGGATGAGCCGCCGGTAGACCTGGACAACCAATTCGGTGGCCACGAGGCAGGCGGCATAGCGGAGCAGGTGCGGTAGCCAGCGGGCTTTCACGGGCACGATTGTAACCGGAATCTGGGTTTCAAGGTTTCAAAGTTCCAGGGCTTCAGTGACGGCGATAGGTTGTGAAACCTTGAGGCTATGAAACCTTTGAAACTTGCTTTCGTCTAGATTCGACAATTCCTACTCCGGCGTGGAGAATAACCGCGATGCCCAAAAGTCCTGAAGAATGGCTTAAGGAAGTGGACACGGCTCAGCGGCCGGCGGTGTTCAAGCTGTTTCTGGGCTACGCCCCTGGCGTGGGAAAGACGTATGCCATGTTGAGTGAAGGGGTGCGGCGGGCCAGCCGCGGCGAGGAAGTGGTGATCGGTGTGGTGGAAACCCACGGGCGCAAGCCGATTGTGGAGCTTTCTTCGCGGCTGGAGACGGTTCCGCGGAAGAAGCTGGAATATAAATCGACGATTTTTGAAGAGATGGATGTGGACGCCATTCTGGCCCGCAAGCCGCACGTGGTGCTGGTGGATGAGCTGGCCCACACCAACATTGAGGGCAGCAAGCACGCGAAACGCTATGAGGATGTGTTTGAGCTGCTCGATGCTGGAATTGACGTACTTTCCACTTTGAATGTGCAGCACATCGAGAGCCTGTCGCCTACGATCCGGAGCCTTACTGGGGTGCAGGTGCGGGAGACGGTGCCGGACTGGGTGATCCGGCGGGCGGGCGAGATTGTGATGGCGGATCTTACTCCGCAGGCGTTGCAGACGCGCATGAAGCGTGGAGACATTTATCCACTGGATCGGGCGGATCGGGCGCTGGCTAATTTCTTCCGGAATACCAACCTGGTTGCGCTGCGCGAGTTGGCCTTGCGGCAGGTGACGCAGGCGGTCGATCGCACGCTTTCGGAACTCAAGAACGAAGACGGACAACTGCTGCAAGTGCGGGAGCGGATTGCGGTGTGCTTCAGTTCGAATCCAGCAGCGCAGTATTTGATAGCGCGGGGCGCGCGCATGGCCCAGGCCATGGATGGTGACTTGTATGCGTTTTATGTGGACACAGGTGCGGATGAGAGCGACGAGAACCAGCACACTCTGGCTGACAATATCCGTTTCGCGGAAAGCGTGGGCGCCAAAGTAGTGAAGACCGAAGGCAAGGTGGTCGCGGAGAAAGTTGCGGAATTCGTGCGCGAGAATCACATTACCCAGGTGGTGTTCGGGCGGTCGGCCACGAAGGGGTGGAAGAGGTATTTCTATCTTTCAGCGATTCATAAGTTTCTGCGCGATACACCTGCGGTGGATGTACACATCGTGACCCAGGAAATGCGGTGAGTGAGATCGACCAGAAGATGACTAGCGAGCACCGGCGAATCCTAGTGGTGGATGACGAGCCGCAGATCACGCGCGTGCTGCGGACGACACTTTCGGCGCAGGGGTACGACATCCGCGTGGCCAACGACGGGGAGATGGCGCTGGAGCTGATGAAAAACTGGACGCCGCATGTAGTGGTGACAGACCTGGCCATGCCGAATCTCGACGGAGTAGGGCTGTGCCGCCAGGTTCGGCAGATCTCGCAAGTACCCATCATCGTGCTTTCGGTACGCGGACAGGATCGCACAAAGGTGGAAGCGCTGGACGCCGGCGCCGATGACTACGTGACCAAACCGTTCAGCATGAACGAACTGCTGGCGCGGATTCGGGCCCAATTGCGGCGGACGCCAACGGTCGAGGAATCACCCAGCACGATTACCGCTGGTGATTTTTCGATCGATCTGGATGCGCGTTCAGTGAAGGTGAGAGGGCATGAGGTTCATCTCACGCCGAAAGAATTCGACTTGCTGCTTTATCTGGCGCGGCGTCCCGGCAAAGTGGTGACGCACAGAACGCTGTTGGCAGCTGTATGGGGCACGAACAGCGTGGAACAGCCGGAATACTTACGCGTGTTTGTCGGGCAGTTGCGCAAGAAGATTGAAGCTGACCCTTCGTCGCCGAAATACCTCCTTACCGAACCCTGGGTGGGATACCGGTTTGAACCGGGGTCGTAAGTCCTGCTTTTGCTGCCTTCCTGTCTTCCATCCTTACGAACATTTTATGGACCCTTTATTCGGCCCTTCTGGCATTCCGCGTCCAATGGTTGTGTGGCTGAGAAGCAGCCTACAGAAGCTTTTGGGTTCAAGGAGATCATAGATCATGTGGATTAATGAAGTAGCACCGGAACGGTTGGCGGAACTTTTCCACCACTATCACGAGGCACTTACGCCCAATATATCGGGTAATCGCAGCGAAGGATGCGGTTCGTGGAAAGAAGTTCCGCAACAGGAGAAGAGCCGGTTGGTGGCGGCGGTGCGCTTGGCACTGCTCGAACTGGAATCAATGACCAGTGAGCGGGGGAAGTCGCGGCAATATTTTGCTCAGCCGGGGGAAGCGGAATGGGGCTGTTGAGAGCGATGGGCTGCCTCACGGTGAGAGCAACGTTCATGGTTGTGCGTTGATTCCTCGACCGGCAGCAAAAGTCCGACCGAGTGGAGTTAATCATGTCGAGCCGAACGAACGCGGTACGGATTATTGTGTTTGTGGCAACGTTGGCCGTGATGGGTGCCATGCTACGCACCGGGCTGGCACAAAAGGCAGCAGCTCCGAAACCGCAGGACAAGTTGGCACTAGGAGAGGAAGAGGTCAAGCAATTACTGCTTCTTATCGATACCGAAAAGAAGGGCAGGATCTCCAAGCAAGAATGGATGAAGTTTATGGAAGCAGAGTTCGACAGGCTGGACAGGAGCAAGAACGGAGAGCTGGATGTTAAGGAACTGACGCAATCGAGATTGCGAGTAAGCCACTTCACAAGTGTAGGAAAGTGACAGAGTTCGCGGGCCGAAGGGCGAGGGATCACGTTCCAAGTGTGTGACGCAGCAGGTTTTCTCATTCTCCTCTACATCTTTAGTGTCTTATCGCTTCGACGGTGATCTCTCGTATCCCACGAGGTGTCCAGGAAGCCCGAACCAGGAAGAGGAAGTGCTCCTTTACGAATTCTTTAGGAATTCCTTAACTCGCCTTTACATGTGAAATGCTCTACTGAAATGTTTGTGTGCAAGGCGTCCGCGTGAAAGCACGGGAGGCAGGAGTATGTGGGCAGCCTCGGCAGTTGCAGTCCTCGCTTTGGCGGCAGTTGCGTTCATGCTCAGGTTTTTGACGGCCTTGCTGCGTGAGGGTGCGCCATCGGTGTGCTACTGGGTGGTGCCACTCCGCAGGGAATTGAAGAAAGAGGAACAGTTCAAAGTTCTGCGCGGCGTCCATTTTGAGGACGATTGCCGCGCAACAGAAAGCGAAGGCGGCGATTACCGCCTGGAGAACGAATATCATGCGAAAGACAAATGCAGCTCAGGTCTTATTGCTCTGGACGTCCGTGCTGTTTCTGACAGCCTTGGCCGACGCTCAGTCCACGCAAGGCACGGCCACCTCCTCGAACGCCGGCTCTAGTTTGGCTGCACCAACAGAACAGCAGCAGATGCGGGATGAGGTAAGAGCACTGCGAGCCGAGGTTGAACGCTTGCGCGCGGAAGTTGAGCAGCAGAAGCCAGCGAAGGATCGAAGTGAGGCGTCGCCGGCGCCAGCACCGGAGAGGACTGGCCCTGGGCCAAACGTCCCCGCCACGACGGCGGCGAACTTTGGCAGCTCGACCGCAGCGACCAGCACCGCGGCTGTATCTGGCGGGATGACAGGATGGTTGGCACCGCCAGCGAGTCTGTCTTCGCCGAGTCCGACTTCCTCCAGTCAATCTCCCGACACCGCGTCTGCCAAGAAAGAAAAGATCGTGCCTTTCTCGGACTGGGACTGGACTTGGCTGAATGGCAATCCGCGCACCAAGGACGCCGCTTTCGATTCGAAGTTTTTCACGCCGGAAATCCGGGCCGATGTCTCCTACACTTACGATTTCAACAAACCTGTAGACAACTCGATGGGCGGGTCGAGCGAAATATTTCGATCCAACGAAATCCAGCTGGAGCAACTGGGGGTGGGCGGCGACTTTCACTATGACAATGTTCGCGCTCGATTGATGACGCAGTTCGGCATGTATTCCGAAACGACGCCCCGCAATGATCCCAGTCCGGCGAAGGGCCAGTGGGATCTTGACACAGCCTATCGCTACCTGGCCGAGGCCTATGGTGGCTACCACATTAATGCGTTGAACGGAATCAACATCGACGCGGGAATCTTCATGTCGTACATTGGTCTGTTCAGCTATTACAACTTCGACAACTGGGCATATCAGCCTTCGTATGTGTCTTCGAATACGCCTTGGTTCTTCAACGGTTTGAGAGTTCAGATTTTTCCCAACCCCCACTTGAAGATCGAGCCGTGGTTCATCAACGGATGGCAATCCTACGGCTCAACCAACTCCCGGAAAGGTCTCGGTGGGCAGATTAAGTGGACGCCGAGGCCCTGGGTGAACGTTATTTCCAACAACTACGGATTGGGCCACGACGATCTTTACATACCGAACCGGGGCCGCGTTCACACGGACGACAGCATCGAGATCAAGTACTTCGACAAACCGGGCCAGACCCTCGACAAGATGGCGTTTACCTTCACCGGCGATATGGGTTGCGAGTTTGGTCCGAGCACCACCACCTCAGCGGGCGTATATCTGCAGGGCGTGGGCTGCCACGGTGACACCAAGGACGCGAAGTCGGTTGGGGGCGACTATTTCAGTGCGGGAATCAATCCAAAGCAGAGCTTTATCGGCTACATGCTCTACAACCGCATGTGGTTCAAGAAAGACCGGTATGCATTGACGGTCGGCGGAGGCCAGATCAACAATCCCGGACGCTATCTGGTACTAGACCCTCCGATCAACGGAGAGACGGCGGAGTCGGCGGGGATCGCTGCGCCCTACTTTACCGGGAATCCGTCGGACCCGTTCAAGGCCTGGGATTCGTCGATCACATTTGATTACATGCCCAGCCAGTACATCACGTTTCGCTGGGAATACGATTATCGCCATGCCAGCGTGCCATACTGGACGGGCGCGGGTGGAATCACGCCGCCGGGTTCGGGCGGAGTGCCTTATACCAACAACGGGTTTCCTCAATTCTTTGCCTGCAATGACGGGAATTCGTCCATGCAAGAGATCCTCAGCGCCGCGCAGGCGGCCTGCGGAGCGCAGGGCAGCAGCGTATGGTTTCCTGATCTGCGCCGGGACGAACAGTTCTTCGATATCGATATCATGGTCAAGTTCTAGGGCTGAAGGGATCAGTGATGCAGGATGCGATCTTTCTCGCGGTGACTATTCTCTTCTTTGCCGTGTCGCTGGCTTACGTGGTCTTTTGCGAGCGGGTGCGTTGAGACGGATATGAATTCTGAACCCATCATCATGCTGATCATTTGCGCGGGGCTGCTGGCGTATCTGGTGTACGCCATGTTGCGGCCGGAGAAATTCTGATGACGGCAAATGGATGGCTGCAAATCTTCTTTCTGTTGCTGGTAGTGTTGCTGACGACCAAGCCGCTGGGCGGATTCATGGCGCGGGTGTTCGGTCGTGAGCGGACCTGGCTCGATCCGCTGATGCGTCCGCTGGAACGTATTCTTTACCGGCTTACGGGTGTAGATGAAAACCACGAGATGGACTGGAAGGAATACGCGCTAGCCCTGCTGTTGTTCAGCGGCGTTTCCATGATTTTGCTTTATGTGCTGCAGCGGGTGCAGCAGTGGACATGGCTGCCATGGAATCCGCAGAAGCTGGCGGGGGTGCCTCCGGCGCTGGCGTTCAACACCGCGGCTTCGTTCACCACGAACACAAACTGGCAGAATTACTCGCCCGAGACGACCATGAGCTATCTGACGCAGATGGTCGGTCTGGCGTATCACAACTGGGTTTCGGCGGCCGCAGGAATGGCGTTGGCCATCGCGTTTATTCGCGGCATTGCGCGGCGCGAGCAGAAGGCCATCGGCAATTTCTGGGTGGACATGGTTCGCGGCACTTTGTGGATTCTGGCTCCGTTGTGCCTGGTGGGCGCGCTGGTGCTGGTGTCGCAAGGCGTGGTACAGAACCTGAAGCCTTATGACACAGTGCAACTGGTCGATCCGTACCAGACGCCGCAACTTGGTTCCGACGGAAAACCTGTGACTAGGGCTGACGGTAAGCCTGCGATGCAGACGGTCAGCCAGCAGGTGATTGCGCAAGGGCCCACGGCATCGCAGGAGGTAATCAAGGAACTGGGGACGAATGGCGGCGGCTTCTTCAATGCAAACAGCGCGCATCCGTTCGAAAATCCTACGCCGTTCACGAACTTTCTGGAGATGTTCTTCATTCTGGCAATTCCTTCCGCCTTTACTTACACACTGGGCAAGATGACCGGATCGCCGCGACACGGCTGGGCAGTGTGGGCGGCGATGGCTTTGCTATTACTTGCAGGGGTTAGCACAGCCTATTGGGCAGAGGCGCGCGGGAATCCTCTACTAACCGCGGCCGCGCAGCACAGTTCTCAGCATCCGTCATCGGTTCAGCAATCGGTGGGCAACCTTGAAGGGAAAGAAGTGCGCTTAGGCGTGGCGAACTCGGCATTGTTCGCGGCCGTGACCACCGGCACCAGTTGCGGCGCAGTTAACTCGATGCATGATTCATTTACGCCGCTGGGCGGAATGGTTCCGTTGATTAATCTCATGCTGAGCGAAGTGATCTTCGGGGGAGTGGGCGCGGGGATGTACGGGATGCTGGTCTTCGTTATTCTCTCCGTCTTTATCGCGGGATTGATGGTGGGGCGCACGCCGGAGTATCTAGGGAAGAAGATTGAAGCCTACGACGTGAAGATGGCGATGCTGGTGATCCTAATTTTTCCGCTGGTGATTCTGGTGTTCACGGCGATTTCGGTTCTATACAGCTTTGGCACGTCTGCCATCTCAAATGCGGGGCCGCACGGATTTACGCAGGTGCTTTATGCCTTTACCTCCTCCGTGGCTAACAACGGGTCCGCCTTCAACGGATTCAGCGGAAATACGCTTTGGTACAACACGTCGTTGGGCATGGCGATGCTACTGGGGCGCTTCATGATGATCCTGCCCATGCTGGCGATTGCCGGCAATCTGTCAGGAAAGAAACAGACTCCGGCAACCCTGGGTACTTTCCCGGTGACGGGGCCGTTGTTCACGGCTCTGCTGATCGGGGTAGTGGTAATCGTGGGCGCGCTGACATTTTTCCCGGCGCTCAGTCTGGGGCCAATTCTCGAGCATCTGCTGATGCAGGCGGGGAAGACTTTCTAGCGAATATGGCGAGCAAGAAATCAAAACGCAGCCTGTGGGACATCAAGATCGTGCGCCGTGCAGGGTGGGATTCACTGGTGAAGCTGCATCCCGTGACCATGATGCGCAATCCGGTGATGTTTGTGGTGGAAGTGGGCAGCGTGGTGACCACAGTGCTGCTCATTCTTGAGCGAATGCGCGGGCAGCCGGGGTTCGGATTCAATCTGCAGATCACGCTCTGGCTGTGGTTCACGGTATTGTTTGCCAACTTTGCCGAGGCCATGGCGGAAGGCCGCGGCAAAGCGCAGGCCGATGCGCTGCGGCGCGCGAAAGCCGAGACGATGGCGAACCGCCTGCTTTGCGACGGAAAGACAGAGACAGTGCCAGGCTCCAAGTTGCGCTCCGGGGATATGGTGCTGGTGGAAGCGGGCGAGTTTGTTCCCGGCGACGGCGAGATTGTGGAAGGCGTGGCGTCGGTGGACGAATCGGCGATTACCGGTGAATCGGCGCCCGTGATTCGAGAAGCGGGCGGCGACCGGTCGGCGGTGACGGGTGGAACGCGCGTGTTGTCGGACTGGGTGAAGGTGAAGATCACCTCGAATCCGGGCGAAACATTTCTGGACCGCATGATCGCGCTGGTAGAGGGTGCGGAGCGGCAGAAGACACCAAATGAGATTGCGCTGAACATCCTGCTGGCTGGGCTGACGATCGTGTTTCTGCTGGCGGTAGTCACGCTGCAGCCGTTTGCCATTTATGCGGGTGCTCCGCAGACGGTGTTCGTGCTGGTGTCTTTGTTGGTGTGCCTGATTCCGACCACGATTGGTGGGCTACTCTCCGCGATTGGCATCGCAGGCATGGACCGCCTGGTGCAGCACAACGTGCTGGCGATGTCGGGCCGCGCGGTGGAAGCCGCGGGCGATGTGAATACGTTACTGCTCGACAAAACCGGAACCATCACGCTGGGCAACCGCCAGGCCACGGAGTTCGTAACCGCACCGGGTGTGACCGAGGCAATGCTCGCGGATTCGGCACAGCTCTCGTCGCTGGCCGACGAAACTCCCGAAGGGCGGTCGATTGTAGTGCTGGCCAAGGAAAAGTACGGACTGCGAGGGCGTGAAATGAGTTCGCACGACGCCGAGTTCATTCCCTTCAGTGCGATGACCCGGATGTCGGGAGTTAATTTGAACGGGCGGGCGATCCGCAAAGGCGCGACGGATGCAGTTGCTAAATATCTAGAAGAGCAGGGCAGTGCGCTTCCGGCCGAAGTGCGTGCCGCGGTGGATGTGATTTCGCGTTCAGGAGGGACGCCGCTGGTGGTGGCGGAGAATGGCCGCGCTTTAGGAGTGATTCACCTGAAAGATATTGTGAAGGGCGGGATGCGGCAGCGCTTTGATCAGTTGCGCGCGATGGGAATTACGACGGTGATGATTACCGGAGACAATCCGTTGACGGCGGCAGCGATTGCGACTGAAGCGGGTGTGGACGACTTCCTGGCGCAGGCTACGCCGAAGGACAAACTGGATTTGATCCGGCGCGAGCAAGGGCAGGGGAAACTGGTTGCAATGACCGGCGACGGTACGAATGATGCGCCGGCGCTGGCGCAGGCCGATGTGGGCGTGGCGATGAACACGGGGACGCAGGCGGCGAAGGAAGCGGGCAACATGGTGGATTTGGATTCGAATCCGACCAAGTTGATTGAGATCGTGGAAATCGGCAAACAGTTGCTGATGACGCGCGGCGCTCTCACCACGTTTTCGATTGCGAACGATGTGGCCAAGTATTTCGCCATCATCCCCGCAATGTTTGCCGGCACGTTCCCGGTTCTGCAGGCGCTGAACGTGATGCACCTGGCGACCCCGCAGTCGGCGATCTTGTCGGCGGTCATCTTTAATGCGCTGATCATCGTGGCGCTGATACCGCTGGCGCTGCGCGGGGTGAAATATGTTCCGCAGGGAGCGGCGGTTCTGCTGCGGCGAAATTTGCTGGTGTACGGAGTGGGTGGAGTGATTGTGCCATTCATTGGGATCAAGCTTATCGACCTGCTGATTGTGCGGGCGGGGCTGGCGTAGGTGCGACGATGAAGAAGAATCTGATCACCGCTGTGCTCATGACGCTGGTGACAACTGTTCTGTTTGGCCTGCTGTTTCCGCTGGTGATTACTGGACTCGCACAGGTTTTGTTTCCGAAGCAGGCGAACGGAGAACTTTTGACGCGGAACGGCAAGGTGGTGGGATCGAGATTGATCGGGCAATCGTTCTCCTCAGCTGGTTATTTCCACTCGCGTCCGTCCAGCGCTGGAACGGGTTATGACGCTGGCAATTCCAGCGGATCGAATCTTGGGCCTACCAATCAATCTCTCGTGGCCCGTGTGCAGGGAGATGCCGATCGATTGCAGACGGAGAATCCAGGCGTCGCGATTCCCATGGATCTGCTGACGACGTCTGGTTCGGGACTTGATCCACATATCTCGCCTGAAGCGGCGGAATTTCAAGTGCCGCGCGTCGCGAAAGAACGCGGACTGAGCGAAGATGCGGTTCGCGAAGCGGTTCGGCGGCATACTGAATCACGGCAGTTCGGATTTCTGGGCGAGCCGCGGGTCAATGTGCTGGAATTGAATCTAACCTTGGATGAAATCTCGCCGAAGCCAGTAACCCACTGAACGTTACCCACGTAACAAGTCTTCGCCTGCCTGATCGGCCAGCCTCTGGCCGCCCACTCCCACCACGCGGCCAGAAACTAAAGGTACCTATCGTGTTTATATGAGTATGGATACGATCGAAGCAAACTCGCTTCGGAATCCGTTTCAGAATCCCCCGCGGAATCCCTTGGAATCTAATGAGGAAAGCATTCTTATGAAGAGACAAAGGCCGTGGTGGAGCTTGGCAGTAACGCTAGCGGGTCTGGCATTCCTGCTTCAATTATTTCCGGCAGTAAGGGCGCAGGATGCGCCGGGCGCTCCGGATTCTCAACCCTCCCAGACGGCGCAATCCCAGACCGCGCAGAATGACGCGCCAAATGAAAACATCGACCAGCAGGATCCTCCAAGCCGGGTGGCTCGTTTGAATTATATGAATGGATCCGTATCGCTCCAGCCTGGCGGTGAAAACGATTGGGTCAGTGCTGTGCTCAATCGTCCGCTGGTGACGGGCGACAATGTTTGGGCGGATGGAAATTCGCGAGCTGAATTGCATATCGGATCGACCGCGATCCGCCTGGGCGCGAAGACCGGGATCACGCTGCTCGAGGTGAGCGACCAAGCGGCGCAGATTCGTCTGGTGCAGGGCTCCCTGATTGTGATGGTCAGGCACGTAGATGACCAGGACTCTTATGAAATCGACACGCCAAACGTGGCGTTTGTGGTCATGCAGCCGGGGGACTACCGCATTGATGTGGATCCAGACGGCAATCGGACGGAAGTGACCGTGTGGAGCGGACGCGGCCAGGTCACCGGGGGCGGCAATTCTTATGCAGTGGTGGCGAACCAGTCCGCGACTTTTACTAGTAACGGGACGGATCAACTCAAGTACGATCTGGGGCAGATTCCCGGTCAAGACGGATTCGACAGTTGGGCGCTCGATCGCGACCAGACGGAAGATCGCTCCGACTCCGCGAATTACGTTTCGCGCGATATGACCGGATACGAAGATCTCGATCAGTACGGTAACTGGAGTGACGTGGCCGGCTATGGCATGGTCTGGCAGCCTGCGGGAATCGCGGCAGGCTGGGCGCCGTATCGCTTCGGAAGTTGGGCCTGGGTTGCACCGTGGGGTTGGACTTGGGTCGAAAATGAGCCGTGGGGATTCGCTCCCTTCCACTACGGCCGGTGGGCTCTGTCGGGCAACGGTTGGGTCTGGGTTCCAGGGCCAAGCATGGTGCGGCCGGTGTACGCGCCTGCACTGGTGGGTTGGGTCGGCGGTGGGCCGGGATTTCATTTCTCTGCTGGTGTGGGAGTAGGGTGGTTCCCGCTGGCTCCCGGGGAGGTATTTATTCCTGGTTATCGCGTGAGCCGCGCTTACGTAAACAATGTGAACACCACCAACACTGCGGTGAATATCGTGAGAGTCACTAACGTGTACAACACAGTGGTCGTGAACCGGAATGTGAGCAATGTCACTTACGCGAATCGAAACGTGAGCGGAAGCGTGACAGTAGTCTCGCGCGATGCGTTCGTGAATGGCCGGCCGGCGGCCCAGAATGTGATGCCGGTTCCCTCGCGCGAAATTGCCGCCGCGCCGGTATCGAACGCGCTTGCGGTCGAGCCGGTTCGGTCCAGCGCATTCGGTGCGGGCAAGCCGGTGGCGATCAAGCCGCCGGCTGCTGTGATGAGCCGCCAGGTAGTGGCGTTGCGGACGCCGACTCCCGTGCCGGGCTCGGTTCAACAATCGTCGGTCGGCCAAGCATTGGTGCGGCAGCAACCGCCGGGGCGGCCAGTCCAGACCGCGCGACAGCCGCAATCGCAGAACGGATTCCATTCCGTCAGAGAAGTTGATGCCCAGGGCAACGAGGCAAAACCACAGCCTCGAGTTTGGGAAGAACAGGGAACGGCGGAGCCTGAGCCTGAGCCAAAGACGAGCGCCCCGGGTCCTCAAAACCGGAACCAGCAATCGTCCGCCTCGCGTCCCTCACCGCAAATCGCGCGGCCATCCTTGCATCCCTCCGCTGTACGGGTTACACCGGTGGCGGCAGCAGCCGATACGCAGAAACCCGCGTCTGCACCGCCGCAAAAGCAACAGAACCCGCATCCGGCCGCACCCAAGGCGGAAAGCGTGAGTGCGCCCAAGAAAGGACATTGACGCGAACTGGCCGCCTGCGGTCTGATAGGTTCGCATGCGGCGCAACGTGCTAGTGGATCTGCCAGCGGATCGAAGTGAAGGTAACGAGATCACAATAGCGCCGGGAAGCCGGGCAACGAGCCTGCTCCCGGCGCAGTTATTTCTTACGATCCTGCCATGAGCCAACCGATCAGGAACGAACAAAGTCGTTCTGCCATCAACTGGATGGACTTTCTCTGGCTGGTATTGCTGGCTCTGCTGGCCATCCTGCCGCCCGTGCGCGAGTACCACAAACAGTTCATCTTGCTTGGTTTTGGCGTTCTCCAGTTGAGCGAAGGCTGGCTGATTGCGCGCCTCCCACGGCGCGGGCCGGTCTACATTATCGTACTGAAGATTGCCCTGGCCACGCTGCTGTTGGATCACACTGGGGAAATCCCCATCAACAGCTACTACTATCCCATCTACTATCTGCCTGCGGTCACGGCGGCGCAATATTTCGGTCCATGGGCCACGCTGTTTTGGACTGCGCTGGCTTCTACGGCGTACTGTTCGTATCTTTATCCTGCGTTGCAGGAGTACGAGATCAACGCAGAGGACTATGGCCGGCTCGCCATCCGCATTGTCTTCTTTTTTCTTGCAGCGATGGTGGTGAACCGGTTCGTGGTGGAGAACCGCCGGCAAATCAAACGCTATCAGGAACTGGCAGAGACGCTGGCCGAAACCAATCGCAAGTTGGAACAGGCCCAGGAGGAGGCGCGGCGTTCGGAGCGGCTGGCGGCGTTGGGGCAAATGTCGGCCGGGCTGGCCCATGAGATTCGCAATCCACTGGGAGTGATCAAGGGATCGGCGGAGATGCTGCACCAGAAGTTGGGGGAATCGAATCCCCTTGCCAGCGAATTGGCAGGTTACATATCGAGTGAGACGAACCGTCTGAGCGCGCTGGTGACGCGGTTTCTGGATTTTGCCCGGCCGCTGCATGTTGAGCTGACTCCGCTGGACATTACCGCGGTGCTGGATCGCGCGCTGCACTCCGTATCATTATCACTAGGCCAAGCCCAGAAGGACGGGGTCGTGCGGGTGGAGCGGCAGTATGAGGCGGACTTGCCCTTGGTTCCCTTGGATGAAAGTCTCTCTGAACAGGCGTTCGCAAATCTGATTCAGAATGCTTACGATGCGATGAGCAGCAGCGGAGGAACGTTGCGGGTTAGGGCGGCGAGGGCAAACAGCGCGAATCGGGACGGAGTGGAAGTGCGGATTGAGGACACCGGGCCGGGAATTCCGGCGGAGTTGCGGGAGCAGATCTTCAACCCGTTTGTGACTACGAAGAAGACCGGGGTGGGCCTCGGACTGTCGATTGTCTCGACGATTGTTGATGGGCACCACGGAACAATCCGGGTCGAGGGAGGAAAGGACGGGAGCGATCAGCACGGGGCTTGCTTCGTTGTCTTTTTTCCTGAAGGCGACGGGACGGCCGCGGCGCAGGCATCTTAAAGCAAATCGCGTTCCGGTGCGGAGCAGGTAGGCTATTTGAGATCGAGGAAGTGGCGGACGACTGCCAGCCATCATGCCAACAATTCTGATTGTCGAAGATGAAGCCAAGATGCGGCGTTTGCTCGAGTTGAATCTTGGCGAGGACGGTTTTACGACGCTTTCCGCGGGAGATGCCGAGGCTGGGGTGAAGCTTCTGCGGGAGAATACGGTTGATCTTGTGGTGACGGACCTCAAGCTGCCGGGGATGAATGGTCTCGAGTTCCTGCAGGCGATCAAGCGGCAGAATGCCGCGTTGCCGGTAGTGGTGATGACAGCTTTTGGGACGGTGGAGACGGCGGTGGAAGCCATGAAGGCCGGAGCGAGCGACTATGTGCTGAAACCATTTTCGCTGAGCGAGATGCGCATGGTGATCCGCAAGGAACTGGACGTCCGCAACTTGCGTGAGGAGAACCGGTCGCTGCGCGAAGCGCTGGGCAAGCGCTATGTGCATCCCAACGTGGTCGCGCGCAGCGTGAAGATGCAGGAAGTGCTGGCGACGGTGGAGCGCGTGGCGCCCACGAATTCGACAGTGCTGCTGGGCGGAGAGAGCGGAGTCGGCAAAGACCTGATCGCGCGCGCGATTCATGAAAAGTCAAAACGGGCTTCGGGGCCTTTCATCAAGATCAACAGCACAGCGATTCCCGAGAACCTGCTGGAGAGCGAACTGTTTGGCTATGAGAAGGGCGCATTCACGGGTGCAAACGCGAGCAAGCCGGGCAAGTTTGAGTTGGCGGACAAGGGCACCTTGTTTCTGGACGA